>JAHEJN010000033.1 GCA_024638845.1 Acidimicrobiales bacterium | reverse complement strand
AGAGTCCAAAGTCCTGCCCAGCCAATACCCTGATGCCGTCCCGTTCGGGGGTGTAGCTCAGTTGGCTAGAGCACCTGCTTTGCAAGCAGGAAGTCGTGGGTTCGAGTCCCATCACCTCCACACACCGACCCGATGGCAGAGTGCGCGATGCTGTGACATGGCTGATGAGCGGTGGCAGATGTCGGGATCTGCGGCAGAGAAGTACGAACGGTTCGTGGCGTCGTGGTTTGCGTCCTGGGCCGACGAACTGGTGACACGCGCCGATCTGCAACCGGGCTCGACGGTTCTCGACCTGGCATGCGGTACGGGAATCGTGAGTCGCGCCGCCGGGCCGCTGCTCGGCCCGGACGGAGCGATCGTGGCGGCTGACCTCAACACCGACATGCTTGCCGAGGCCCGCCGCCATCCGGTCGCAGATGCTCCGATCCAGTGGCGTCGAGCCGACGCCGCCGATCTGCCATTCGGGGCCGAAACCTTCGATGCGGTGCTGTGTCAGCAGGGTCTGCAGTTCTTTCCTGACCGGGCGGCGGCAGTCGGGGAGATCCACCGTGTGCTTCGTCCCGATGGCGTGGCCGCAGTGAGCGTCTGGCGTTCGGCCGAACACAACCCGTACATCGCCGCACTCGCCGACGGGCTGGGCCGCCATGTCTCCGCAGATGCTCGCGAGACCATGCTGGCACCGTGTTGCCTCGGCGATCCCGACGAGTTGAGGGAGCTGTTCGTCGACGCAGGGTTCTCGTCGGTCGATGTCCATGCAGTGACCATCGAGCGCGAACCCATGGATGCGATCGCAGCCATCGGGGGCAACCTCGCCGCCCTGCCCATCGCCGACCAGATCACAGCAATGGACCCTGCCGCCCGCGAACGGCTGATCGATGACATCGTCGACGCACTCGCCGACCACATCGACAACGGTCGCCTGACGTCACCCAACCGCGCTCACGTGGCCCTCGCCAAAAGGTAGAGGTCGGCGCAAGTCGACGGTGTGTCATAGTGACTCGAGGACTCACCATGCCATCACTCCCACTCCGAGCCGACCACGTCGGCAGTCTCCTCCGCCCGGCCGCTCTGGCCGACACCCGACAGCGGTGGCGCGAGGGAGAGGTCTCCGACGAGCAGCTGCGGGCCGCCGAGGACGCAGCCATCACCCAGCTCGTGGCCCACCAACAACAGGTCGGCCTCGAGGCGATCACCGACGGTGAGCTCCGCCGTGACTGGTGGCACCTCGACTTCTTCGACGGAATCGACGGCATCGAATTGCAGGTCCGCGAACGGCCGGCCAGCTTCAAGGGATTGGACGCCAGCCCGCCGATGCCCGTTGTCGTCGGCCGGCTCGGTCACACCTCACCCATCTTCGTCGATGCGTTCTCGTTCCTCGCCCAGACCACCGATCGCACGGCCAAGATCACCATCCCCGGTCCTGGTATCGCCCACCTGCTCGGCGGGCGCTCGGCCATCGACCAGGCCGTCTACCCCGACCTCGACGACTTCTGGACCGACCTCGTGGCCGCCTACCGCGAGGAGGTCGCCCAGCTGTACGCCGCCGGGTGCCGCTATCTCCAGATCGACGACGTCAGCTTCGCCTATCTGTGCGATACCGACTTCCGGGCCAGGATGGCCGATCGAGGCGACGACCCGGACGCGCTGATCGAGCGCTATCGCGACGCCATGAACGAGGTGGTGTCCGAGCGACCCGACGACCTGCTGGTCACCACGCACATGTGTCGCGGGAACTTCCGGAGTCGTTGGGTGGCCAGTGGCGGATACGAGCCGATCGCAGAGCGGGTGTTCGGTGGCCTCGATGTCGACGCTTTCTTCCTCGAATTCGACAGCGACCGGGCCGGTGGGTTCGAGCCGCTCCGTTTCGTGCCGGAGGGGAAGGTTGCGGTGCTCGGACTGGTCACGACCAAGACGCCCGACCTCGAGCCGATCGACGACATGGTGGCTCGCGTCGAGGAGGCCGCGGATGTCCTGCCCCTCGACCAGTTGGCCGTGAGCCCGCAGTGCGGCTTCTCGAGCACCCATCATGGCAACGATCTCTCCGAGGATGACCAGTGGGCGAAGCTCGGGCTGTGCGTCGACGTCGCCGGGCGCTGCTGGGGTGCGTCCTGATCGTCAGCGCGTCGAGCAAGGTGCGTGCGCCGAAGTAGCGATTGACGAGACTCGTGAACGCGCCGAGACCATCGTCGGGAAGTACCCGGTCGGGCTGGTCCATCCACGACTGACCCGTCACCCGCCGAGCACGCCGCCGCGACGATGGCCAGCGAACAGAGCAGTCCGGCAAAGCGGTCGCAGGTGTTCCGGGCCGACGCTCATTCGCCGGCCACGACGATGAGTCGCCATGTGGCGCGGTTGTCGGGTGGCGAGGCGGCCGCTCGGGCCCCCGGGGCGCCCGGATGGTGCCGGCGTTGCCCGCCGGGGCATTCAGACGACGACGTCGCCGAACACCAGTTGGGGCTGCACGTTGGTGTAGTTGGGGATGTCGGCCACGACCTCGGCTCCTCTGGCCCCCATGCCGGCGTTGAAGCCGTCCATGCTCTCGACGCTGACCCAGCCGATGGCCTCGTACTCGCCACTGGTCACATTGATGGCGCCCCAGCCGTGACATGCGTCGCCGAGCACCTCGGCGAACAGCGGCATGTGGGTAGCCGTGTAGTAGTCCATGTCGAACGTGGAGTCGTCGGTCTTCGGATAGAGGATCGTCACAGTGATCATGACGCGAGTCTGACAGCTCAACCGGCAGCGCGCCGCATACGCTCGACCAGACTCACCACCGCATCGGGCTCCTGGTGGTGCACCAGGTGGCCCGATCCGGCCAACAGCAACCCCTCGGCGTTCGGGCCGATCGCCGCCACCGTCTCGTGGACCATGGCGTCGGTGGCGTACTCGTCGGCGTCGCCCTGGGCCACGACGACCGGGGTGGTGATGGTGGCCAGTTCGGCCCGGATGTCCCATGCGGCGAACTCGGGGCGGGTCCAGCCCGCGCTCCACGCCTCGAACACCGCTTCCGGGTGATCGTGATGGCGGACGAGACCGCCGATCCAACGCTCGGGTTCGTTGCGCATCTTCACGATGGCATCGACGCACACCGGTTCGACGAAACTGTGCGGTGCGAGGGCGACCACACCGCGCACTCGATGTGGCTGCCACGCCGCATGCAGCAGCGCCACCGAACCGCCGTCGGAGTGACCGACGAGCAGGGGCGCGTCGAGCCCGAGCGTGTCGAGCAGCTCGCCGAGGAGAAGCGCCTGGGTCTGCATCCAGTCGACGGGCCAGGCACCGTCGGGCACCGGCGTCGACGAACCGTGGCCGGGCCGGTCGTAGGCGAGAACGGTCTCGTCCAGCCTGTCGTGCAACAGCGCGGGCAGGTCACGCCATTGGCCGATCGAGCCGAGACCGTCGTGGAGCAACACGACGTCGGGGGCGCCCTCACCCCAGGTGGCGGTGGCCAGTGCTGCGCCACCCACCTCGACCCTGTCGAGGCGGGGCTCGGTCACAGACGCACGTAGTCGTAGTCGACGGGTTGGGTGTTGATGCCGCGTGACGGCGGAGCGATCCAGCCCGCCATCTTCCCCGGCTCGAGCTGCGGCTTCATCAGCGACCCGATGTGGGCGCGCTCGTCGTCGGTCGGCAGCCACTCCCCCTCGTTGGCGGCCCACTCGTCGTCGCTCACGACCCGGCCGTCGGGACTCACGTGATGGTCGGCGAACGAACCAACCGCGCGATGGAAACCCTGATGCGGAAGCGAGAGCTCCGCGTCGACATCGGCCTCGGCCAGGATGCGGTTCCAGCGGCGGAGTCCCTTGGCGCAGTCCTCGGCGTACCCGTCGCGCAGCTGCTGGTTCACCAGGGTCCTCGACGAGAGCGTCTCGGTGGTGATCTTCCCGTCGTGCACCACCAGGTAGGTGTCGTCGGTGTCGTCGAGCACGTGGTCGTCGTCGTAGTCGGCCTCGTTGAACCGGCCCTTCAACCCTGCTGCGTAGTAGTTCGCCGCATTGGTCGAACGTTCCGACCCGAACAGGTCGACCGACACCGAATAGTGGAAGTTGATGTAGCGCTGCAGCGTGTCGAGGTTCACGCCGCCGAAGCGGGCGATGTCGTCGGTGTTGTGCTCCTTCATCAGCTCGGCGGTGCGCTGCACCACCCGGCCGACGCCGCTCGCGCCAACGAACATGTGGTGGGCTTCCTCCTTCAGCATGAAATCGCACGTACGGCTGAGCGGATCGAATGCCGACTCGCGGAGTGCCCCGAGCTGGTACTTGCCGTCACGATCGGTGAAGTAGGTGAACATGAAGAAGCTCAGCCAGTCGGGCGTCTCCTCGTTGAAGGCGCCCAGGATGCGCGGATGGTCGGGGTCGCCGGCATGGCGTTCGAGCATGGCGTCGGCCTCGTCGCGGCCGTCACGGCCGAAGTAGCCGTGCAGCAGGTACACCATGGCCCACAGGTGGCGACCCTCCTCGACGTTCACCTGGAACAGGTTGCGCAGGTCGTACAGGCTGGGCGCGGTCTTCCCGAGCAGGCGCTGCTGTTCGACCGATGCCGGCTCGGTGTCGCCCTGCACCACGATGAGGCGACGCAGGTCGGTGCGGAACTCGCCCGGCACCTCCTGCCACACCTCCTGGCCC
Source organism: Acidimicrobiales bacterium (assembly GCA_024638845.1). GTDB lineage: Bacteria > Actinomycetota > Acidimicrobiia > Acidimicrobiales > JAHEJN01 > JAHEJN01. Next base: position 25,521 of record JAHEJN010000033.1, on the reverse strand, counting down.
TTCATCTCACCGAAGCCGATACGACGCTCGGGATCGGCCTCGGACAGGAAGATGCCCCACCGGTAGTCGGGCATGGCGACGTGGTCGAAGTGGGCCCAGCCCTCCTGTCCCACGTCGACGGCGGTACGCAGGTACACCTCGTTGGTCTGGAAGCCGGCGGGGCCCATCTCGCTCCACCAGTCGGCGAAGCGCGGCTGCCAGTTCTCGAGGGCGCGTTGGAGACGACGATCGCTCGCGAGGTCGACGTTGTTGGGGATACGGGAGGAGTAGTCGATGGCAGTCACGGTTGTTCTCTCTCAGGTGCGGTTGCGGTCATAGCTGGGGCGGGAGCCGGTGCCGTAACGGCGCAGGGCCCCCTCGGGTCCACTGGCGTTGGGTCGGATGAAGATCCAGTTCTGCCAGGCCGACAGGCGGGCGAAGATCTTGGTGGCCATCGTCTCGGGGCCGGCGAAGCGATGGTTGGCCTCCATGCCGGTGAGGGCATCGGGCGAGAAGCTGGCTCGCTCCTCGATGGCCAGGCGCACCTCGTCGTGCCAGTCGAGGTCGTCGGGCGTGGAAGTCACCAGCTCGAGCTCGCGGGCTTCGGCCGCGAGCAAGGGCTCGCCGACCGCCGCTGCGGCGGCGTCCAGTACGGGGTCGAGGCCCCAGAAGCGCGATTCCAGTCGGGTGAGGCCGTTGTACATCGGCATCGGTCCGGTGTTCACGTGCGTGAGCTGGATGGTCGCGGGGGGCAGTGGGTCGTCGTCGTCCTCGAAGACCCCGTCGAGCATGTAGCTGCGGTCGGCGGCCAGGGCGACCTCGGCGAGGATGCCGACGAAGCACGAGCCAGGCTCGATCACCGCCACGAGCGACCGGGCAGTGAGGTCGAGGCGGGTGAGCACTCGTTTCCAGAGCAGCGAGATCTCTCGCTGGGCATGACGCTCGGGGGAGGCGAGCGCGTCGTCGTGTACGAGCACGTCACCGGCCGAGCCCAACGTGCGCAACACGATCGTGCCGAGCGTCGGCTCGTTGAATCGCAGATGACACAGCAGATCGTCGAGCTCGCGGGCGGCGGTGAGCGGCCAGACCGGATCGGCGTCGGCGGTGATCGTGAGCTCGACCACGCTGCGGGCGCGATCGAGATCGGCAGCGACGTACCGGTACTGCACGCGGTCGGCGGTGAGCTCACGGTCGAGCGGACCGAGCACCACTGCGTCGGCGTCGGGCGTGCGATCGGAGGTTGCCGCCAGCTCCAGCGCCCGCTCGTGCACGACGGCCTCGAAGGCCGAGGGGGGCGCAACTTCGTCGACCAATCGCCACGCCACCGCTTCAGCGCCCTGGACGCCCTCGGCGCGGGTGGCGAACACGTCGGCGTGGTCGCGTCGCACATGGCGCTTGTCGGTGAGACGGGTGAGACCCCCGGTGCCGGGCAGCACCCCGAGCAGGGGCACCTCGGGCAGCGACACCGAGCTGGCCCGGTCGTCGACCAGGACGAGGTGGTCGCAAGCCTCGGCCAGCTCGTAGCCACCTCCTGAACAGGCGCCGTTGATGGCGGCGAGGAAACGAAGCCCCGACGCGGCCGAGGCCTCCTCGATCTCGAGGCGGGTCTCGTTGGTGAACTTGCAGAAATTCACCTTGTGGGCGTGGCTGGCCCCGGCGAGCATGCGGATGTTGGCTCCGGCGCAGAACACGCCCTCGACCGCACTGTCGATCACCACGCACCGCACCTCGGGGTGCTCGAAGCGAACCCGGCGAATCGCATCGGCCAATTCGATGTCGACGCCGATGTCGTAGCTGTTCAGCTTGAGCTCGTAGTCGCCGAGCGTGCCCGCGGAGGGGTCGACCTTCATCGACAGGTGGGCGAGGGGCGCGTCGAGGGTGAGGATCCAGTGGCGATAGCTGTCGGGCTGACACTCGAAGGTGATGGGGGCTACAGCGACTTCGGCAACCGTCATGGGCTCTCCTCTGCGCCGGGCTTCACGCCGGCGTCCTCCTGATATACCATGCCTCAATCGTCGAACACCAGCAATCTGTAGAACGTTATCGGCTCTCCGGGGCTTCCGGCGATGCCACGCTCGCGCCGATCCTCGGAGCTCGTCGCGACGGCGCGGTGACCGCTCCGAGCTCGCGCGGCCTGCTCGTCACCGTGCTGGGCGAGCTGGTCGCACCCACCGGCGGCGAAGTGTGGACCCAGAGCCTGCTCGAGGTGCTCGGGCTCTTCGACGTCGAGCCCAAGGCCGCCCGCCAATCCATTGCCCGACTTGCGCACCAAGGCTGGCTCGAGCGCGACCGGTTCGGAAGGCGTACTCGTTGGCGACTGACGCCATGGGCCGATGCGCTGCTCGCATCGGGCGCGGCGCGCATCTACGGGTTCGGGCAGCGGCCGTCCGAATGGGACCGGCAGTGGTTGCTGGCCATGGTGAGCGTTCCCGAAGCTCAGCGCCGTCGCCGTTATCGGCTCGAGATCGGCCTCGGCTGGGCCGGCTTCGGCACGGTCGGCCAGGGGGTGTGGCTCTCACCGTGGACCGATCGTGAGGACGAGGCCGCTCGGCTACTGGTGGAGCTCGACATCGATAACCCCGTGATCTTCCGGGCCGAGATGGGCGACATCGGCGACGGTGCCGAGCTCGCGGCCCGGGCGTGGGACCTTCCACGCGTCGCCGCAGAGTACGTCGAGTTCATCGACTCGGTGCCCGAAACGCCCGGGTCGCCACTCGAGGCCGCCGCGGCCCTCGTGCTGCTCGTGCACCAGTGGCGGCGGTTCCCCTTGCTCGATCCGGATCTACCCGCTGAACTGCTTCCTGTCGACTGGCCGGGTGACACGGCGGCCGTCAGGTTCCGGACACTGCACGAGCAGTTCACGCCACCGGCCCGCCAGTGGTGGGCATCCATCGAATCGCAGTTCGCAAGCTGATCCGTTCCAGGGGGACACGACGATGCACGACCGTTTCAACGCCAGCGAATGGCTGGTCGACCGCCACCTCGACGACGGCAACGGCGATCGCGTGGCGATTCGCAGCGGGGGTGAGACGCTCACCTACGCCGACGTCCACGGGCGGGTGCTCGAAGCGGCGGCGGCGCTGCGCGGTCTGGGCATCCGCCCCGAGGAACGCGTTGCCATGGCGATGCTCGACTCGGTCGAGTTCGTGGCGGTCTTCCTGGGCGCCATGCGCATCGGTGCAATACCCGTGCCGATGAATCCGCTGCTGCCCGGACGCGATCTGGGAGTGATCGTGGCCGACTCCCGGGCGCGGGTGGTGGTGGTGTCGACCGAACGCGAAGCGGCGATCCCCGACCTCATCGCCGGGACGACCGACGTGACCCACGTGGTCACCACCGGCGACGGCGTCGACGAACACGTCGTGTGGGGTCACTTCGTGGCCGGAGGATCCGCAGCCGACAGCACGGCCTACCCGACGTGGGCCGAGTCACCCGGGTTCTGGCTGTGCACGTCGGGCTCGACCGGTCGGCCGAAGCTCGCCATGCACCGCCACGATGACATCCGGGTCACCTGCGAGACCTATGCCCGCCACGTGCTCGACATCGGTCCCGACGACCGCTGCTACTCCGTGGGGCCGATGTTCCACGCCTACGGGCTCGGCAATTCGCTCACGTTCCCGTTCTCGGTCGGCGCATCGACGGTACTCGAGCCCACCCGTCCCCCGACGCCCCAGCTCGTCGCCGACATCGTCACCCGAGAGAAACCCACCTTGTTCTTCTGCATCCCCACCTTCTACGCCGCCCTCAACGCGTCGACGCTGCCCGCCGACACCTTCACCTCGGTGCGCTACGGCGCATCGGCAGCCGAGCCGCTCCCCGCCGAGACCTTCGAGCGGTTTCGCGAGCGCTTCGGTGTCACGGTGCTCGACGGCATCGGATCGACCGAGATGCTCCACATCTACCTCTCGAACCGGCCCGACGCGCTCGAGCCGGGCACCAGTGGCGTGCCCGTTCCGGGTTACGAGTGTCGGATCGTCGACGAGAACGGCAACGACCAACCCGTCGACGAACCAGGAGAGTTGCTGGTGAAGGGCGGGTCGGCGGCCACCGGATACTGGTGCCGCAACGACACCAACCGAGCCACCTTCGACGGCCAGTGGATGCGCACCGGCGACCTCTACAGCCGCAACGCCGAGGGCTACCACACCTACCTCGGGCGGGTCGACGACATGCTCCGCGTGGGTGGCGAGTGGGTCTCGCCCGCCGAGGTCGAGGGGGTGCTCATCGAGCACCCAGGGGTGCTCGAAGCTGCCGTGGTCGGGGAACGCGACGACGCCGGCATCTTGCGACCGATTGCCTACGTGATCGCATCCGAGGTCGACCCCGCCGACGGGGAGGCACTCACCGGATTCTGCCGCGAGCGGCTGGCCGGGTACAAGCGGCCGCGCCGTTACGAGATGGTCGAGGGCCTGCCCAAGACCGCGACGGGCAAGATCCAGCGCTACAAGCTACGGGCCCGGTGAACCCCTACCAGTCGTAGAATCCCTTGCCGGTCTTCTGACCGAGGTGACCGGCAGCCACCATGTCGCGCAGCAGCTGTGGTGGCTCGAACCGTTCGCCGATCTCGCGGGCCAGGTGCTCGGCGATCCCGAGGCGCACGTCGAGGCCCACCAGATCGGTGAGCCGGAGCGGTCCCATGGGAAACCGGTAGCCCAGCACCATCCCCCGGTCGATGTCCTCGGCCGAGGCCACGCCCTCCTCCACCATGCGAATCGCCTCGAGGCCGATGATGAGGCCGAGGCGGCTGGTGGCGAAGCCGGGAGCGTCGCGCACGACGATCGACTCCTTGTCGAGGCGCTCGACCCACGTCTCGGCGGCCGCGACGGTTCGGGCCGAGGTGGCCCGACCGGTGACGAGCTCCACCAGCGCACTACGGGGCACGGGGTTGAAGAAGTGCATGCCGATGAACCGCTCGGGGTGGGCGAGCCCGGCAGCCAGCCCGTCGATCGACAGTGAGCTGGTGTTGGTGGCGAGCATCGTGGTCGGCGGGAAGTGGGCCTCGAGCGACGCGAGCACCTCGGCCTTGAGCGCGGCGTCCTCGGGAACGGCCTCGATCACGAGCACGGCATCGCTCGTGGAGGGCAGCCCGGCGGAGACGTCGAGTCGCTCGAGGAGGGGCGCGGCCGCCGCCTCGGGGTCGGCGTCGTTCTTGAACCGGCGCCGCAGTCCGTCGGCCACCCGGGCGTGTGCCGCGTCGGCTCGCTCGGCCCCCGACTCGACGATCACCACCGACGCTCCGGCCTCGAGCATGGACTGCGCGATCCCCGCGCCCATGGTGCCGCCCCCGACGACCACCACCGTCTCCGCCGACCCACTCCCCATGTCTGCCATTGTTCCCCACCCACCGCCGCCCTGCCGAAATCGGCCTGAGGACCTTTGGCACTGGCCTGTACGCGTGGGGGGCCGACAGGATCGAAGGACTCCTCCCGGATGACGTGCCGACAGGATCCTGATGGCGACGGTCAAGCTCGCAGCAGTCTCGAAGCGGTTCGATGGCGCAACCTTGGCGGTCGACGATCTCGACCTCGATGTCGCCGATGGCGAATTCATGGTCCTGCTCGGACCGTCGGGATGCGGCAAGTCGACCGTCCTGCGTCTGATCGCCGGGCTCGAACGGCCCGACGACGGCGAGATCAGCATCGGGGACCGGGTGGTCAACGACGTCGACGCCAAAGAGCGCGACATCGCCATGGTGTTCCAGAGCTACGCGCTCTACCCGCACATGTCGATCCGGCGGAACATCGGCTTCCCGCTCAAGCCGCGTGGCATCGCTCGACCCGATCGCGACAAGGAAGCCGAGCGGGTCGCGGCCCAGCTCGGCCTGACCGACGTGCTCGACCGCAAGCCGGGCCAGCTCTCGGGTGGGCAGCGTCAGCGAGTTGCGCTCGCCCGTGCGATGGTCCGGCGACCGAGTGTTTTCTTGATGGACGAGCCCCTGTCGAACCTCGACGCCAAGCTCCGGATCGAGACCCGGGCCGATCTCGTCGGACTGCACGAGCAACTCGACGCGACGGTCGTCTACGTCACCCACGACCAGGTCGAGGCGCTGACCATGGCCGACCGCATCGCCGTGCTCGACACCGGCCGGCTGCAGCAGCTCGGTACGTCGGAGGAGATCTATGACCGGCCCGCGAACCTGTTCGTCGCCGGCTTCGTGGGTACGCCTCCCATGAATCTCTGGTCGGCAACCGTCGTCGACGACGCGGCCGTCGAAGTCGCCGGCGTGCGTATCGCCGATGCCTCGTTCCGGGGTGTCTGGTCGGGGGGATCGGCTGTCGTGGCCGGCATCCGGCCCGAGGCGATCGAGCTCGCCGGCGACGGGGTACCCGGCACCGTCGGTTGGGTCGAAGATCTCGGCCACGAGCACCTGATCGGCGCAACGACCCCGGCCGGGGATGTGGCCTGCCTGCGGTGGACCGAACGGGGCAAGCCGCCGAGGATCGGCGACGAGGTCTACATGCGGCCCGACCCAGCGCAGCTCCACTGGTTCGACCCGGCGACCTCCGAGCGGATCCCGTGGCCGTGAAACGGTCGCGGCGACGCGAAACCCGCCTGGCCACGGCCCTGGTGGCACCCGCGGTGCTGATCCTGGGCGTCTTCGTCCTCTACCCGCTCCTGCGTACCGCGTGGCTCGGCTTCTTCGTGCAGGATCCCTTCGGTCGGAACAGCCGCTGGGTGGGCCTCGACCAGTACCGCGACGTCGCCGGGTCCGACTCGTTCCTGAACAGCCTCGGCGTGACGGTCCGCTTCGTCGTGCTCACCGTGCCGACGGCGCTGGTGCTCGGGCTGCTGCTCGCCACCCTGGCCAACCAGCAGCTCCGCGGCATTCGCCTCTTTCGCATCATCTTCGCCAGCACCATCGCCACGTCGGTGGCCGTTGCGTCGATGCTGTGGCTGGTGCTCCTCGAACCGTCGACGGGCATTGTCAATCAAGTGCTCGAGGCCGCCGGCCGTGACCCCGTGAACCTGTTGAACGACCCCGACACAGCTCTGGCGACGGTGGCCCTCACGACGGTGTGGCAGAGCCTCGGGCTCGTTTTCGTGGTGACGATCGCCGCCATGCAGTCGATCCCCGAAGTGCTGTACGAGAGTGCACGGGTCGACGGCCACGGCCGGGTGTCGCGGTTCCTGCGGATCACGGTGCCCCTGCTCGGACCCCAGCTCATGTTCTTGACCGTCGTCCTGACGATCGGGGCCTTTCAGTCGTTCGGCCAGATCGACATCCTCACCGAGGGTGGACCGCAGGATTCGACGAACGTGATGGTGTATTCGATCGTGCAGCAACTGCCCCTCGATCGCGGCGCCGCGTCGGTCGAGGCCGTTCTGCTGTTCCTCGTTGTCGGGGCGCTGAGCTTCGTCCAGTTCCGCTGGCTCGATCGGCGGGTGCACTATGGCAGCTGACGCGAAGCGGATCGAGCTGGCGGCCGGCTCGAAGCTGGTGGCCCGCTACCTGTTGTTGGCTCTGGTGGCGGCCATCGTGTTGTTCCCCGTCTACGCGGCGGTCATGGTCGCCCAGAAGTCGCTCACCGAGCTGGGGAGCCTCGACGTGTTGGTACCCGACCGCATCGACCTCGGCAGTGTTCCCACCGCGCTCGGCGAAGCCCGGATGGGCCGCTACCTCGTCAACTCCGCCGTCGTGTCGGTCGCCATCGTCATCGGACAGGTCGTCACGTCGGTGCTCGCCGGCTATGCGCTCGCCTTCCTCGACTTCACCGGCCGCCGGGCCCTTCTCGCCGCCGTCGCCGCATCGTTGATCATCCCCTTCGAAGTAACGGTCGTCGTGAACTTCGAAACCGTTCAGCAGCTCGGCGGCGTCGACACGTACTGGGCGCTCGTCCTGCCCTTCGTCGCCTTCCCGCTCGGCATATTCCTGATGCGTCAGGCCTTCCTCGGGATCCCACGCGATCTTCTCGATGCGGCGGTCGTCGACGGCTACGGCCATCTCGGGATCCTGCGCAGCGTTGCCCTGCCGCTGGTGCGGTCGACGGTCGCCGCTCTGTCGCTCTTCTCGTTCCTTCTCGCCTGGAACCAGTACCTGTGGCCGCTGCTCGTGACCAACCGGGACGACCGCCGTACCGTGCAGATCGGCCTCAAACAGCTCACCGGCGCGGTCGGGCCCGACCTCGGGGTGATCATGACGGCGACTCTCCTCGCTACGATCCCGATTCTCGTGCTGCTCGTCGTGTTCGAACGCCAGCTCATCCGCGGGCTGACCGCGGGTTCGGTGAAGGGGTGACGCCATGAACATCCACCGTTCGTCGCTCGTCGGTCGGTTCCTCGTCACCGGTCTGGTGGCCATGGTGTTCGCTGCGGCGTGTACCGGCGAGCAGACGCCGAGCGGAGTCGACGCACCGACTCCCGGTGCCGTCGATGAAGGACGCAGCGCCAGCGAGGCCCTGTGCCCGACGGCCGCGCTCGCCGGAGCCGACGGGCCCGTCGAGATCGAGTTCTGGCACGCGATGTCGGCGACGACCGGAGAGGTCCTCGACGAGCTCGTCGCCGACTACAACGACGGCCAGACCGCAGTGCAGGTCACGGCCGTGTTCCAGGGCGGCTACCGCGACAACTTCAACAAGTACATCAGCACGCTACGCAGCGGGGGAACGCTGCCCTCGATGATCCAGCTCAACGAGACGTCGATGCAACAGATGGTCGACAGCCAGAGCATCATCGCGGTGGAGCACTGCGTGGTCGCAGCCGACTACGACCTGAGCGATCATCCGGCTCGTCTCCTCGAGCAGTATCGAATCGGCGGCGAGCTGGTGACCATGCCGTTCCAACTGGCCAATCCCGTTCTGTTCTACGACGGCAACGACTTCGTCGCAGCCGGGCTCGATCCCGACGATCCGCCGTCGGATCTCGGTGTGCTCGAATCGGTCAGCCGGGCGCTGGTCGACACCGGCACGGTGCCCACGGCGCTGGTCCTCGACGTCGACGCCTGGCCCTTCGAGCAGTGGGTGAACACCGCCGGTGTCGCCCTCGTCGACAACGACAACGGTCGAACCGCACGAGCACAGAACCCGGGGCTCGACTCGGAGGCCGTGGGCGACGTGCTGGAGTGGCTCGACGGCATGCACGACGCCGGCCTGCTCCAGATCACCGGACGGGGCGGCGATCAAGCGGCGCTGGCCAAGTTCGTGGCGGTCGGTCTCGGCACCGCCACGATGACCATCGCCTCCTCGGCCAGCCTCGGCGAGATCTACAAGCAGCTGGAGCGTGCCCCCGATGTCGACCTGCGAGTGGGGCCCTTCCCCGGCCTCGCCGCTGGTGCTACCGCCGTGGGAGGCGGGTCGCTCTATCTGCTGAACGAGACCGACGACGCCGAGCGGGCTGCCGTGTGGGACTTCATGACCTGGCTCGACGAACCTGTTCAGCAGGTGCGGTGGTCGATGGGCACCGGGTACATCCCGACGCGATCCTCGGCCAGCGACGATGCCGGGCTCCAGGCGCTGTGGGTCGAACGGCCCGGATTCCGAGTTGCCTTCGATCAGCTCTCCCGTCCCGGCGATCTTCCGGGCGGAGGCGGGCCGGTCATCGGCGACCATCTCGGGTTCCGAGACGCCATCGAGGACGGGCTCGAAGCCCTGTATGCGGGCGACGACCCCGCTGAGGTACAGGCCGAGATGCAGTCGAACGCCGATGAGGCGATCGACGACTACAACCGTCGCATCGGCGAGTGACCCAACCGAGTGCTCAGCTGAGTGCGCGTTCGATGTCGGCGCGGATCGCCGCGGCGTCGCGGTTGCGCAGTCCCTCGACGACGACGTCGTCGCCGGCATGCAACACCACCTGGGCCCGCCAGAAGAGCGGTCCGGTACGAACGTCGACCGAGAGCACGCGGTCGAGCGGAATCGACGTCGTGTCCTGACCCATGAGCTTGTGCCGCCTGATGACGACCGCGCTGTCGGTGATCTCGACAACCGTGGGCCGAAGGCCGATCGTCTTGTAGGCGCTCATTCGATCACTTCTGGGTCGGCCGGGCTGGGCGTCCAGCGTGCGGCGGTGAGGGTGCGGCCATGGGCGAGCACCCAGATGGAGGAGCCGTCGACCACGAGATCGCTCGGATCATCGGCGTCGGCAGGTACGAGGTACTCCAGCTCGCCCGTGCCGATGCGAGGGGCGCCGTCCTGTTGGAGGACCTCCTCGACCACCGCCCAGTGGGCGGCGTTGTTCACGTGACCGAAGGGATCGAGGTCGGCCCGCCGGTACTCCCACGATTGGCAGGCGGCATCGTCGGGCGGGCGGGCGGGCAGGCTGAGCTTCGACGAGACCGTCCGGCCACCCGCCGACTCGCCGTAGTGGGCATGGAACTCGGGGCCGAGCCGTGCCGGTCGCCCCGAGTCGAGGTCGATCTGCACCCACAGGCTGACCGCCTCGATGTGGCCGCCGTGCTCACCGCGGATATCGGTGCGTCGTTCGGCCCAGACCCGCCCGGCACCGGTGCAGAAAGTCGTGAGCCGAATCTGTTCGCCGGCGGTCGCGGGCCGATCGACGACGATCATGGTCCGCCGCACCAGCCAACCGAGCGTGTTCTCGAGCGCGGCATCGACGGCATCGTCGCTGGCCACATCCTGGAGATAGCGAGCGATCGCGTCCAGCCGCAGCTCGCCGGCCGGATCGACATCTCCGAGACGAACCGTCCGCGCTGCGGTGAAGCGGCGGCCGCTGGCCGGCAACGGCAGCATCTCGGCTGCGGGTCGTTCACTCATGAGAAGCACTCGTGTTGCGGCATCACGCCAGCCTAGGGAGCCGACCAGCAAGGCCGATTGCGGCGGACGGGGTGCATACGGAGCAGCCCACGCACCCGGCCGAGGTCGACGCCAACAGTGTCGGCGACGGGTTGGCAGGTGGGACACCAGGCCGTTCGCCGCCGCCAGGGAGTCGCAGTGTCGGGTTCGCGCCGCACGAGATCGCCACAGATCGGACACCGCCGCTGTCGGGGCGTGGCAATCCAGGTGTCACCCCGCTCGATGCGCCGGCCGGTGGTGTTGCGCCCACTTCGGACGGCGTTCCACCGGATGAGGTCGGCGCCGAGCATCACGAGCTGGTCGAGCTCGCGGATGGAGCCGACCGGCTGGTGGGGTGAGACACCACCGATGAAGGGCACCTCGATCGCATACTCGTTGCCGAAGCCGGCCATGACGGTCTGGTCGAGCACGGCTCCCGCCAAGGCCCGGTCCGGGTCGGCGCACAGACGGTCGACGGCTTCGGCGACGTCGAAGTCGCCGATCACGTCGGGTCCGAGGTGGCCGAGCACGGCCGACTCCTGGTCGGTGGGCACCATGCCCACCGCCGGCAGGTCGAGGCCGGTCAGGACCATGCCGTTCTCGAACACGAGCTCGACGTGACGGCGCCACTCGGGCACTTCGACGGCACGGTCGAAGCGGATGGCACCGTCCATACGCAGGTGCACATGCAGGGTCGTTCCGGTTCCGGCGGGGCCGCCCACCCATCGCAGGAGCAGGTGCTTGCCGTGGGCGTCGCTCGAGGCGAGCGTGGCCCCGACGAGGTCGGCGAGCGCCAGCTTCGGATGACGAAACGTCGACCGGGTGACGGTTGCTCCCCTGAATCTCTCGCCGATGCGGTCGGCCAGGCTCCGTATGGTGTCACCCTCGGGCACTCCGCCATCCTCGCCCACTCCCCGGACCCGCCGAAATCGGTGACGTCGCGCTGGGGTGCACGGGTGCGAGTGATCGGCGATGCGAAGCTGGTGAGGTGGAAGGCGACGAGCGCACCGACGACCTGCGGCCCGCTTCTCTGCCGGCTCGTGGCGCGCGACGGCGGTGGCTGGAAGCGGCGGTGGCCGTGGTCGTGGTGGTGGTCGCCGTCAGCGTGTACTGGGCCGCGAAGGGGGGCGACAGCACCGAGGTCGTCTCCACCGATGCCTCCGGTTCACCCGACGCCGCCTCCGGCCACGACGGCGCCTACCTGTTCACCGCAGGCACCGTCGACGGCGTGTCGGTTCCCATCGTGGCCGGCCGCGAACCGACCCTGGTGATCGACGGCGACCAGTGGGGCGGAACCGCTGCGTGCAACTCCTTCGGTGGCACCGCAACCATCGATGACTCGGGACTGGTCCGTCTCGAGGCCTTCGCATGGACGGAGATGGGTTGTGAGCCTGCGCTCATGGAGTCGGAGGCCGCGTACCTGGGCGCGCTCGGCCGGGTCGAGGCCGTCGTCCTCGAGAACGATCTCCTCACGCTGTCCGGCGACGGCGTCTCGCTGAGCTTCGAGCGCCAGGCTCCGCCCGAGGAGGAGGGTGGGCCCTTCACCGACATCGACTGGCAGCTCGACACGATCGTCGAGGGAGACACCGCGCGGCATTCGCCGCCACCGTGGGGATCGCTGCTGCTCGGCAGCGACGGGTCGCTGTACGCCGACGGGCCGTGTGTGGTGCTGACCGGCAGCTACGTGTTCGACGGCATCGAACTGCGGCCGACGGAGATGGCCGCGGACTACGCCGCATCGTGCGGCGGCGAACCCGGTCCCGACGACAACGCCATCATCAGCATCATCGAGGGCTCGCGTCCGGTGGTGACCGACGGCGGCCGACGGCTCACGCTCAGCCAGGGCACCGACCAGCTCGTGTACATCCACGACGATCTCGAGGAGGCGGCGGGCGGCCCGGCGACTCCCCTCGACCTCGGCATCGCGTCGGTGGTCGCGGTGACCGACGATCTCACCCTCGTGCAGTTGTCCGGCGACGGTGCCGACGTCGAGCGATCGGTCGAGCTCGCCGACGTCATCCCCGGACTGCTCGCGGTCGACTCGATGGCCTACGACCCGGTCCACGAGATCACCTTCGTCGGCGTGCGCCGATCGGGAGGCGACGACCTCGACTGCATCGGATCGATCGTGCAGATCGACTGGACCGGCGCCGCCCGCAACATCGACGACGGCCGTCTACCGGTCATCGACGCCGGCTCCACGCGACTCGCCTACGTCCGGTCCGCACTGGTGGATGGCGACTGCCTGTTCACCGCGGTGGTCAGCCGCCTGCTCGAGTCGCCCGAGATCACCATCGACGACATCGACGATGTCGCGTCCGGCTCGGGCCCCGATGCCCACCTCGCGTGGGACGGGGATTCACTGCTCGCCTCCAGTGGCGGCCGATCGTTCTCTGCTGTGTCCCGAGGCGACACGGCCGTCGCCACCGATGTCGGTCTGGCCACGCCGCTGGGGCCCGGGTTCGTCGGACAGATCGGCTGTTGCGTCGCCCCGATGGCCCTCGTCGGGGCGAACAGCCTGGATGGGCCCTGGGAGGAGCAGGTGGCTCTCGATGCCCCCATCGAGTCGCTGCGCGCCGTGGGACGATCGGCGATCATCGTCGATGCGGCCGGCACGCTGCTGGGCTACTCCCCCGACCTCGGTCTGGCGCGTCTCGGCAGCGGCTTCGTCGCCGTCGACGGGGTCCCGGCCGCCACCTGACGGGGCCGGAGCCGCAGACCGCCGACTTGAGCCCGCAATCTCGAGCGATTTTCGCCTTGACGCGCCAATCGGCTTGTTTCCGGCGTTTTCATGACTCGAGTGCCGGGTCAATGAGCAGAACTCACGGGGCTGATCGGCCCAATCCGACGTTTTGCTCAACTCGGTTCAAGATCTGCCGTTGTGTGAAGGGACGACTTCTGGACTCACCGTGGTCGCACAATCCGACCCGTGGGCAACACCGAGGTCAAGAAAGAAGGAGACGCGATGTCAACCACCAAAGGCCGAAACTTCCAGCTGGCGGCAGCTCTCCTGTCGCTGCTGGTGGTCAGCTTCCTGGTTTTCCGCACGTCCAACGCGGCATTCACCGACACCACCGACAACCCGGGCAACTCCTGGGCCGCCGGAACTGTCACCCTCGTGGACGACGATGGCGGAGCCACTGCCATGTTCACGGCAACGAACATGGTGCCTGGCGATGTCATCACGAACTGCATCGAGGTCGACTACACGGGCAGCTCGTTCGACCTCACGCCGGTCACGCTCTACGCCAGCTCCGCCGATGGCGGGACCCCCCTGGCCGCTCACCTCGACGTGACCATCACCGAGGGCACCGCGGTTTCGCTCGGCGGATTCGGCGACTGCTCCGGCTTCGTCGCTGGCACCACGCTCGCCACCAACGTCGCGTTGAGCGCGCTGGAAAGCACCTACGGCGCCGGCTACACCGGCTACACCCCCAGTGGTGGCGACGAGGACCGCGTCTACAAGATCGACGTGACCCTCGGCACCGACACCCCCGACGCGGCGCAGGGCGGCAGCGCCACCGGCACCTTCACCTGGGAAGTCCGAAGCGACGACACCACCCCGTAGTCTGGCCAATGGCCAGCTGACCAAGGGCCTGCATGGGCTACGAAGCGACACCGAGTGACGTGGCTCCGCCTGACGGCGGAGCCACGGCTCGCGCTCGGCGATGGACGGGTTTCGCGCTCCGGCTCGCCGCGGCCACGTACTGCTGGACGATGCTGTGGCTGTTCGTCTGGACGCTTCTTCCCCAGCTTCTCGGTTGGAACTCCGTGGTCATCACCTCGGGTTCGATGAGCCCACGCATTCAAGTCGGCGATGTCGTCGTCGTCGAACCCGGTGTGGACATCACCGACCTCGCACCTGGCCAGGTGATCGCCTTCACCGACCCCGCCAACGGCAAGCTGACCACGCACCGCGTCGACACCATCAACGGCGCCGCGATCACCACCAAGGGTGATGCCAACGCAATCGTCGACACCACGCCGGTGAACGCCCAGGCGCTGCAGGGGCGGGCGCGGATCGTGGTGCCCTACGTGGGCATTCCCAGCGTCTGGGTGGCCCAGCAGAGGTATCTCGAACTCACCGTTTGGGCGGGACTCACCCTGATCGCTGCGTGGCTCGCATTGTCAACTCAGGAGCCTTCCGTTGCCCACCATCGGGAACGACGGTCGATGCGAATCCCTCATCTCGTTCCCGGTCGGCGCTGTCTCATCGGCGGAACCTCGTTCATCTTGTGCAGCGCGCTGATCATCGCACCGGTGATCCGTCCTCCGAGCGTGCCCATCGAGGCCCGCGAGTTGATCACTGTGCTCGTCGTGGCGTTCTTCACGGTCCTTCTGGCCGTCGAGGGCTACGCCCGATTGGCCCGGGGCGCCAACCCGGAAAACGCTGCGCTCTCGGGTTCGAACCTCTGACGTTCGGGCCGGAGGCTGGGCCACACTGGGCACATGGCGAACAGGATCCGCCGCTTCGTCACCCTCACCGTTCTGGTGGCAATGGTCGTTCCGGTACTACGTGACCGCGACAGCTTCCCGCTGTCGACCTACCCGATGTACGCCTTCGAACGGCCCGCCGTCGTCGCGTTCCCCACGGCCGTCGGCGTCGACAGCGAGGGGGTACACCACCGCCTCGACCTGGACCTGATCGGCGAGAGTGACGATCCCCTCATCGTCGCGTCGCTCGTGCGCCAGGCCGTCCGAGCGGGCGGGGACGCGGCCACGACCCTCTGCACCGAGATCGCTGCTCGGGCGGTACAGCAAGGGCTCGGCTTCACCACGATCGAGGTCGTCACCGAGAGCCACGACGTCGTGGCCCGCGCCACCGATGAACCGTCTCTGGTGTCATCGGACCGACACGCGTCGTGCGCCCTGGAGCAGCCACCATGACCTCGACGGAACCCTCCCGCTTCGACCGCTGGCTGCTCGACCCGGCGCCTGCCTCCCGATTGGCTGCGTTCCGCATTCTGGTGGGCGCCTTCACGACGCTCTACCTGTTGGTGCGTCTACCCCGGTTCGTCGATCTGGCCGACGGCCGACCGAGCCCCTTCGCCCCGGTGGGCGCACTCTGGTTCCTCGACGATCCCCTGCGCCCACTCGCCGTCAACGGGATGATCGTGGTTGCCATCGCCGGCGCCGTCGCTCTCACTCTCGGCGCCGGTCATCGAGTCACCGGCCCGGTGCTGTCGATCGTGCTCCTGGCCCTCACCACCTACCGGAGCTCGTGGGGCCAGCTCCTGCACTTCGAGAACCTGATGGTGTTGCACGTCGTCGTGCTCGGCTTCAGTCCGGCGGCCGACGTCTGGTCGCTCGACGCCCGCCGGCGAACCGTGGCGGCCGATCGGACCGACCCCGCGGCAGATGCTCGCTACGGTTGGCCGCTCCGGCTCGCCGCGCTGATCACGGTGACGACCTACGTGATCGCCGGTGTGGCCAAGCTGCGCTACGGCGGGCTCGGATGGCTCGACGGCGACACGCTGCGCAACCACATCGCCTACACCGCGGCGCGCCTGGACGTACTCGGCGAGTCGACGTCGCCGATCGCGGGACCGCTCGTGGCCCGGGCGTGGATCTTCACCCCGTTGGCCGTCGCCGGTGTGGCCATCGAGCTGGCTGCTCCGGTCGCTTTGCTCAGCCGACGCTGGCGCAACGGTTGGGTCACCGCGGCAGTGGCCATGCACGCATGCATCGCCGCGACCATGTACATCGTCTTTCCGTACCCGCTCGTCGCCGTGGCCTTCGCGCCCTTGTTCGACCTCGAACGCGGGGTCGAGGGGGTCAGCCGATGGCGCGTTCCATCTCGGCTTTCACGTCGGCCGTCACGAGTGGGATGATCTCGAGGGTCTCGAAGTTCTCGACGGCCTGGCTCGGTCGGCTGGCTCCGGTGATGACCGACGACACCATCGGATGCAGCGTGACCCAGGCCAACGTCAGCTGCGCCATCGAGCACCCGAGCCGATCGGCGATCGGACGCAGCTTCTCGATGCGTTCGATCACCGACGAGTCATCGGCCATCGCCTTGAACCACTCGTAGCCGTCGAGGGCGGCACGCGAGCCCTCGGGGATTCCGTCGCGGTACTTGCCTGTGAGCAGACCTGCCGCCAGCGGACTGAAGGTGGTGTTGCCGTAGCCGGTCTCCCGGTGCAGGCGGTCGTATTCCTTCTCGACCCGTTGCCGCTCGAGCAGGTTGTACTGCGACTGCTCTGTGACGGGCGCGTGCAGGTGATGGCGGTCGGCGATGTCGATGGCGTGGCGGATCTCGTCGGCCGACCACTCGCTGGTGCCCCAGTAGTGGGCCTTGCCCGCCGCGATCATGTCGCTCATGGCCCACACCGTCTCCTCCATCGGCGTTTCGGGATCGGCACGATGGCAGTACACGACGTCGACGAAGTCGAGGCCGAACCGTTCCAGCGACGCATCGATGCCCTGCAACAAGTACTTGCGGTTGAGGGTGTTCTGCATGTTCGGGTCGTCGCCGTGGATACCCCAGAAGAGCTTGGTGGTGACGATGTAGGACCAGCGGGGCCAGGCCAGCTCGCGCAGCGCGGCACCCATGATCTCCTCGCTGCGCCCGCCGGCGTAGACCTCGGCGTTGTCGAAGAAGTTGCAGCCGGCGTCGTGGGCCACTTGCATGCACTCGAGCGCGGTGTCGGTCTGCATCTGGGCGTCGAAGGTGACCCAGCTGCCGAATCCCAGCACGCTCACCTTCACGCCGCTGGTGCCCAGGCGCCGGTACTCCATGTTGTCGTTCGGAATCGTCATGCGGTGGACCCTACCGAGTCCTCCTCCCTCGCATACGACGCCGATTCAGGGTTGGAGGTGGGGGACGAGGCGGTCGAGGATCCGATCGCAGAGCTCGTGGGACGTGCCGAAGTTGAGTCGCACGTGGCCCTCGCCGCCGGCGCCGAAGATCGACCCCTCCGACAGTGAGACGCGAGCCCGGGCCAGCAGGGCCTCGGCGGGTGCCTCTCCCAGGCCGCATGCGGACACGTCGAGCCACAGCAGATACGTCGCCTCGGGCCGGCAGAACCGCACCGCCGGAGCCTCGGCCCGCAACCGCTCGACCAAGCGCGTGCGGCCGGCGTCGAGGTAGGCGACCAGGCCGTCGGTCCACTCGCCGCCGTGGCTCCACGCGGCGATCGTGGCATCCATCCCCGGCCGATTGGGCCGGCCGAGCAGCAGGTCACCGAACGTCGCGTCCCACCGCTGCTTCACCGCCGGGTCGCCGGCCACGGCAACCGCACAGCGCAGGCCCGACATGGCGAAGGTCTTCCCGGTGGAGGTGGCGACGATGGTCCGCTCGGCCGCTCCGGGCACGGTGAGCATCGGTGTGAATTCCGTACCCGGATAGACGAGGTCGGCGTGGATCTCGTCGGAGACGATCGACACGTCGTGGTCGGCGCAGATCTCGACCAACTCCCGAAGCCAGGCCGCCGACATCACCCGTCCGGTGGGATTGTGGGGATGACACATCGCGAGCACCCTGGCGTTTGGCGACCTCGCCAACAGCGCCCGCAGGTCGTCGAGATCGAGATCCCATCGCCCGCTCTCGTCCCGACGCAGGTTCCAGTCGAGTTGCTCCCGGCCGACGTCGCGGGCGAGCAGGTGGAACGGGAAGTACACGGGTGGGGTGATGATCACTCCGTCGCCCGGTTCGCTCAACACCGCTGTAGCAGCCCACACCGCCTGGATGCTGTCGACAGTGAGGGTGACCAGGCTGGGATCGACCGCCCAACCGTGGCGCTCGGCCGCCCAGACCGAGAATGCCCGTTGCACGTCGGGGTCGGTGCGACAGTACCCCCATGCCCCGAGGTCGGCCACGCGGTGGAGGGCCGCGGCAACCTCGGACGGTCGATCGAAGTCGTGTTCTGCGACCCATGCGCCGAGGACGTCGCCATCATGGTCGCTCCACTTCATCTGACCTCCGACTCGTTTCGCCTCGAGGTCGACCGAATCGAACCGTGGGTCATGGTGCATTGGGGCAAGGTAGCTGGTGTGATCCGCGCCTTCGAACCCGCCGACCAGGGTCGTGTCCGTGATGCGGTCTTGCCCCGACGCCGGGCAGCGACGAACCTGAGGTGACGCGAAGACGTTTCGGGGGACCAGGCGTGGACGACAAGCCAGACGGGACGACGGCAGTCGACGACGAGCCGTTCCGGTTCTTCGACAATCGTGAGAAGTACCTCCTCTTCGTCACCACGACGAGTGAGAAGGCGGTCACCGCCGAACGGGCGGGGCGCCAGCTGGCCCACATCGAGCCCGAGCCGCCCGCACTTCGCATCTTCGACGCCGGTACGGGTAACGGTGACGTGCTCAGCCGAGTGCTGCGCCAGGCGCACGCCCGCTTTCCCAACATCCCCATCGTGGCCGTCGGCAAGGAGATC
The DNA here is from genome assembly GCA_024638845.1 of Acidimicrobiales bacterium. GTDB lineage: Bacteria > Actinomycetota > Acidimicrobiia > Acidimicrobiales > JAHEJN01 > JAHEJN01. Next base: position 6,434 of record JAHEJN010000033.1, on the reverse strand, counting down.
AGTCTCGAGGACACACGCATGTGTCTCGAACGGCTGGCCGACCGCTTCGCCGAGCACCCCCAGCTGGTCTGCGTGATCACCAACCTCACCTACCGCGAGGCGCCGAACCTCGAGCCTCGCAAGCCCGAGCTGATCGACGAGCTCCAGTGGTGGGACGTCCCGCTGAAGGGCACCACCGGCCACGAGCTGAGCAAGGAGATCGAGAAGCTCGACCCCATCCTCCAGCAGGGATGGCAGACCGTCTCGTCACCCACCACCGGCAATCCGCTCTACGCCAAGCCGTCGGTCCTCGTGCTCTACCGAGAAGACCATCGGTTCGCCCTCGACGACGTGATCCCCGCCCGGACGCGGTACACCCATGGCTACGACCTCATCCTGGCCGCTCAGCCCTATCGCAGTCGCGGCTCCGCCGAGTTCAAGGTCGACAAGATCCTGGCACCTCTCGCCGAGAACCTGCGCGATCAGGGTCGCATGATCGTCATCCAGTCGACCGGACACGACCCGGGCATGGAGATCATCCGCTCGCTCTGGCCCGACGAGCAACCCTTCGCCACGCCGCGACACACCCTGGTGAAACGGCTCGATCATCTCCTGAACCTCGAGGGCCAACGTTTCCGGTTCGAGGGCGACGGCGACGAGGCGTCGTTGTTCACCTACCACCTGCACGCACTGCCCGACGAGGTGGGCGGGAGCCGTATCGGAACCTCCACCCTGCTCGCCGCATGGAACGCCGCCGTCTACGTGGCCCAGATCGACGACGAACGCCTCGACAACAGCCTACGATCGGGCGACTACGTCGAGGGAACCATCGCCACTCTCCAGCGCCACGGAGGGCTCTGGTTCCAGGACGAGTCGTTCGTCGTCGTGCGCTCGGCGACGGCCTAGCTGTCCGAGCGCCCACCCTCTAACGTCGGCTCGGTGAGCAACCGACCCGCCCTCCCCGATGGTCTCGTTGCCGTCGTGAAGCACGACTGCCCCACGTGCCAGCTCGTGGCGCCCGTCCTCACCGCCCTGGGCGACCAGCACGACGACGTGACCGTCTACAGCCAGGACGACCCGACGTTCCCCGCCGATGCACCGTGGGTCGTCGACGACACGAACCTCGAAGTCTCCTGGCACCACGCGATCGAAACCGTCCCCACCCTGCTCCGCGTCGTCGAAGGCGTCGAGACCGACCGCATCGTCGGCTGGAGCGCCGACCAGTGGCGATCCTTCGTGGGGGATCCGACCCTCGCCGAACGCGCCATGGCCGACGGCATGACCGACTTCTCCCCCGGGTGCGGCTCGCTCAGCGTCGACCCCTCCCTCGCCGACGAGCTGCTCGCACGCTTCGGGGGAACCGGGCTCCGCAGCCGCCGGGTCGAGTTCGCCGAGCTCGAGGACGAAGCCGAGGCCATGTTCGACAGGGGCTGGACCGATGGCCTGCCGGTGGTTGCTCCCACCGAGGCTCGCGTGGCTCGCATGCTCGACGGAACCACCCGGAGTCCCGACGACGTCGTGGCCATCGTGCCGCCCAACCTTGCCGAGTGCACGGTCGAGAAGGTGGCCGTGAACGCAGTCATGGCCGGATGCAAGCCTGAGTACCTCCCCACCGTGCTCACCGCGCTCGAGGCGGTGTGCAGCGACGACTTCAACATGCACGGTGTGCTTGCCACCACCATGGGTGTCGGTCCGATCTTCGTCGTCAACGGACCGATCCGGCATCGCATCGAGATGAACTCCGGCGTCAACGTCTTCGGCCAGGGTAACCGGGCCAACAGCTCCATCGGAAGGGCCGTGCAGCTCGTGGTGAAGAACGTGGGCGGTGGCGAGCCCGGCGGAATCGACCGCGCCACCCACGGTTCGCCGAGCAAGCTCGGTTTCTGCTTCGCCGAAGACGAAGAGGGATCGGCGTGGGAACCACTCTCGGTCGAACGCGGCTTCGCTCCTGGTGTCGACACCGTCACTGCGTACTGCGGCGAGGGTCCCCACATCGTCATCGACCAGGCCTCGCGTACGCCCGAGTCGCTCACGAGGTTGTTGGCCCAGTCATTGCTCACGGCCAACGGGCCGCGCATGTTCATGGGGGTCGACGCCATGCTGGTCGTGTCGCCCGAGCACATGAGCCGCTTCGCTGCCGCCGGGTGGTCGAAGCAGCGTTTGCGCGACGAGCTCGACCAGTACCTCACCGTCGATGCCGACACCGTGCTGCGAGGGGCCGGCGGCATCGAGGAGGGCTTACCCGAGGCCTTCGCCGGTCACCGGGTTCCGAAGTTCAACCCGGTGGGCGGACTGCACATCGTCCACGCGGGCGGACCCGCCGGGTTGTGGTCGGCCATCATCGGCGGCTGGGTCACCGGTGAGAAGGGCTCGATCGCGGTCACCCGAGAGATCACGCCGTGAGGAAGCAACGCCGGAAGAAGGGCTCGATCGCCGTCACCCGAGAGATCACGCCGTGACCTGGTGGTCCGAGCGGGAGTAGGGTCCCCATCGATGGTCACTGTGCTCGATCCCACCGACGAAGCCACTCCCACTGCGCGCGAGCGCGTCGCCCGACCCGAGTCATTGGCCGGGCTCACCGTCGGCTTGCTCGACATCTCCAAGCCACGGGGAAACGTGTTCCTCGACCGTGTCGAGGCCGGTCTCACCGCCATGGGTGCCGAGACCCGGCGCTTCGTGAAGCCCACGTTCTCGAAGCCGGCTCCGGTCGACCTTCGCCACGAGATCGCCACCTCGTGCCACGCAGTCATCGAGGCCCTCGCCGATTGAGGTTCGTGTACGACGTGCAGTGTGCACGACATCAGCGATCTCGAGCGAAGAGGAATCCCAGGGGTCTTCGTCGCGTCCGATCCCTTTCGCGACGCGGCCGAGATCCAGTCCACTGCACTCGGCATCGACGCCGCTCGCGTGTTCGTACCGCATCCAATCCAGGACCGCACCGACGCCGAGATGACGGCGCTGGCCGACCACGCCATCGAGGCGATCGTCGCCGCCCTCACCGGTCCCGCCTGAGCCCTCGATGAGCGAACCGGGCGCACGCGTCGGCCGAACCGTCGCCGACTCGACGCCGTACTGGCCACCGTCGCCGCGACCACCAGTGGGTGCTCCGAACATCCTCGTCGTGCTCTTCGACGACGTCGGATTCAGCGACTTCGGCTGCTACGGCGGCGATGCGGCCACCCCGACCATCGACCGGTTGGCCGAGCGCGGGCTGCGCTACACGGGCTTCCACACCACCGCCATGTGCTCGACCACGAGAGCTTCCCTGCTCACCGGGCGGAACCATCACGCGGTGGGAATGGGCTGTCTGGCCAACTTCGACAGCGGTTATCCGGGCTACCGCGGCAAGATCGCCCCGTCGGCAGGAACACTGGCGGAAATGCTGCGACCCCATGGCTATCGCAACTACATGACCGGGAAATGGCACGTCACCCCGCTGTACGAGACCGGCCCCGTCGGCCCGGTCGACGGGTGGCCGCTCGGCCGCGGCTTCGATCGGTTCTACGGATTCCTCGACGCCGAAACCGATCAGTACGCACCCGAGCTCGTTCGCGACAACACCCACGTGACCCCGCCGGGCACCTACGAGGCCGGTTATCATCTCACTGCCGATCTGGTCGACGAGACCATCCGCATGCTCGCCGAGCACGTCGAAGGCGAGCCCGAGACGCCATGGTTCTCCTACCTCGCCCTCGGTGCGTGTCATGCCCCCCACCAGGTACCCAAGAACCTCATCGATCAGTACGAGCCGACGTTCGCATCCGGGTGGGACCTCACCCGTGAACGGCGGCTCGCCCGCATGATCGACCTCGGCATCGTGCCCGAGGGAACGTTGCTTCCTCCCCGCAACGACGGCGTCGAGCCGTGGGACGACCTCGACCGCGATCGTCGGCGACTCGGCGCTCGCCTCATGGCCGCCTACACGGCGATGTTGCATCACGCCGACGCGCACCTGGCTCGCCTGGTCGACTTCCTCGAACGAACGCGCCAGCTCGACGACACGCTCGTGTTGGTGCTCTCCGACAACGGCGCCAGCCAGGAGGGCGGGCCCCTCGGATTCGTGAACGCCATGGGCCCGTTCAACGGTGTGGACGAACCCATCGACGAGAAGATCTCCCGTCTCGACGACATCGGCGGCCCCGACACCCACTCCAACTTCCCGTGGGGCTGGGCCATGGCGGCCAACACACCTCTGAAGCGGTACAAGCAGAACACTCATGGCGGGGGCATCCGCGACCCGTTCGTCGTGTCGTGGCCCGACGGCATCGACGACAACGGTGGGCTCCGACACCAGTTCTGCCACGCCTCCGACGTGGTGCCCACGCTGCTCGAGGTCATCGGTGTCGACCCGCCCGCCGCGGTGAACGGCGTCGTTCAGCAACCGCTCGCCGGCACGAGCTTCGCCGCCACGCTCGGTGACGCCCATGCACGCACGGCCAAGACGGTGCAGTACTTCGAGATGTTCGGCCACCGCGGCCTGTGGGCCGACGGATGGAAGGCCGTGGCCTATCACCCGCTCTTCTCCTCGTTCGACGACGACGTGTGGGAGCTCTACCACCTCGACCACGACGTCAACGAGATGGACGATCTGGCGGCATCGGAGCCCGATCGGCTGGCGGCGATGGTCGACCAATGGTGGACCGAGGCCGAAGCCAACCAGGTGCTGCCCCTCGACGACCGCTTCGGTGAGCGCTTCGCCGAGACGGCGAAGCGGGTGCACGGCCACCGACATCGCTACGAGTTCTGGAAGGGCATGGGCCACATCCCCACCGACGTTGCGCCCGATGTTCGCAGCCGCAGCTACTGCATCACCGCCGAGGTCACCATCCCCGACGACGGCGCAACGGGGGTCCTCGTTGCCCACGGCGACGCCACGTCGGGCTACAGCCTCTATCTCGACCACGACGGCCGTCTCGTCCACGACCTGAACATCGGCGGATCACATCAGCTGGTGCGATCCGACGCGCAGGTCGCGCCAGGCGACCGCGAGCTGGCCTTCGATCTCGCGAGGGGCGAGGTGAGGGGAAACCAGGCGCCGGGTCTCGGACGGCTGTTGGTCGACGGCGTCGAGGTCGCCCGCATGGAGACCACGAACATCTTCTGGCTGCTCGTCTCGTTCTCGGGCCTCGATATCGGTCTCGACCGGGGCTCGCCCGTGTCGCACTACCGCGCGCCGTTTCCGTTCACCGGCGAAATGCGCCGGGTGATCGTGGACATGACCGGCGACCAACAGCTCGACGTCGACGCCGCCGGCGCAGTCCAGCTCGGCCGGGAATGACAGTCGATCTTTCTCCTCTCGTGGCCGGGTGGCCCGACTCGCAGGCCGCTGCCATCGGCGCCCGCACCGTCGACGGTGTGGCCGGACGAGGCGGTGACACCACCCGCGTGAGCCGCATCGCCTCGGTGTCGAAGTTGTTCGTCACCGTCGCCTGCCTCGTTGCCGTGGAGGAGGGAACCATCGAGCTCGACGAACCGGCCGGCCGGCCGGGGGCAACCGTGCGGCACCTGCTGGCCCATACCGCCGGCTATGACTTCGACCGACCCGAGTTCGTCGCCGACGTCGGCGCGCGTCGCGTCTACTCGAACATCGACATCGAGGTGCTGGCCGAGCACGTGAGCCGGCGGGCGGGGATGCCCTTCGCCGAGTATCAGCGAGAGGCCGTGATCATGCCGTTGCGCCTGGAAGCCACGGAGTTGCGGGGATCGCCTGCGTTCGACATCCACAGCAGCGTCGACGATCTGCTGACCTTTGCCGGTGAGCTGCTGGCACCGACGCTCGTCGCATCGTCGACGCTCGGCGAGGCGGTCACCGAGCAGTTCCCCGGGCTCGCCGGTCTGCTCCCCGGTTGGGGTCGATTCGATCCGCTGCCGTGGGGTCTCGGATTCGAGATCAAAGGCTCCAAGTCACCACACTGGTCGGGCAGCCGGACCTCGCCTCAGACCTTCGGTCACTTCGGTGGCAGCGGCACCTATCTGTTCGTCGACCCCGTGGCCGGGCTCGCCGCCGCTGCGGTCAGTGGCACCGACTTCGACGAGTGGGCCGTCGCCGCCTGGCCGGCGACCAACGACGCGATCCTCGATCAGATGGCGTCGGACCCCGCCGCCGGGGGGCGGTAGAGGACCGCCACGCGGCGGAAGCCTCTACCCTCGGATCATGGCCGAAGCCGTGATCGTCGACATCGTGCGCAGTGCCGGCGGCAAGCGCAACGGGGCGCTCTCGGGGTGGCATCCGGTGGATCTCGCGGCCGAGATCCTCGAGGCCCTCCGAGCACGGAACGATCTCGATCCCGCTCTCGTCGACGACGTGATCATGGGCTGTGTGAGCCAGGTGGGTGGGCAGGCCTTCAATGTCGCCCGCAACGCGGTCCTGGCCGCGGGGTGGCCCGAATCGGTTCCCGGCACCACCATCGATCGCCAGTGCGGCTCGTCGCAGCAGGCGCTGCACTTCGCCGCTC
>JAHEJN010000032.1 GCA_024638845.1 Acidimicrobiales bacterium | reverse complement strand
CCCAGCCGATGCTGGCATTCGATGTCGACGGAGGCCGCCAGCCACGCGAGGTCCTCTATCTGGGGGGAAATGCCGACCTGTACGTTCTCGTGGATCCGTGCAATGGCGACGTCGTCGAGTATGTCTCGGTCGGCTCCACTCGCCTCGTGGTCATCGACGAAGTGGCGTGCCAATAGGCGGTCACGCCGGTCCCACGACCAAGCAACACAGCGTGGAGGCGCGGCCGGAGTGTGGTGAGACCATGCTCACCCAAAAGGGGGGAAGACCGTTCCTTCGCTCTTCTGTAACCCTGCTCACCACGTGCACCGTCGACGTTGCGAGAGTAGAGAGGTAGCCATGTCTGAGAGTGGAGAAGTATCCATGCCGGGGCCGACTCCTTCCACGAGGTCGACTGCGGCCCCGCGCTCGAACCGCGTCGCAGTCTGGGTGCTGACCGTCCTCGGCGCGATCGTGATGATCCTCAGCACACTCAACGGCTGGGTCGAGCGCCGACTGCTCGACACCGACGCCTGGGTTGAGACCAGCACCGACCTGCTCGACGACGACGACGTCCGTGAGGAGGTGTCGGTCCAGCTCGTCAACGCGCTCTACGAGAACGTCGACGTCGGCCCGGCGATCGACGAACGCCTCCCCGAGCAGCTGCAAGGTCTCGGCGGCCCACTCGCCGGTGTGCTGCGCGACCCGCTCATCGGCACCACCGACCGGATCCTGCAGACCGAAGCGCTGCGAGCGGTCTGGGAAGAAGCCAATCGAACCGCACATACCGCCGTCGTCGCGATCCTCGAGGACGACGTGGGCGACGCGATCAGCACCTCGGAGGGCAAGGTCGTGATCGACCTCAGCCCTGCGTTGCGAACGGTTGGCGAGCAGATCGGTCTCCCCGAGGGCGCCCTCGATTCGATCCCCGCAGACGCCGGCGTGTTCGAGATCGTCGATTCGGACGGGCTGGAGCAGGCCCAGACCCTCGTCACGGGCATCAAGATCCTGAGCGCCGTGTTCTTCGTACTGGTCGTGGTCCTCTTCGCCGCAGCGATCTACCTCGCCACCAACTGGCGCCGCCGCGCCGTCCGGAACGTCGGGTTCGCAACTGCGATCGGTGGATTCGTCGTCCTGATAGCACTGCGCTTCGGGATCGGCGTGTTCGCCAGTCAACCGGAGACGTCGGGCGGACGCGCCGCGTTCAATTCGATCCTTGCGATCGGAACTGCGCTGCTGCGGCAGATGGCGTGGTCGGAGATCCTGATCGGTCTGCTGGTTGCGTTGGGCGCCTCGCTCGTCGGGCCGGCCCGGTACGCCACCTGGGTCCGGGGCCACGTCGCCAGGGGCTTTCGGAGCCACGAGGTCGCGACGTGGATCGGCCTCGTCGTCCTGGTCCTGGCCGTACTGGTGTGGTCACCATTCAGCGCATCCGGCAACTGGGTCACGATTCTGATCGTTCTGGGCCTCGTGGTCGTCGGCGTCGAGACGCTCCGCAGGACGTCGCTCGCCGAGGAGGCAGCCAGCCGCGCCGAGGAGGCGGCCGCGATGGCCCTGATGTCCGACGCCGAGGAGGCGGTGGTCGCGGTAGCTGCCGACTCGACCGACGTCGAGGAGTAGGGCGAGCGTGCGGCCCATCTGGTTGCCCGTCCATTCCCTGCAGATGGTCAGGTCTGGACGGATCACCTGCGGAACGCCGCGGCCCGCGTCTCCGGTGACGGCAACTAGGTTGGTTTCGACCCTCACCTCGCAGAAAGAACGACCATGTCTCGGATTCGTCGCCTCCCGGCGCTCTCGATCGCAGCCCTCATCACTGCCGTCGCGACGATCGGCCCGGCGTCGCCAGCGCTCGCCCATGATCCGATCTTCCTGACCGACGATCAGACAACGCCCGATGCGGGACCGTACCTGCCCGACGGTGCCATCTCGTGGGCGATCTACGGCACCTTCCCCGAGGCCGGCCAGACGCGCGGCTTCGAGTTCGACCTGCGCGACGGCGACGATCTCTTCGTCGGGCTCCTCATCCCGAACCTCGAGCCGGAGCTCGGCCTGCCCGACGCCGAGCTGCCCTACGCCGAACTGACGATGCCCGATGGCGAGGTCCGCCGCATCGAGGAGGAGATCCGCGAGGTCTTCGACGAGCCGTTCAGCCAGACGTCATACGTCACGCTCGTCGAGATCAAGGAACCCGCGGTCGTCGGGCGCCACAGCATCGTCGTGTACTCGCGCGCGCCATCGCGCTTCGTCGTGGCGGTCGGCGAGCGGGAGGTGTTCTTCACGCCGGCCGACCGCACCGTCGATCGACCGACCGACTTCCTGGCGATCGCCGAGCCCCTCAATGCTTGGTACCAGACACCGCCGGGTGCAGATGTACCCGCGGCCGACGAGTCGCCGGACGACGTGCAGATCGACGTCGAGGCGGTGGAGGCCGAGCTCGAAGCGCTCGCCGAGGAGCCCGCCACCACGACCGAACCGGATGCCGAGACGGCGCGAGGGGCGGACGAGGCCGCTGACGAACCCGCCGAGGCGACCGGCGAGCCGGAGGCCGCCGTGGGTGACCTGACGGGTGACGACGACGGCTCCGGTCTCGCTTGGGTCGTACCGCTCGCGATCGTCGTCGCGGCGGCCGGGGGTATCGGATTCTGGCTGATGAGGCGTCGATCGGCGGCTGCGTGACCCGTCGCTGCAACCGGCTACCGATCCGCCTCCTCGCCCTCGTCGTCAGCGCACTCACACTGGTCGGGCTGACCCCGTCGCGGGCGCTCGCCCACGAGACCAAGCAGCCATACTTGTACGTATTCGTCACCGAATCGACCGTCGACGGGCGCGTGGAGCTCGCGATCGACGACGTGGCCGAAGTCCTCGGGCTCGGCCTCGACGGCGATGACGAGACGGTCGAGGCCACCCTCCGTGACAGTGCCGATGTGCTCCGCGCCTACACCGCCGAGCACCTGGCGATCGGATCCGAAGGTCGGGAATGGGAGCTCGAGCTCGGCCGCGTCGATTTGTTCCGCGAAGGTCCGGGCGCCTTGGCGTTCGCGGTCATCCAGTACCGCGCCATGGTGCCGGCGAACGAGGTCACGCGGGTGCTCGACATCACGTTCGACCCGTTCTTCGAGGAGATCGACGGCCGCAACGGCTTGCTCTTGCTCACGGGCGGTTGGGACGACGGCGTCTACGACCGCGACAAGGAGTCGCTCGTCACGTACACCTCGGGCAGCCGAACCCAGTCGGTCGACCTCGGCAGCCGCGGCGCGTGGGACAACTTCCGGTCGGGGGTCACGCTCGGCATCGACCACATCAAGACCGGACCCGACCACATTCTGTTCGTACTCGCACTGCTGTTGCCGTCAGTGCTCATGTTCCGCGAGGTGTGGCGGCCGACCCGAGGGTTCGGCTCGGCCCTGTGGCGAGTGCTGAAGATCGCGACGTTCTTCACGGTCGCCCACTCGATCACGTTCACCCTCGCCGGTATGGAGTGGCTCCCGCTTCCCCCATCGAAGCTCGTGGAGGCAATCATCGCCACGTCGATCGCAGCGGCGGCGCTGCACAACCTCCGACCGGTCTTCCCCAACCGCGAATGGGTGTTGGCGTTCGCGTTCGGCTTGTTCCATGGCATGGGTTTCGCGTCACTGGTCTCGGCGCTCGATGTGTCGCGTACCAGCCAGCTCGTTTCACTGCTCGGACGCAACGTCGGCATCGAGATCGGTCAGGTCGCCGTGATCATGCTGCTGTTCCCGGCGCTCTACCTCCTGCGCCGCACCGCCGCGTACGCGCCATTCCTCACGATCAGCTCCATCGTCCTCTCGATCATCGCGCTCGGCTGGATGGCGGAGCGGCTCTTCGAGACCGATCTCGGCACCGACGGCTTGGTCGACCGGTTCGCCAGCACCCCCAACGGCTACTGGGTGGCGGCGGCGCTGACCATCGTCGCCGCTGCTGCGTATGCCGAAGCGGGCCGTCGCGGGACCCTCATCGCCCTCGACGATGAGGCGCGAAGCGGTGCCGAACACCCGGGTCCAACGACTCTGGTTGTGGGCGAGACAGTTCAATAGCGTCGGCATCGGAAGCGAACCGGGAACGGTGATTGCGATGCGAACGAAGACGCTGGGCGGAGCCGTCCTCGTCGTGTGGGCACTTCTGATCGCGGCGTGTAGCGGCGGGTCCGATCTGAGCGCCACCGAACCCGTCATCACCCAGGTCGCCGACGCCGAGCTCGCCGAGGAAACCGACCCATCCGCCGACGTGGTCGCAGCGGCGCAACCCGACGAACCCGACGCCGATGCGGGTGACGTCGGCGCCTGTGGTGCCGACGAGCTGTGCGTCACGGTGATGGCCGACGAGGTCACCGGCACCGATCTGCGCTTGATGCTCTACGAAGCCGTCGACGACGAGTGGCCGCAGCGGTTCCGAACGCTCCCAACGCCGAGTTGGGTCATCAGTGAGTACCCACCCGTCCCCGAGTCGTTCCCGCTCGAGGTGCGGATCCCCTTCACCGACAACCTGTTCGCGATCACGAGCTCGCCGCTCGAGGGATCGCGACTCGGGCTCGCGATCGTCACGGGTGCGGCATCGATCATGACGGTCGAGACCACCGACGCCCGCGGCTTCTCGACCGCGACCCTCCCCTACGACACCGGCGTGAGCATGGACTTCGGGTCGATCGAGCTCACGCTCCCGGCCGGTGACACCTGCGAGCTCAACCCCTTCAACCCGATCTGCCTGAGCGGCGGGATCTTCTGGGAGACCCGTCTGCTCGGCGAGCCCGACTTCGTGCCTGGGGCGATCTACCTCGACGTCGCCGACCTCGACGGCGACGGCGTCCGCGACATCGTGACGGTCGGCGAGCCGCACTTCTCCGAACCCGACCGACCGCTCACCGATCTCAAGCTCGGCATCTACTACCTCAACGCCGACCTCAGCGTGCGCGAGACCGAGATCGTCGACGAGTGGACCGAGGCTGACCAGACGTTCTACAGCGCCTGGGGTGTCAAGGTCATCGAACATTCCGGTGAGCCGGTGATCGTCGTCGGGACGAACATCCCCGAGCTGGCACCGCTCGAAGACGGCTCGGGTGCGGTGCTGTCGTACCGCCGCGATGGCGACGACTGGTTGCGTACCGAGATCATCAGCAACCCCGACCCGACCGTCACGAACTACAACTCGATGATCGTCGTGACGTGTGACATCGACGCCGACGGCGACGACGACCTCGCGCTCAGCTCGGCGTTCGGCTCGTCGAGCGTTGGGAACTGGCTCGAGAACACCGGTCAGAGCGATCCGCGCTGGCTGCCGCACTTCCAGCAGATGGCCCCCGACACCGACCCGGCGATCCGGGGTGCGCTCGCCTACAAGTGCGCCGACCTCGACGACGACGGCTACCCCGAGGTGGTCTACAACGGGATGTTCGACATCCCGAACACCGATCCACCTCGGTACCGCGGCGAGATCTGGTTGGCGCTCAACCCCGGCCCCGAGGGGTGGGACGACCCCTGGCAGAACGTCGTCATCGACGACGACAACTGGGCCTCGGCCGACATGTGGTTCGAGGACTTCGACCTCGACGGCGACCTCGATCTGATTGCCAACCAGATCTTCTCGCAGACGGTGACGTTCTACGAGCACCCTGGTACCGATCTCACCGACACATGGGAGCCCGAGGTCTTCATCAGCGATCTGACCTCGCCCAGCGACATGTGGCTGACCGACGTCGACGGCGACGGCGCGATCGATGTGGTGAGCGCCGACCACACCGCCCACAACGGCGTTTGGCACCGGAACACCGGTGTCAGCGGCGACGACTGGGAGGGGTCGTCGATCTACCGAAACGTCAACATGCCGGGCGACTTCGCGATGCTCGACCTCGACGACGACGGCGACGAGGACTGGGTTGGCGTCTCGATGACGGCCGGGCAGGCCTTCATCGCCGAGCGCGTGAACCCACCGGAGAGCGTGGTCGCGACCCTCACCCTGCCCTCCGACCTCGACACGCCCATCACCCGCTTGATCGTCACCCTCGCCGAGGAGATCCCGGTCACGGGCATCCCACGTGTGATCCTGGCGGTCGTCGACAACACCGATGCCGACACTGACGGCGAACTCGACGTCGACCAGCTGTTCGACGAGGCGGGCGAGCTCGTGCTCGGCTTCGCCGACGTCGGCCTGTCCGGCGAGTTCTACGTGGTCGCGTCGATCTACGTCGAGGGCGGCGGCGACTTCCAGCCGGTCCCGGGTGTCGACTACATGGCCGTGAGCGGGCCGCTGACGTTCGGCGACGGCACGGTCTTCACCGACCTCACGTTCAGCCTCGCCGGGTGACCGGGCAGACCTCCGCCGGTAGCCAGGCAGGGAGGTGACCTGGCTCACCCCACCGGTGGCGGGTTCGCGGCGAGGATGTCGATGTAGGTGGTACCGAACTCGACGGCCGGTTCGATCGAGGTGCCTTCGCCCCATTCGTTCCACGTGGTGATGAGCTGCCAGGCGGCACCGGAGTTGTTCATGGTCTGCACGTCTTGGCGGAACAGGGCGGGAGCGCGGCCGAGCCGTGGGGATTGAGCCGCAAACCAGAACCCGGGCGAGATACTCGTCGATTCGGGGGGCAGCTCCACGTAGGCAGCCGCCGGTCCGTAGTAGTGCCACGAGTCGGGCTGCTGGCCGACCTCGCGGTACCCCGAGAACACCTTGAGCACCGTGTAGAGGTCGGAGCCGAAGCGCGTCTCTGCGTCGCGCCACCGCTCGGTCATGTCGGCTCCGTCGCCACCGTCGCTGTACACGAAGACGACCGGGTCACCGTCGACGCGCAGGTAGGCGGGATGGCTGAAGTACCTCGACGCCAGATAGGCGAGGTCGGCGCTGATCTCCGCCGGCGTCGGGTCGCCGTATCCCTCGGCTTCGTAGTAGATGGCCCACTTCATCTCGGGGTCGGGGGAGTCGGAGGCGACGGTCGTGGAGAGAAGAGTCGGGAGCGGGTCGTCGGTGTGATGGCCCGGGCCCCACCACGACGTGATGAACGCATCGATGTGGGCGCGGTCGGCGAGCTCGATCTGGGTGCGGATCGTGGCCTCGTCGGAGGAGTCGTAGAACCCCAGCGACGGCGTGTAGTTGGTGAAAGGAGAGAAGCCCTGGAACCACGCATTGGGGAACCAGGGGTACATGAACGCGGCACGGATCGGCGTCACCGGCTGGTCGAATCGCCGCACCGCGAACGTGTCGCGGCCATCGCCGTCCCAGTCGCCGGGGCGGAGCTCGTCGGTGGCCTTGCCGAACGCGAAGAAGAACTCGGCCGGCGCGGTCGCGAAGTCGTTGCGGACGTAGACGGTCTTGCCGCGCCGCACCGCGAACGTGTCTCGGCCCTCGCCGTCCCAGTCGCCGACCAGCACCGCGTCGCCCGCCCTCCCGTAGCCGAACACCTCATCGGCCACCCCGGTGGTGATCGAATTGCGCACGAAGTACACGTTGCCGCGCCGCACTGCGAACGTGTCGATCCCATCACCGTCGAAGTCGCCCACGTACACCTCGTCGGCGGCTCTTCCGAACCCGATGGCGACATCGGCGGGGCCTGACGCCAACCGGTTCTTGACGAGGAACACGTTGCCCCGCCGTACGGCGAAGCTGTCGACCCCATCACCGTCGAAGTCGCCGACGAAGACCACATCGCCGGGCTTGCCGAACGAGATCTGCGCCACGTTGCCGGTCGGGAGGTCGAGCAGGGTGATGAGCTTGCCCTGCCGATGGGCGATGCCGTCGGTGCCGTCGCCGTTCCAGTCACCGACGAAGAAATGGCCGCTATTGGCCGGCCCGAAGTCGACCTCGGACTGTGCCGGACCTCCGGCGAGACTGTTGGTGAACATCCAACGACTCGCGTTCACCGCGGCGACCGGGTCGGGCCCGATCGAGATCAGGCTCGCCACAACCATGGCGGTCATGAGTCCGACCATCAGGTGGCTGCGAAATCGCACCCGGCAGACGTTAGTAGCAGAGAAACGTCGCGGGCTCGGCATTCGATTGCCCCGGTCGCGAGCTGCAATGAGAATCCACCTGGTGCCGCATCGAAGATGACCGGCATGCCGCAGTTCGTGAGGCGCTGGACCAAGCCCCGTGTGGTGACCAAGTTCTCTGGCCGCGATCGCAGGTGTCGGCGAGGCTGACGGGGTGACGTTTGTTGCTGGTGGCGTGTTCGTGCGTCGCATGCTGTTGCCGTTCGTGATGGGCGCGTTGGTCGTCGGTGTGGTTGCGTCTGCGGTCGGTGCGGCGGAGCTCGGCGAGCTGGTGTGGTCGGTGGCGATCGGGGTGGTCGTGGCCTATCTGGTGGTGGTCACGACGGTGCGGTTGCGCGAGGGTCGGGTCGCGGTCGATGTTGTTGCGCTGGTCGCGCTGGTCGGGTCGATTTTGCTCGATGAGGTGCTGGCGGGGGTGATCCTGGCCCTGATGGTGGCGTCGGGGGACGCGCTCGAGCAGTATGCGCATCGTCGAGCCCAGCAGTCGCTGTCGGAGTTGTTGTCGCTGGCACCCAAGATTGCCCATCGATTCGTCGACGGTGCGGTCGAGACCGTTCCAGTCGACGACGTGGTGCCGGGCGAAGTGTTGCTGGTCAAGCCGGGCGAAGTGCTCCCCGTGGACGGGATCGCGTTGGAGCCGGCGGTGCTGGATGAGTCGGTGTTGACCGGCGAGGCCCGATCGGTCGACCGTGTTGTCGGTGAGCCGGTGAGGAGTGGCTCGCTGTGCGCCGGGGGAGCGTTCCGAATGCGAGCCGAGGCATCGGCTGCTGAGAGCTCCTATGCGGGGATCGTCGCGCTGGTGCGATCGGCCGGTGTGGGGCGGGCGCCGTTCGTTCGGTTGGCTGATCGCTATGCGCTGGTGTTCGTGCCCGTCGTGTTCGCGATGGCCGGTGGCGCGTGGCTGTTGACGGGAGACTCGGTGCGGGCACTCGCCGTGCTCGTGGTCGCCACCCCGTGCCCGCTTGTTCTGGCGGCCCCGGTTGCCGTTGTGTCGGGTATTGCCTGCGCAGCCCGGAGCGGAGTGGTCGTCAAGGACGGAGCCGGGTTGGAGGCGATGGGCCAGACCCGGACCGTGTTGATGGACAAGACCGGCACACTGACCGCCGGACGCGCGCATGTCGTTGCGATGGCCACGGCACCGGGGTGGGACGCCGAGCATGTGCTGGAGCTGGCGGCATCGGTGGAACAGGCATCTCCGCACGTGTTGGCCGGGACGTTGGTTCGCGAGGCACACCATCGGGGGTTGACGCTCGTCGAACCGACTGGGGTGTTCGAACAACCGGGAAGCGGCGTGAGTGGCACCGCCGCTGGTCACAAGGTGTGGGTCGGGGCAGTGTCAGGACTCGGTGGCGACGCCCGGGAGCCCTGGCTGGCTGCCGCTGAGCGTCGGGCTGGCCGTGAGGGTTGCAGCACGACCGTCGTCGTCATCGACGACGAGGCGGCAGGGTTGATCTTGTTCATCGACGAGCTCCGTGCCGATACGTCCAGGGCGCTACGGGCGCTGCGACGAGCCGGCGTCGACCGTGTCGCGATGGTAACCGGCGATCGGCTCGAGGTCGCCGAACCGATCGGCCTGTCACTGGGAATCGACCAGGTCTTCGCAGACCGAACACCGGCCGAGAAGCTCGAGGTGGTGCGCGCCGAGGCCTCGAATCGACCAGGAGTCACCGTGATGGTCGGCGATGGGGTGAATGATGCACCTGCGCTCGCGTCGGCCGATCTCGGGGTTGCCATGGGAGCTCGTGGTGCGACGGCGTCGTCGGAGGCGGCTGATGTCGTGTTGATCGTGGATCGACTCGACCGGCTCGCAGCCGGCGTCGTGATCGCCAAGCGGGCACGGGCCATCGCTCGCGAGAGCGTTGTGCTCGGCATGGGCTTGTCGTTCCTCGGAATGGGGTTCGCCGCAGTGGGTCTGCTCACTCCCGTCGGCGGGGCTCTCACTCAAGAGGTGATCGATGTGCTGGCCGTCGCGAACGCTCTCCGAGCGCTCCGCCAGCCCCGATCACTGCGAAACACCAAAGAAGTCCCGGAATCTTGGAGGCACCAACTGGCCGAGGGGCACGGACCGATGCGGCTCGTCCTGGAAGATGTCCGGTCGGTCGCGCTCCTCCTGGATGATGCGGACGAGGCGACGGCGCTCGCCTCGTTGCAGCGCGTTGCCGGTCGCATCTCCCGGGAGATCGTGCCCCACGAGCGCGCCGACGAATCCCATATCTATCCGGGAGTCGCCGAGCATCTCGGCGGTGATGACCCGTTGGCCGCGATGAGCCGCACCCACCAGGAGATCTTCCATCTGTCGTCGCTGCTGAGCCGGCTCGTCGACTACGCCACCAAGCATGGGTTCGACCAAGCCGATCGGGGCGAGGCCCGCAGGATCCTCTACGCACTCGATGCCATCCTCCGTCTGCACTTCGCCCAGGAGGAGGAGCTCTTGTCGAGCATTGCGGCCCACAACGGGGACACACCTGCCCGGCCTTCACCGGGAGCGTGACGACGGATTCATGCCGGGCGGGCACTCGTGTCGAAGTGCCCTACCGGCCATCTGGGATCGATGAGACGCTCCGACGATGGGGATGGCGAACACCATCGTGGCTCGTCTCTTGCGCTCGCCACTGCACAGGATGTTGTCGGGCTCCACCGATCTCATCCGTTACACGGGGCGGCGGTCGGGACGCGGGCCGGGCTCAGGCGGCCAGCAAGGCTTCGAGGTGCTGGGCGAGCACGTCGTAGGAGAAGTGCTGTCGACCGAGCTCGAAATTGAAGTCGACGATCTCCGCGCGATACCCGGGATCGGTGAGCACGGCTCGGATTCCGTCGACGGCCTCGTCGGTGAGCTGGTTGTCCTCGATCTGGATGGTCTTGAAGCCCTTGGACCCGATGTCGGGCCAGTAGACCGGCCGGTAGTTGTTCACGAAGATCGGAACCCGGGCGGCCACCGCTTCGACGAAGGCGTTGCCGAACCCCTCGTAGCGGCTGAAGTAGGTGCAGGCGTGGGCGTGGGCATACGCGTCCGACAACGAGAAGACGGGCAGACTGCCGTTGGCCGAGATCCGTGTGTTGCCGAACCGCTGTCCGCAGAACTTGACCTGGTCTGGCCGCGGGAGCTTCGCGGCGCGCGTCCAGAGCTCGCGGAAGTAGCTCTCCTTGTGGTCATCGGTCGTCGTTCCGGTGATGACGAGCTTGATGCGAGGATCGTCGAGTCGCTCGACGAGCTCGATCGCGGTCTCGATGCCCTTGCGGCGGACGATGCGGGTGACCTGGAACAGGACGATGTCGTCGCGGCGAAACCCGAGCACGTCGGGGAGGTCTCGATTGAAGCTGTCGCGTTGGCCGAAAGCGGCTTCGAAGTCCATGACGTTCGGAATCACGTGGGCCTCGATGTGGCGCTCGTGTCGCAACGAGTCGCGACAGTGAGAGTTGATCACCACGTGGGTCAGGTTCGGCAGATCAGGGGGGAAGCACTCGTCGATGATGCTGCGCACCCCCTCGTACCGCGACTGGTAGCGATCCCCGCGCTCCCAGTGGAAGTCGTGTTCGTGGGCGATCGTCGGAATGCCGGTGTGCTCGATCACCCGCTTCAGCGCCATACCCATCGTGAGGTGGCAGGGCAGCGTTGTCGAGTTCTGCGTGATCAACAGGTCGATGCCGGTGGTGGTCAACCAGCTGAGTACCTGCCTTTCGATGTCGTCGGCATCGCGTCGCAACCGCGACATCAGCTCGCCCTCGTCGGCGTCTTGGACGAAGAACGCATCGTCCTGCTCGCGTATGGTCGCCGGATGCGAGAACCCCAGCTCCGGCAACACGGTGACGCCGGGCCGCTCGGAGTCGACCTCGCCCGTCAGGATGAGCACCTCGTGGCCGAGTCGCCGAAGTACGGCCACCCACTTCTCGGTCTCGAGGGCAACGCCGTCGACGCCGCCGATTCGACCGATGACGATTCCGATCCTCATGATTCGTTATCGACTTCGATGCTCGAGACATTAGTTTGGCGAGGTCCGCCAACGGCGGAGGCCGCGGCGTGTTCACCGATGCTCATCTCGAGCCGCCGTGCCACGGTAACCGAGTGAACCGGGGGGCAGATGCGGTTCGAAGAGCTTCAACGACGAGACATCGAGGACGGCAAGAGCATCAGCGCCGTCCTCGACGACCTGGCTCGCCATCATCACGAGCCCTGGCCGCTCGACTTCCGCTCGACGATCGCCCGCGGCGTTGCCTTCGTCACCTTCGCCTACGACATCGACGGCGTGTCGATGGAGATCGCGAAGTACGCACGGTGCTTCGAGAACCTCCTGCCCGGAGTGCCGATCCATTGCGTGGCGGGCAACTTCGGCGTCAGGGTCGACGCCGTGCTCGACCGGTCGTGGCATCGATTCGAGCTGCCAGGAGCCGACGGCTGGGACAAGTGGGGTGGAGGGGAGTGGTTCTCCCGGTTGTTCTACGAGGACCTCCCAGCTGGTGGTGAGTTGTCGAGCGAGCTCGCGCACGAGATGTGGCGGCAGGCGCTCGTGCTCGCCGAGCAGTTCGTTCACTACATCGAGGAACACGAGATCGGGCTGCTGTTCGCGGTCAACACGAACTCGAACCCCGGGAACGTTGCGTTCGGGCTCGCCATCGTCCTGGCTGCGGAGACGACCGGTTGTGTCGTCATCAACAACAACCATGATTTCTACTGGGAGGGCGGGAGGGCCGGATGCAAACGCAATCCCGGCGAGTTACCGGGCCCACGCGACCATTTCTTCCGCAATCACGACAACGAGGAGTTCTTCGGATTCTTCCAGCGCATCTACCCGTGGAACGGGCGCCGCTGGGTGCAGATGAACATCAACTCACTGCAGAGCCGCCGTCTGATCGACCGCTACCACTTTCCACCCGACCGGGTATTCACGATCGGCACCGGCCTCCACCGGGAGTTCTTCCGGACCTACACGCCCGACGACCGACGCGAGTTCCGCCGCAACGTCAGTCACGTACTCGGTGGCGCTTCCGCCATCGAACCGACGCCGGTCGGGCAGTTCCGGAGCGACACCGACGCCTGGATGACCGAACAACGGCCGGTGGTGTGCGGCCTCGATGGGGCCCAGATGCTCGACATCACCGCATCCGAGGCGCTCTACCTGCTGCAGCCGACTCGGGTGGTCGAGCGCAAGCGGATCTGGCGCAATTGGGAGATGATCGGCGCCTTGCTGCGCCATCCACCTTTCCGTGACGCGTTCGAGCAGCGACCCGAAATGACCCTGACGTTGCACGTCACCGGCCCGGTCCCGAAAGAGCACCGGGCATGCCTCGAGCGAGTGTTGGACGCATACCAGGCCGTTCTCGAGGAGATGCCGGCTGACATCGGCCGGCGCCTGTTCCAAGCGTTCTCGGCCGGTTGGCAGACCCATCCCGTCCTGACGGCGGACATGGGCATCGTCGACTTCTATCAGCTCGCCGACCTGGTGGTGTTCCCGAGCCAGACCGAGGGTCGGGGCCTCCCGATTGCGGAGGCCTCGGCCGCAGGAGTACCGATCGTGTGCAGCCACTACGAGCCGCCGGAGGTGTTCGCCGAGGTCGTCGGGCTCGAGCTCGACGAAACGCACCGGATCCAGTACGACGAGTTCCCGCACGCCGAGTTCTCCGGGGACCTGCTCGACCGCCTGACGGCGATCCTGCTCGATCCGACGAGCCAGTCCGGCCGGATCGACCACAACCGTGCCGCGGCGCAACGCCGATACTCACTCGACGTCCTGCAGGAGTCACTCGGCGGGGTGCTCGATCGACTCGCACCAACCGTGGGGGGCCAGTGATGCACATCGGCTTCATCGAAGACACCTACCTTCATGGCGGCACCCAGATCTGGGTGTCGGAGGCGATACGTGCGTTCCTCTCGGCCGGCCACGACGTGACGTTGCTGACCGCCGCCGACGGCTTCAATGCACGGGATGCGGCGGCCACCGACGCACGGTTGGTCACGTATGGCTTCGACGACGTCGTCACCCAGGACGCGCACCATCAAGCGATCTGGACCGATGCCCTCGCGCCGACCGATGTCGCCATCTGCACCGTCCATCCGGCTCGCGGTGGCTTTCACTGCTCGCGGTTCGCGGCCAAATGCATCGCCGATGCCGGGCTCGACACCGTGCTCCAACCCAAGACCGGCACGATCGTGCCCGACTACCTGCGGGAGTACTACGCGCCACCCGAGGACATCCGTTACCAGGTCATCTGCATCACCGACTTCACCCGTCGCTACCTGATCGAGACCTATGGCGTGCCCGAGGAACGCATCAGCCTCATCTACCAGGGCACCGACCTGGCCATCTTCACCCCGAGCGACGCCCGGGCCGAGCAGGCGCGGCAGCGTTACCCGGTTCCCTCCGGAGCGTTCCCCGTCCTCGGCAATGTCGGCTCGTTCGAACACCGGAAAGGGCAGTTCATCCTGCTCGAAGCCGTCGCGCGGGTACGAGAACGCATTCCCGACGTGCACCTCATGCTCGTCGGCGACGGACCCGACGAAGCCATGCTCAGACAGAAGGTGACCGAATGGGGCCTCGAGCAGCATGTCTCGTTCTTTCCGTTCACGCGGGAGCCGGCTCACGTCTTCGAGGTCGTCGACATCCTCGTGCTCTCGAGCACGCACAAGGAGGGCCTGCCCAATGTCCTGCTCGAAGCGCTGGCCATGGGTGTGCCCGTCGTGTCGAGCCGGCTGGCCGGCACACCGGAGGTCGTGGACGGCGGGATCACCGGTCTGCTGGTCGAGGCGGGCAACGTCGACGAGCTCTCGGCCGCCATAGGAGAGCTCGGATCCGATCCGGAGGCGTGTCGCCGCATGGGCGTCGCCGGCCAGCGCCTCATGCACGAGCGGTTCGACAAGCAGCGGCAGTTCGACGCCTTCCTCGACCACTTCGCTTCGTTGAGGGCGCTCTTCGCCGACTGAAGCCCTCGATCGGCAAGACTCGGTGTCATGAGCAACGTTCCGACCGACATCAACACCCATCCGATTCATCTCGGTCTCGGCGCAACCGCCGAGGTCGAGCCCGAGTTCACCGGCGAGATGAGCTGGTACCAGGGCTACATCGACCGCCATGGCACCGACGGAGCCGAGGCGCGCTTGGTCACGATGCACAGCTTCGATGCGTCATGGGAGGTGTGGGAGATGCATCCGGTGGGCAGCGAGGTGGTGCTGTGCACCGCCGGGACGATCATCCTGCACCAGGAGAAGGCCGACGGCACCACCGCAAAAGTGGCCCTCATCCCCGGCGAGTACGTCGTGAACGAACCCGGCACCTGGCACACCGCCGATGTCGAGGGATCGGCGACCGCGCTGTTCATCACCGCTGGGTTGGGCACCGAGCACCGCCCTCGCTGAACCAACCGATTCGGTGGTCGCAGGCGCCCGGAGCGGCGTCGGAGGGAGTGGTCAGAGGTAGTCGTGTCGCTCGAGCCAGCGGAGGCAGAAGTAGCCGCCGATGGGCGGGAGGTAGAAGCTGGTGATCCGGTAGAGAATGGCCGCCGCCACGGCGATGTCGCTGGGAACACCGAGGGCGACGAAGCCGGCGGCCAGCCCCGCTTCGCTGACGCCGATGCCGCCCGGGATGGGAAGCAGACCGGCGACCAACGACACGGCCGCGTTGACGAACAGCAGCTCGACGATGCCGGCCGATTGCCCGAAGGCATGCAGTGACGCCCAGATTCCGAACGCAAATCCGATCTGAGAGCCGAGATTGCCGCCCACCAGCATCGCGAGCTTCTGCGGCGACCGCAGCACGTTGAATGTCGACGCCATCTTCTTCAGAGGCGGGACCACGAGGTTCCGCAGTCGTTCCACGAAGACGGTGAGGAGCACCGCAGCAACGAGAATCGCGGCGACGACGAGTACGAGCTCGGTATGGCCACCCGCGCTCAGATCGAGGTTCAGATCCAGGCTGGCCAGGCCGAGGAGCGGCACGCCGATCAGGATCATGGCCTGGATCGCCGTGTTGACCACCGAGTCGAGCACGCCGACCGACAGCGCCTCGGGAGCCGAGGCGCCATGGCGCTGGAAGAAGCGCACCTTCACCGCCACCCGGGCTGCAGTTGCGGGAACGGCCAGGTTCACGAACGCGATGGCGAAGTCGAGGGCAACGGCGGGCCACAGACGTATCGGCCGAATCGTGGCTCCCATCGTGGCCACTCCGGCCGGCAGCCGGGCCGACTGCGAGAGCACGACCGCGGCGATCACCCACGAGGGTTGGGCATTCGACAGGTTGTCCCACAGCGTCTCCAATCCGACCGAGCTGATAGCACCGATGATCACCCAGGCCGCGATGAGAACGAGGACGACCTGGATCACCGAGCCCCACGTCACCCGGCGCAGCTTCACCAGCTCCGGCTTCTCGACCGCGGCGACCTCCGCCGCCAGCTCCCGCAGATCGTCGAGATCGACGTCGGCGTACTTGACGGCCTCACGCAGCGTCGGGCTCAACACCGGTCTCTGGAGGTAGGACACGAGGTCGCCCAGGGCTTCTGCGCCGATCGCCGAGAGAGCCGACGCGACCGCCTGTTCGTTGCCGACGAGGGTGGCGATGAGGGTGAGAGCCTGCGCGTTGTCGGCCCGAAACCGGTCGGCAGTGGCACCGATCGAAGCGGCCGCGAAGTTGGTCAGATGGATGGTGCCCGACGGGTCGGCCACGACCGCACGATGATCGACCCGCCCGTGGGCGATCGAGGCGGCATGGAGATGCTCGAGACTCGACCACAGCTGGGTCGCAAGCTCCTGCTGGGGAACGGCGGGGCTTTCGCTCGACAGCGGTTCGCCTGTTCGCTCGACGACGAGCACGGCATCGCCGATCTCGGTTTCGATCACGGTCACCACGCCGGCGACCGAAGCCCCGCTGCGCTCGGCCAGCAGCGTGACGAAGGCCTCGTGCTCGACCTGTTTGACCCGCCCGGTCGTGAAGTTCGGACCCGAGTCACGGTAGGCGAGGAACCGGAAGAGGCTGCTGAGGAACTGATCCTGCCAGGCATCGCGTCCGTGCACGTCGACCGACAGGCGGCGACCCTGGTGATCAACGACCGGGATGCGGGCGACGCCGCCGGAGTACGTCGCCTCGCCATCCACCTCGATCTCCAGCCCGGCCCGCTCGAGTGCAGCCGCCACGAGCGCGGTGTTGGGTCGCCAACCCGGAGAACCGAACACGAGATGAATCACCGCAGCCACGGCCACGCCGATGGCGATCGCCGCGACGGCGCCGGCCGGCAGTGTGATCCCGAGAGCGATGGCTCCAAGGACTGCGAAGCCGAGCAGCCAGCGGCCGAGAACCCGGAACGGTCGTCCGAGCGCGGGTGAAGCCGTCGTCGCCACGGCTGTCACCAGTGCAATCCGCGTTGCCGGATAGACGGGCGGACCGTCGCTGTCCGAGAGCGTGTCGAGCAGATCGGGCCATTCGGAAAGGGTGGCGCGACCGATGACCGCAACCAGGCCGATCGAGGCCAGCGAGGCCAGGACCAGCTGGAGGAGCAACCCGAAGCGGCGGGTGAACAGCGCTGCCCCGACCAGGATGATGCACCAGATCGCGATCAGATCGATCGAGAGCTGCCAGATGGGATCGAAGAAGGCCGGGAATCCCTGCAGTGCGTCGCCCAGGAGCGTGTCGACGCGCGATGGCGGATCGACCCTCCACGCGGTCCAACCGAGCAACCCGAGAGCGCCGGCCAGGAGCACGGCGTCGGTCGGCCGGCGCTCGGGTGATGCTTGGTCTGCCGATGCGAACGCACTCCACCGGCCACGCATCGGGCCGGCGAGCTCGGTCGGCGATTTGGTCACCGAGCCGAGTTCGGGGCGTCGAGGCTGCCCATTCGGTGGGCGACGAACAACGGGATCTTCCTGTCGGTGTTCTCCTGGTACTCGGCGTACGGTGGGAAGGCGGCCACCGCCCGTTTCCACCAGAGAGCCCGCTCGTCACCGGTGACCAACCGCAGCTCGAAGTCGAACGGTTCGGGGCCGTCCTGGATGCGCACCCGGGGATCGGCGACCAGGTTGTGGTACCACGCCGGATGGGCGGGAGCGCCGCCCTTCGAAGCCACGATGGCGTACTCGCCGTCGTGTTCGACCCGCATGAGCGGCACCTTGCGTGTCTTGCCGCTCTTGTGGCCGATCGTCGTCATCACGATGATGGGCAAGCCGGTGTCGCGGAGTGTGTTGGCTCGCGTCCCGCCCGATGCCTCGTACTCCGCGACCTGTTCGCGAACCCATTCCCACGGGCTCGGCTCGTATTCCGGCTGATTCGACATGTCGGCACAGTAGCTCTCGGGCATCGCCCGGGCGCCAGCCGAGGATCACGCCTCGGGTCGACCCTGTTCGATCCAGGTGGCGATTTCGGTTGCCAGTGGCGCCCAGAGCTCGGCGCACGACTGCGTGAGCGCCAGACCCCGGTCGGAGTTGACACTGCCCGTCTCATAGGCGGCCGGGCTGCACACGGCGTCGTAGCCGGCGGGGTCGACCTCCCGCAAGTAGTCGGTGATCGCCCCGTTCGCCAGTCCGAAGTCACCGCCCCGGAACGGCAGCCAGATGACGGTGCCGTCGTCGAACACGCGCAGGGGAGAACGCAGCTCGGCCACGCCGAGCGTCTCGAACACGGGATCACTGACCACGACGTCGCACTCGACCTCGACGAACAAGGGCGTGACGTCGGTCGACCGACACTCGCCGATCGTCCACGGGCCGTTGGCGGCGATGATCACGGCATTCATCTCGAACATGGCGGTGTCGGCTGCCACGTTCGTGTAGTCCGGGTTCGAGAGGGCAACGAGGCCATCGACGTCACCGGCGTTGAACGTGGCGTGATAGGTCGAGGCCACCGACAGCGCCGCGTCGATTCGCGCCGCCTCGGCCGTCCCGGTCGGCGCGGCATCCTCGCTCTGTTCGACATCGTCGGAGGTGATCACCGGTTGGTCGTCGTCGCGGTTCGACGCGAGCAGCCCGGCGGTAATCGCAAGGGCGACGAAGGCGGCTGCGGCGGCAGCTGCGATCCAGCGACGGCGCGACGGTGGTTTCTCCGAGGGTGTGACGATGAGGTCGGGTTCGATGGTCTGCATTGGTTCGCTCCAGGGTTCACGGGGGTGTGAGCTGGTACCGAATGCAGAGCTCGACTTTGCTTCGACGTTGCTGTCCGGAACGGGGTTCGCGGCAACCAACAGGTCGTAGACGGTCTCGGGATTCATACAGCTCCACCTCCTCTCTGGGCGCTGGCTGGGAGATCTTGCAGCCGTGGCTTCCCGCCCGCCGAGCGGGAGAGGGCCTCGTACTTCTCGGCGAGGCGCGCCTTGGCTCTGACGACTCGCTTGTCGATAGCCGCGTGGGAACATCCGAGGGCCTCACCGATCTGGGCGTGGGTCAGGCCCTCCCATGCCGAGAGCAGAAGCACTTCTCGGTCGTTGGGCCGAAGCTGAGCCACGGCTTCACGCACCCGCTGGTGCTCGCTGCGCCCGACGACGACGGCATCGGGTCCCGGCGGTGGAACATCTCGGAGCACGCCCGCCTTCTCGGCCAGGCGCCGGGCCCGGCGATCGCTGCGCCAGCGGTGCGACAGAACGCGGCGAGCGACTCCGTAGAGCCACGGCAGAGCCCGATCGCCCTCGGGCACGTCGTCACGTCGACGCCAGGCCACGGCGAAGATCTGCGCCACTACGTCCTGCGCATCGGAGTTGCCGGCCCGTCGCAGGCAGTAGGCATGCACATCGCGCTGGTGCCGGTCGTAGAGACCGTTGAACCAGGCGTGGTCTCGGGACATCGTGCGCCTCCTTCACACACTACGTGCCCGGCATCGCTCGTCGCCGGACAATTTTCCTCCGGTTCTGCGATCACCTGTCCGCGCGGGCCCGCTGCCGGGCATGAACCAACCAGCCGGCCGACCGGCCGGCGGCGCAAGCTGGGAAGGGCGGGGCGGCGGTCGAAGGACCCTCGTCTCGCCCGGCTGCCGGCTCAGGCGAGAAGCTGGTCGTAGAGCCGAGCGTTCGCGTCGTCGAAGCAGGCAAGCGGCGCCATCGTCCGGAGTTTCAGAGGATGTCTTCCACGGCGTGGGTGAGCTGGTTGATCGTGCGCACCTCGTACACGCCGGCACAGTACGTGGCGTAGGTCGACTGCACCGAGTCGGTGGTGTTCCACTGAGCGCGGGGTTCGGGGTTGAGCCAGTAGACGGCCCGCACCCGGCTTGCCATCTCGGCCAGCACCTCGGCCCGGTCGGGGCGGTAGTTGCCGCGGGCGTCGCCCACGATGATCACCGTGCTGCGGGTGCTCAGACCGGTGCGGCCGTAGCGCTCCCAGAAGTTGTGCAGCACGGTGCCGTAGTCGCTGTGGCCGTCGGCGCCGATCACCTTGCCGTGCTGGAGGAGCTGCCACGGCTCGATGGCGAACTCACTGGCGGCGATGAGGTCGGTGATGTCGTCGACGGCATCGACGAACGCGTACAGGCGGGTACGACTGAGCTCGTCGGCCAGCGCCGAGATGAGAGTGAGCGTGAAGCCGGCCATGTCGGCCACCGACCCCGACACGTCGCACAGCACGGTGACGTCGGGCTTGTGGCTCTTCGGTCGCCGGTAGGCGGGGCTCAGGGGCACTCCACCACTCGACAGCGATCGGCGGGTGGTGGCCCGCATGTCGAGGCGGCCACGGCGCTGGCTCTGGCGACGATGGCGCAACCGGGCGGCCAGCTTGCGGGCCAGGGGGCGGATGGCCACACGCATGTCGTCGAGCTGGGCACTGGTGGCCTCGGCGAGCGCGATGTCGAACGGATCGGCCACCCGGCCGCCGGCCAGCCCGTCGTCGGGGGCGATGTCGGCCATGTGGGCGCGAACGCTCTCGACGATGAGCCGGCGCAGGGTCTCGAGTCGCCGGTCGAGCTCTCGACGATCGATCGGCTCGTCGCCGTCGACTGCGTTGCGCAGTGCCGCCGCCATGAGCGCCGCCAGATCGGCGGCTCGCAGCACGCGGTACACGTGGTACTTCTCGGTCCGGGCCGTCTGGTCGAAGCCGCCGTGGCGTTCGACCAGCTCGTCGGCGAGGAACCGCAGGTCCTGGTCGCTGGCGGCAGCGAGGTCGAGCTCACCGGAGGCGAAATCGTCAGGCTCTGTCGCCTCGCCAAGTGGAACAACCGGTTCGGCGCCGCCGAGCGCATCGGCGCGGCGCTCGGCCCTCGGTGCCGGCCGGGAAGGAAAGAGGCGGTCGAACACCTCGTCGAAGATCGGTCCGTGGTGGGGTCGTTTCACCAGCGTGCACCGCAGCGCGGCGTGCAGTTCTGCACGCGAACCGATGTCGATCTGGGCCACCCCCTGCGCGGCGTCGAGCACCTCGGTGACCGCGATGTCGAGGCCCCGGCGGCGCAGCTCGGCACAGAATCGCTCGATCTGGCTCCAGAGCTGCGTCCCGATCGGATCGGCGCGTGTGGCCATCGGCCCACCGTAGGTCGTGGGGCTTGACGAGGGCTCGGGCCGGGGGACTAGAGTGAGGCTTGTTCTGGATGAGAACGATCGTTCGCCCAGCGCACATCCAGCGAGCACAGTTGGGCGAGGTCGCTCGAACCGACCGCCGACAAGGGGGAAAGCGCCGTGTCCGACACTGCACCGCAGTACACGACGGTCTTCGCATCGCTCGAGAACTTCGAGAAGGGCGGAGTCGACGTCATCAACGACGATCCGAAGAACTACGTGTTCTCGAACGTCTTCGAAGTCGCCTCCCACGCGAAGCCCTACGAGAAGATCGCCGTGGCCAAGAACATGCAGTACGTGCTCGAGGCCATTCGGGCCGAAGGCACCTCCGAGTGGCGGGCGACTCCCCACGACGAGTTCGCGCTCGTGCTCGACGGCGAGGTCACCATCGAGTTGTTCGACCCCGACGAGACCCTCGTCGATCCCGAGGCCTCGGGCTCGGTCGCCGTCGACGGCGATCCTGCGGGCAAGCCCATGGGCCAGGTCGTGGCCGGCCAGGGCCACATGACCATGCTGCCCGCCGGCCGCTGCTACCGCTTCACCAGCGATCGTCCGAGCGTCATCCTGCTCCAGACCATCGACGGCCCCGACACCCAGCACCGCTGGGCCGACATCTGCCTCAGCTAGCCGCGTTCGAAAGGACCTCACCATGACCGATACCGCAACCCTCACCTCGGTGTCCGAGCCCAACGAGCACGGCTACCGCAGTTTCCAGCTCGGCGGGTTCACCTTCGACCGCGACGAGCACTTCGTCCACATCGAATGGCCCACCGGCCGGCACGTCACGCCGGTCGAGGACTTCCTCAAGGCGCTCATGCGTGACATCGCCTGGAACTTCTTCTACGGCACCGTCAACTTCGACTCGGTGATCGGCACCGTGAACCACTACGGCAATGTCGACCTGTTCGCCGGCCGGTTCAACGACGCCTACCGCAAGGCCGAGCTCGATCACATGGAGAACTTCGATCACGACGTGATCATGGGCGCCTTCAAGGACATGCTCTCCGACTGGACCAACGACGGCTTCGACCCCTTCGCCGCCCCCCAGGAAACCGGGTCGCCCTACGGCGTCAAGCACGGCGACAACGAGGCCGCCATCACCCGCACCCGAGTGACGGCCCAGCGCATGGTGGGTCTCCCGGGCGACGAGAAGATCCGCACCGACGAGACGCATCCGATCAACCGCATGTTCGCCGACGTCGATCAGAGCGAGCCCACCATCGAGGTCGAACCCGGTTACGAGAACGACGTCGCCTCGTTCAACCTGTTCGCCTACCTCTCGCGCTCCGACGTCACCTGGAATCCCTCGATCGTCTCGGTGTGCAAGGAGAGCCTCTACTGCCCGACCACCGAGGAGTTCATCCTGCCCATCATCCACGGCAACGACCGGGTCGAGTGGTTTCTCCAGCTCAGCGACGAGATCACCTGGCGGGTCGAAGACCGTGAAACCGGTGCGCCGCGGGCCACGGTGGTGATGAAGGCGGGCGACGTCGCGGCCATGCCGGCCGACATCCGCCATCAGGGCTATTCGAGCAAGCGCTCGATGCTCCTGGTGTGGGAGAACGGCTCGGCCGAACTTCCCGACCTCATCGCCACGGGCCAGGCACCGACCGTGCCCGTCACCTGGTAGGCGTGGGCCTTGGCTGACCTCGTTGGCCTGGCCGAGGCGATCGCAGCGCACGTACACGACGGCGACACGGTGGCCCTGGAAGGCTTCACCCACCTCATTCCGTTCGCGGCCGGCAACGAGATCATCCGGCAGGGGCGGCGCGACCTCACCTTGGTGCGCATGACCCCCGACATCGTGTACGACCGGCTCATCGGCGCCGGCTGTGCGCGCAAGCTCGTCTTCTCGTGGGGCGGCAACCCCGGTGTGGGTTCACTGCACCGAATGCGCGACGCCGTGCAGAACCAGTGGCCTGCACCCCTCGAGATCGAAGAACACAGCCACGCCGGTATGGCCGTCCGCTGGCAGGCGGGCGCATCGGGTCTGCCGTTCGGCATCCTGCGGGGATACGTCGGCACGAGCCTGCCGTTCCACACCGACACCATCGCCAACGTGACCTGCCCCTTCACCGGTGAAGACCTCATGGCGGTGCCCGCGCTCAACCCCGACGTCGGCATCATCCACGCTCAGCAGGCCGACCGGGCCGGCAACGTGATGATGTGGGGCATCACCGGCGTGCAGAAAGAGTGTGTGCTGGCCTCGACCCGGGCCATCGTCACCGTCGAGGAGGTGGTCGACGCCTTCGAGCCGCACGTGAACGGCGTGGTACTGCCGTCGTGGGTGATCGACTCGGTGTGCGTGGTCCCCGGCGGCGCGCACCCCTCGTACGCCGCCGGTTACAGCGAGCGCGACAACCCGTACTACGAGTCGTGGGATCCCATCTCGCGTGAGCGTGAGTCGTTCGAGCAGTGGCTGGCCGAGGAGGTGATGGCATGACCGACCCGACCTACACCAGCGACGACATCATGACCATCGTCGCGGCCCGCGCCCTCGAACCTGCCGCGGTCACCTTCGTGGGCATCGGGTTGCCGTCGACGGCCGCCAACCTCGCTCGCGTCACCACCAATCCCGACTGTGTGCTCATCTACGAGTCGGGGTGCATCGGCTCCAAACCGGTGCGGCTGCCGAGCTCGATCGGCGACGGCGTGCTGGCCGACAACGCCGACGCCGTCATCGCCGTGCCCGAGATCTTCGCCTACTGGCTGCAGGCCGGCCGAATCGACATCGGCTTCCTCGGCGCGGCGCAGATCGACAAGCACGCCAACCTCAACACCACCGTCATCGGCCCGTACGAGAGCCCCAAAGTGCGTCTGCCCGGTGCCGGCGGTGCCCCCGAGATCGCCGCCAACTGCCGTCGGGTCATCGTCACCCTGCGCCACTCCCCCCGGGCCTTCGTCGAGAAGGTCGACTTCATCACGTCGTTCGGATACGGGAACGGCGGTGACGAGCGCGACAAGCTCGGCCTGCGCGGCGGCCCGACCGACGTGATCACCGACCTCGGTGTGCTCCAGCCCGATCCGGTCACCAAGGAGCTCGTGCTCACCGCCGTGCATCCGGGGGTGACGATCGAGCAGGTACAGGCCGCGACGGGGTGGGATCTCAAGACCTCGAGCAGCATCGTCGAGACCGCGGCACCCACTGCCGGCGAGATGGCTGCGCTCACCGCCCTGAGGAACGCATGACCGGTCCGTTCGTCTACAACGCCCTCGCCGGCCGCGTCGTGTTCGGCAACGGCCGCCGCCACGAGCTGCCGGCGGAGCTCGACGCGCTTGGGGCCGAGCGCGTGATGGTGATCGGCGATCCCTTCGACGACGCGCTCGCCACCCGGATCGAGGCCGTGCTCGGCGACCGCGCCGTCGGCCGCTTCAGCGAGGTGGTCCAACACGTGCCGGTGGTCAAGGCCGAGGCGGCCCGAGCTATGGCAACCGAACTGCGGGCCGACGCCGTACTCACCATCGGCGGCGGCTCGGCCACCGGATTCGGCAAGGCCGTGCGCCTCACCCACGACCTCGCCTTCATCGCGCTTCCCACGACCTACGCCGGGTCGGAGATGACCACCATCTACGGCATGACCGACGGCGATCACAAACAGACGGGCATCGATGCCAGGGTCAAACCCGACACGGTGATCTACGATCCCGAGCTCACCGTCTCGCTTCCTCCGCGTATCGCCGGCCCGTCGGGCATGAACGCCCTGGCCCACTGCGTCGAGGCGCTGTACGGGCCCGGCGCCAATCCCATCATCTCGCTCATGGCCCTCGAGGGCATCGCCGCACTGCACCAGGGTCTGCCCGCCATCGTCGCCGACCCCACCGATGTCGACGCCCGCGGCGACGCCTTCTACGGCGCCTATCTGGCCGGTGTCGCCCTCGCTACCGGGGGCACGGCTCTCCACCACAAGACCTGCCACGTTCTGGGCGGCATGTTCGACCTCAACCACGGCGACATGAACTCCGTCGTGCTCGGCCACGCCGTCGCCTACAACGCGCCCGTCATCCCCGAGCTGATGGAACGCATGGGTGTGGTCCTCGGCGTTGCGGCCGATGCCGTGCCGGGAGCCTTCTACGACCTCGCCGTTGCCATCGGCGCGCCCACGTCGCTGGCCGACATCGGCATGCCCGCCGACGGCATCGAGGAAGCGGCCCGCCGGGTCGTGATCGCCGCCGCCGCCAACGTCCGTACGCCCGACTACGACTCGGTGCGCCAGATGCTCGAGCACGCCCACGACGGCAGTCGACCCGAGGTGCGACCATGAGCGAAACCGTCCATATCGTCGACGCCGTGCGAACCTCGGTCGGCAAGATCGGTGGCGCGCTCGCTCGCGTGCGCCCCGACGACCTCGGCGCCGGCGTCATCGCGTCGCTGGTCGAACGGTCACCCGACCTCGACCCGTCGCGCATCGACGACGTGCACTTCGGCAACGGCAACGGCGCCGGCGAGGAGAACCGCAACGTCGCCCGCATGGCCGCGCTCTTGGCCGGATTGCCCACGTCGGTGCCCGGCGTGACCTCGAACCGTTTGTGTGGCTCGGGCCTCGAAGCAGCCGTCGGGGCCAGCCGCGAGATCGCCGTCGGCGACGCCGACCTGTGCATCGCCGGTGGCGTCGAGTCGATGACCCGCACCCCGTGGGTCGTCATGAAGCCCGATCGTCCCTACGAGCGCGGTCACCGCGAGATGGTTTCGACCACGCTCGGGTGGCGGCTGGTGAACCCCCGCCACCCCGACCAGTGGACGGTCGCCCTCGGTGAGGGTGCCGAGATCCTCGCCGACAAGTACGGAATCAGCCGCGAGGCACAAGACGAGTTCGCCGCCGGTTCACACCAGCGAGCTACGGCGGCGTGGAAAGCAGGCCACTTCGACGACGAAGTGGTCGCTCCCCACGACGCCGATCTGGCGATCGACGAGTGCATCCGAGCCGACAGCACCCCCGAGTCACTCGCGAAGCTGCGGCCGGTGTTCCGCCGCGAGGGCGGCACCGTCACCGCCGGCAACTCCTCGCCGATGAACGACGGTGCCGCCGCGCTGTTGCTCGCCAGCGACGCTGGTCTGGCCGCCACCGGACGCGATCCGCTCGCTCGGGTCGTGTCGCGGGCGGTCAGCGGCGTCGACCCGCACCTCTACGGGATCGGCCCGGTCGAGGCGGCCCAGAAGGCTCTCGCTCGGGCCGGCATCGGGTGGGGCGACCTGACCGCCGTCGAGCTCAACGAGGCCTTCGCGGCCCAGTCCCTCGCCTGTCTGGCCGAGTGGCCCGATCTCGACCGCAGCATCGTCAACCCCAACGGTGGCGCCATCGCCATCGGCCACCCCATCGGCGCCTCCGGCGCCCGGATCCTCACCACGCTCGTGCACGACCTCCGCCGCCGAGGTGGAGGCTGGGGCCTCGCCACGATGTGCATCGGCGTCGGCCAGGGCATTGCACTCGTCGTGAAAGCCGACTGAACTCACCCATACCACCCGCATTGGGAGAACCACCATGACCGTCACCGACACCACCGTGAACCAGCGCCTCATCGAGGTGACCGACATCCTGCGCCGCAAGTTGTTCGAGTTCGCCGAAGAGGCCGAGATCACCGAGCAGGAGTACATCGAGGGTCTGCTGTGGCTCAACCGCGTCGGAGCAGCCGACGAGGCCATCCTGCTCGCCGACGTTCTGCACCTGTCGGCCAAGGTCGTCGACCTCAACAACCAGGAGTCCGAGGCCACCCAGTCGACCGTGCTCGGCCCCTTCTACTTCCCCGAGCGCCACCACGACGTCGGCAACCCGGGCCGGATCTGCCCCGAGAGCCAGCCCGGCGATCCCTTCGTCCTGTCGGGCACCGTCACCGCCATCGACGGCGCGCCGCTCGCGGGCGTCCAGCTCGACTTCTGGCAGAGCGACAGCGACGGCTTCTACGACAACCAGCTGGGCGACGAGACCAACCTGCGGGGCCGGATGTTCACGGATGTCGACGGTCGGTACGAGGTGCACAGTGTCAAGCCCATGGACTACCCGGTGCCCACCGACGGCCCGACCGGTGAGTTCATCCGGGCCACGGGCCACAACCCCATGCGACCGGCTCACTTCCACGTGTTCGCCATGGCCGACGGCTACAAGCCCAAGATCACCCACATCTTCCCCGACACGTCGCAGTACCTCGACAACGACGCGGTGAACGGGGTGAAGGACTCGCTCGTCTACCGCTTCGAGACGGGTGACGACGGCGTGAGCCGCACCACCTTCGACCTCGTCCTGGCGCCGGTGTAGGCCGCCTCGGTGACGGGCAACGTCCATCTGGTCCAGCCGCTGCGCCACGACGGCGAGCCGGTCCAGTCGGCGCGGCGGGTGGCGGTGGTCATGCACGGCCGAGGCCAGACCAAGATGTGGAGCCGCCAGAACCTGGTCGAGCGCCTGACCGTGCCCGGCACGGCGTTCGTCTCGCCCACGGCGGCCAACGACTCCTGGTATCCCGACGGGTTCATGGCCGAACGGGCCGCCAACGAGCCGTGGCTGAGCTGGACCATGGAGCGTCTCGACACCCTCGTCGAAGGACTCATCGCCGGTGGGCGGGCCCGGGCCGAGATCGTGCTCATCGGCTTCTCCCAGGGCGCCTGCTCGGTTGCCCAGTACCTGGTCACCCATCCGGGACGATACGGCGGGGCGGCCATCCTCACCGGTGCGCTCATCGGTCCCGACGGCACCGAGTGGCCAGAGGGATCGCTGCGAGGCACACCCGTGTTCCTCTCGACCGGCGACATCGACGAGTGGGTGCCTCAGGGCCGCGTCGACCAGACCGCGGTCGAGCTCGAGCGGCGCGGCGCCGTCGTGACCTATGAGGTCTACCGCGGGCGCGAGCACATGGTGAGCGACGACGAGATCGAGCGCGTTGGCAAGTTGCTCGAATCGGTGGGCTAGCTTCGTCGCGATGAGCGCCGTCATCATCGGGTCGGGTGCTTCGGTTCCCGAACGGGTCGTCACCAACCACGATCTCGCGCAGATCATGGATACGACCGACGAGTGGATCGTCAAGCGGTCGGGTGTGCGTGAGCGCCGCTTCGCGCCCGTGGGTGTCGGATCGAGCGACCTGGCCGCGGCGGCGGTCGGCGCGGCCATCGCCGACGCCGGGCTGCTGCCCGCCGACATCGACGCCGTCGTGTGCGCCACCATGACACCCGACCAGTTCGCCCCTGGCATCGCCCCTCAGGTGCAGCAGAAGGCCGGTCTGGGGGCGATCGCCGCCTACGACCTGCGCCAGCAGTGCAGCGGCTTCCTGTACGGGCTCGATCTGGCGGCGTCGCTGATCGAGTCGGGCCGCAACGAGCACGTCGTGGTGGTGGGGGCCGAGGTGCACAGGGGCTATCTGCCCTTTGCCGAGGGTTGGGACATCCTGGCCGGTGACACGTCGGTCGAGCTGTCCGAGCAGACCCGTACCGCCATCGACGAATCACGGGGCTGGGCGGTGCTGTTCGGCGACGGCGCGGCAGCGGTCGTGGTCTCCCGCCACGACGACCCCGACGTCGGGTTCGGTCCGCGGCGGCTGCACACCGACGGCACGTGGGTACATCTCATCGAGGTCAAGGGGGTCGGGTTCCGCAACCAGCCTTGGGTCGACGAGGCGCAGCTGCAGGCTCGTCTGCACTGGCCGTCGATGTCGGGAGCCGAGCTGTTCCGTCAGGCGTCGGTGCTCATGCCCGAAGCGGTGGCCGAGGTCGTGGCCGAGGCCAAGCTCACCGTCGGCGATCTCGATCTGGTGATCGCCCATCAGGCCAATGCCCGTATCGTCGAGGCGGCTCGCAAGCGGTTGGGCGTGGCCGAGTCGGTGGTGCCCATGAACATCGATCGCTGGGGCAATACCACTGCCGCCACCCTGCCCCTTCTCTGGGACGACCTGGCGCGCGAGGGCAAGATCCCCGAGGGTGCCACCATCGCCTTCACTGCCTTCGGCAGCGGCGTCCACTGGGGCGCCCTCCTCTACCGACACCCCTGACCCGCCCCGCCCCCCATTTCGGAAATTGGTTTGTGCAGGTCCGCCTACGGGCTTCCGCAAACCAATTTCGGCGATGGGATGGGATGGGGGGGGGTGTCTTGTCGTCGGTGGTCGGTACGGTCGGAGTCCCTTCCCTCGGACGCCAAGTGGGAAGGAGGCGAGCATGGCGACCGACGCCGATCACGCTTGCGCTCAGGTGTTCCGACGCCAGCACGGCCTCATCTCGCATCAGCAGGCCCTCGACTGCGGGATGAGCCCATCGACCATCACCCGCCGCGTCTCGTCGGGGCTCTGGGCCCGACCCGGCCGGGGCGTGTATCGGCATGCTGCTTCGGCCGACACGTGGCGTGGCCGCGTCCTGTCGTTGTGCATGCGTTTTGGTGGCGTCGCCAGTCATCGGACTGCGGCCCGTCTGTGGGAGCTCGACGGCATTCGCGACTCGCGCCCCGAGATCGTGATCGATCGGCCGACGAGTCCCCTGGTGGCCGATGTACGCATTCACCGCAGCACCCAGTTCGATTTCGAGCCGGTGAGGCGTGACGGAATTCCGGTCACACCCGTCGAGCGCACGCTCATCGACCTCGGAGGCGTGGTCGGAGCGTCGCGGTTCGAGACCGCGGTCGACGATGCCCTCCGGCGTTCCCTGACCGACTGGCCCGCGCTGCTCAGCTGCTATCGCCAGTGCGGTCGCCGCGGTCGCAATGGTTCCGCCGCACTGCGAGCGCTGCTCGACGAGCGATTCGGCGACACCCACATTCCCCTGAGCGCGTGGAGTCGGACGGTGCAGAAGCAGTTGCTCGACGCGGGCCTTCCCGCAGCCGTGCTCGAGTATCCGATCCGCGACGCGCACGGTCGTCTCATAGCCCAGGTCGACCTGGCCTACCCCGAGCAGCGCCTCGCCATCGAGTTG
>JAHEJN010000108.1 GCA_024638845.1 Acidimicrobiales bacterium | reverse complement strand
CGACTCGGCGATTGATCCCGGGTTGATGAACGACACGGCGAACGAGCGGGCTGATCAGCCTCGGGCAAACGGCCGCTTCGCGGGCCGGACGGTGCTGATCACCGGGGCCGCCGGCGACATCGGCCGGGCCACGGCGGTGAGGCTGGCAGGTGACGGGGCGCACGTCGTGCTGGCGGACATCGCAGACGGGATCGAAACGACGGCCGCGATGTGCGCCGACGTGAACGCGGCGGCCGAGCCCGCCACCGTGGCATTCGACGTTACGCACGAAATCGACGTCCAGCGGGCATTCGAAGATCTGTCAGCTCAGGGGATCACTGCCGACCTGCTCTTCAACAACGCTGGGTATCAGGGCGACTTCGAAAACGTCGTCGACTACGACGCCACCGACTTCCGACGCGTGCTGGAGATCAACGTGACCGGCGTGTTTGTGGTGATGAAGTGGTTTGCCCGGACCTTGATCGCGACCGGCCGACCGGGCGCGATCGTCAACACCGCCTCGATGGCTCATGGCGGCGCACCGAACATGGCCGCGTACAGCGCTTCGAAGGCCGCCGTCGTCGCGCTCACCAAGACGGCGGCCAAGGATCTCGCCCCCGCGTCGATCCGTGTGAACTCGGTGAGCCCTGCGTTCATCGGGCCCGGCCACATGTGGGATCGTCAGGTCGAGCTACAGGCGGGAACGCCGAGCCAGTACTTCTCCGACGAGCCGGACGAAGTCGCCGCGCAGATGATCGCTGCCGTACCGCTGCGTCGCTACGGATCGTTGGACGAGGTTGCAGCTGCTGTCCAGTTCCTCCTCTCGGACGACGCCTCCTACATCACCGCCTTCGACATCCAGGTCTCCGGCGGAGCGACTTGATTGCGGCATCCGGTCTAGGACCTGCCGTCCGATAGGACCGATCGCCGACGGGGCGCTCCGCCCACAGCTCTGCGGAGCGGAGGGCGAGGACGAGCCCCCTTGGCGCAGACGAGAGGCTTTGCCGCCGCCGGGGACTGGCCTCTGGTTGGGCGGCCGCCCCCGGCACTGACTCCCCGAGCTCCTATCCCTCGATGTCTGCGGGTGTGCTCAATGGCACGCCTATGGCACAGCCGGAACCGAAGATCGAGCCTTCCGTCACCGATCCTCCACACTCGAAACGCCTGGTCAGCTGCCACGGCCGGGTTTCGGGCAGCCGCAGGCTCAGGATCCGGCGAACCGGGCGGCCCACCACAGCGAGGGGTTGCCGACGGGGCCGTTGAGCTGGGGCCAGCCGTCGGCGCCGGGCAGAGCTCGGCCGTGGGGCGCCATGAAGAGGTGGACTTCGGCCTGGTGTGGGTCGGCGAGCGGTGCCCCGAACAGCGGTTCCTGACCGAGCCGGATGTTGCCCACGAATCGCAGCCGGTCCCCGTCGGCGACGCGACCGTCTAGTTGGTATGTGCCGCCCTGTGCGGGAACTTCGGCGCCCACATCGTCTGCATCGCACTGCCCATCGGTGCACAGCGAGGCGTCGTTGAACGTGACCAGCCACACCGTGAAGACCTCCGGGGCGTCGCGGGCGCCCGGGCTCACCGGCGGTTGTGGGCCGGCCCACGGCGGAACCATGTCGGCGGTGGGGTAGGCGTAGCTGCCGGGCTCCGGTGAGGGCACGTCGAGCTCGGCGAACAGCCCGTCCGAACGGCGCGTCAGTCGCGCTCCGTCGGAAGCCAAATCCGCACCTTCTCCGCCCTGGCCGGCGACGTCGGCGGTCTGCGCATCGTCGCTCGTGTCGGACAGCGTCAACGCCAGGATCGCCGCGACCGCGACCCCGACTACCAGCGCGCCGACGACCAGCCATTGTCGTCTGCTTCGACGCGGCTCCGGATGCGTCGGTTCTGGAGTAGGGCCCCGTGTCGTTTGGGTGCCGATGATGCTTGTGGTCTCGGCTGTGGTCTTGGTCATGATGGGCTCACAATCAGAGGGTATGAAGTTGGGGAATCATCGGACGGGACGCCATGCACACAGTTGATGGACACCGGCGACTCCGAAACGATCGCCGACGCCGCCGTCCGGCCACCGAGCTGCGCCGTCGTGAGGGCTTGGATGCGCCCAAGCGACGCTGCGGGTCCCGCGGCGGAACGAGCTTCCTCGGCGAGGTCGGCGACCGTGGTACCGACGGCGATCGTGTGCAGAGTGAGTCCGGCGATGTCAGAACCCTCATTGGTGAGGTGCGCCGTAACGACGCTGTCGCGCGCAACGAGAAGCGCCTCGCCGATGTCGCCGTCGGCCATCGGAACGCCGGCGATCGTGATGCGGTCGATCGTGCACGCCCCGTTGGCTTGGCTGAGCTCGATGGTCACGTCGGCCGGTCTCTGCCAGGCGGGGGGCCGCGCTGCATGGGGCGACACGGTGATGTGTCCGAACTCGAGGTCACCCTCGAGGCTCGTGAGGCGTCCGTCGATCGCCGCGAGCTGGCCACCGGCGCGCGACAGGCCGACGCCCTCGTCGGCAAGACCGAGCAGAGTGTCGCCCGCCGGGAGATCACCGTCGAGGAAGCCGGCGATCGCCAACTCCACGGCGGTATCGAACCGCTTGATGGTCGAGCTGAGCACGACGCCACGGTCGCTGGCCGGGAGCGTGAGGTAGTCATCGGCATCCGATCCGATCGTCCAGACCTGATCGTCGGTGCCGGACCATTCGACGGCCGCCTCGATCACACCTGTTCCCGCGGAGCCGGCGTCGTGGAAGATGATGTCCACGCCGTCGGCATACATCGAGCGAGCGAGGTCGTAGGCGAGGTTTTCGCTCATCTCGGCCCTCACGTTTGGGTCCACGACTGGACCGAGGAACATCGAGAGGACTTCGATCTCCGGATTGATCCAGATCGCGCCCCGTTCGAACCCATTGCGGGATCGCTCGCTTCGGAACGTCTGGTAGCCGCCGATGAAGCCGACCTGGTCCGTCCCGGTGGACAGAGCCGCGGCTGCGCCGGCCATGAAGGCGCTGTCTTGCACCTCGAAGTGCATCTCGGAGATGTTCGACTGCTCGGCGTGAACGGCCGCCGGATCGACGGCGACCCAGTGCACATCGGGGTAGTCCGCAGCGATCGAGTCGACCTCGACATCGAACTCGCTGGCGACAACGATCAGATCCGTGCCCGTCTCGGCCAGGCGCCGTAGGTCTTCCTCGGCATCGACCAGCGGCTCGACGAGGCCGACCTCCACGTCGCGTGCTCGCTCCGCGTCGCCCACGCCGGCGATCATCATGTCGCTGATCCCGAGGTCGCCGGCGGCGCCATGTACGACGGCGATCGCCGGTGGCACGGCGCTGCCGAGAAACAGTAGCGAAGCGGCAAGTCCCGCGACCACCGACAGCGCCATGGCCGCGAGGGCCCACAGCCGACGCGTCGCCGTCCGGTCGAGCTTGACCTCCCTGGCAAGACGCTCCTGTTCGGAAACCAGCTCCGCCTCGCGCTGGAGGATCGACTCTTCGAGGAACCTCTCCTCGGCGCTGCTCAGCCGCAGCGTGCTCACGGCCGCCCATTCCTCGTAGTCGTTGAGCCGCTGCCCGGAAAGCAGATAGTCGCTCTGGCCGCCCGATGCCTCCCACTCCCTCAGCGCGATATCGAGGCGGGCGTGGGCGAGAACGTCCTCCTGGCCCGCGTCGATCCAGCGACGTAACCGAGGCCACTGATGAAGGAGCGCTTCGTGGGCGACTTCAACCGCCGGGGAGCCGGAAACCGGATCGCGGTCCAGGGTCAGTAGCCGATGGGAGGCGAAGCGCTCGACAACAGTTTGCAGCGGCACGAGGTCGGCGGAGATGGTCGTGATCTCCCCGGCGGACACACGCCGCCGGCCCCACGTCCCGTGCTCCACGATCGTGACCAATCGGAGGAACAGCTGTTTGACGGCGTCACGCTCCGCGACGTCAAGGGCGAGGAACAGGTCCTCGGCTCGACGCGCGATCGCCCCGGTGACGCCTCCCATGTCCTCGTAGGCATCGAGAGTCAGGACCGCGCCGTCGCGCCGGTCGAACAGCTCAGTCAGGGCGTACTGAAACAACGGAAGGCCGCCCGCCTGTCCCGACACGTCGCTGAGCAGTTGACCCAACAATGGCCGTTCGAGTGTCGTGCCCGCATGCGCGGCAGGTTGCGCGGCCGCCGACTCGAGCTCGTCCGGCGTCAGCGGCACCACGTTGGCGATCCCGTCGGCGAGCATCTGGGCGAACGTCGGGTACTCCAGCGGGTGACCGTAGAAGTCGGCCCGCAGGCCGAGGGCAACGACCACTCGGCCAGACGGGTCATCGAGCACCACCTCGAGGTTCCGGATGAAACGATCGCGCTCCCGCGGCGGGGTTCCGAGCGTGAAGAGCTCTTCGAACTGGTCGATGACGAGCAGCAGCCGCTGGGACTCGTCGAGCAGCCGGATCGACGCGCGGAGAACGCCGTCCTCGGGGTCGCCGAGCAGATCGCTGAGGTCGTCAGGCGCATCGAGTGCCGCGCCGGCAAACGCAGCCTCGGTTTCGCGAAACGGACGCGAGCCGGGAACCATCTCCGCGATCAGCCAGTCGTGACCCTCGCCCGCGAGGCCCCTGCGGACCGCGGGGACGAGACCGGCGTGAAGAACGCTCGACTTCCCCGATCCGCTTGCTCCGACCAGCGCCACCAGTCGGTTCCCCGCCCCGATCCGACCTACGAGATCCTCGACGAGACGATCGCGTCCGAAGAACCTGTCCTCGTCGCCCTCGGTGAACGCGTGCAGACCGTTGAACGGGTTCACCCCGCTGACCAGCTCCTCGTGGTCACTCAACGGCGCGGCCAGCCGCTGGTCGTGGAGGAGGACCTGTTCCTCGATCCGCTTCAGTTCCGGTGAGGGGTCGATGCCCAGCTCCTCGCCGATGACTTTGCGGTGGCGTTCCAGGGCGCGCAGCGCGTCAGCCGGTCGGCCCAACCGGTACAGGGCGATCATCTGCTGGCCCACGAATCGCTCACGATGCGGCTGCTCGATCACGAGCTGGTCGAGCTCGCCGACCGCCGTTCGGTGGTTTCCGCCGCGAATGTCGGCCTCGATGCGATCCTCGAGCGCCGTCAGACGCAGGTCTTCGAGTCGAGCCGCATCGAGCTGGGCGAAGTCGTCGTAGGCGAAGTCCTCGAGCGCCGCGCCCCGCCACAGGTCCAGTGCCGAGCGGAGAACGTCCGCCGCCGCAATGGGATCGTCTCGCAGGAGCTCGCTTCCTTGCTGCGCCAGCTCCTCGAATCGATGGGCGTCGATCTCGTCGGGGCCGACGACGAGGGAGTAGCCGTGGTCGTGAGTGACCAGCACCGAGCTCTTGCTGTCTCCCTCCCGATCGGGGTCGAGGATCGACCGCAGACGCGAGATGTAGACCCAGAGGGTCGCCTCCTTGCCCGCCGGGTCGCGGGGCCAGAGACCCTCGAGGATCCGCTCGGTCGCGACGACACGATTCGCTTGGAGGAGCAGATTCGCGAGCAATGCCCGCTGCTGGGGTGTGCCGATGTCAATCGCTTCACCGTCGTCGAGCACCTCGAGCGGCCCGAGGATTCGGTAGTCCACTGTGCCCCCCTGTCGGAGACGACCCTGACGTTTGACGCCAGATGACACCTTCGACCTTAACGACCGCTGAATTGGCCTGCTGCAAGCGGTTGTTGGTGCCCCCAGCACTTCTGACGCAAGCCGGCTGCGTG
The DNA here is from genome assembly GCA_024638845.1 of Acidimicrobiales bacterium. Lineage (GTDB taxonomy): Bacteria > Actinomycetota > Acidimicrobiia > Acidimicrobiales > JAHEJN01 > JAHEJN01. The sequence continues at coordinate 3,121 of JAHEJN010000108.1, read as the reverse complement.
GTCAGCGAGCCGTTACGGGGGCGTTCAGGCCCTCTCGGAATGGTTTCAATGGGCTCGATCGACGGGACCGAGCCCCGAAGGGGCGCCAACCGTGGTGCCGACAACAAAGAAAAAGGGGAACAATCATGAGACGATCACTCGTCGCAATCGCATGCGCCGTGGCGCTCCTGTTCGCAGGTTTCTCCACGGCATCTGCACAACCACCGGAGAGGGCAGATGTGTGGGATCAGGGCGGCGTCGACGTGTACGCACCGGACGGCGCCCGACTGGTTCGCCAGACCAACGGCGTCGCGGCGTCGGTCACGATGCCGACCCCAGTTTCCGGCCAGTACGTCTACCCCAACGGGACCGAACCCGGCCACCCCGAGGTGTTCACCCTCTGGATGTTCGTGTTCAACCATCCCGAGAACTGCTCGGGGCCGTGTGGGCCCGACGACATGACCAATCCGGACGTAGAGTTCGGTGCCTACAACGTGGCCGGCCATGTCACAGCTGGTAACTCGATGACCCTCAGCGGACGAATCGGCGTCGGTGAAGCCGCGGGCGCTCCGCCAGGAATCACACCGCACGACTTGTCGAACCCGGCCGGTGCCGAGATCCACCTTGCGGTGACATCGCACGGAGCTCTCGACCCGGCCACGCTGCCGACCGAGTTCCACACACCGACCGGCAACGGCGGGTGCGGATGCTGGTGGCTTGCGTTCTTTGAGTGATTCCGCCCTTGGTGCCGGTCGGGTGCTCCGACCGGCACTGGGGCGCGAGACGGGACCAGTTCCCCCCGGGCTGCTCTTGACGGGATCACTCGCCGATATCGGCGCGGTAGTCACTGGGGCTCACGCCGAAATGGGCCTTGAAGGCGGCACTGAACGTGAACGGGCTGCGGTAGCCAACGAGTGATGCGATCCGCCCAACCGTCAGGTCGGGATCGGCGAGATGATCGGCGGCCAGAGACAGGCGCCATCGCTTGACGTAGGCCATCGGTGGTTCGCCGACCGCCTCGCTGAAGCGGCGCGAGAAAGCCGGACGCGACAGGCCGACGTTCGCTGCGAGGCCGGTCACCGACCACGGGGCGGCGGGATCGGCGTGGACAGCCCGCAGCGCGCGACCGACCAGATCGTCTTCGAGCGCTGAATACCAGCCGGGCGCACGTTGGGGGTGACGGGCGAAGTGGTCGCGGACCGTGTCCACGAGTACGAGGTCGAGGAGTCGATCGAGGACCGCCGACTGGCCGGGGGCGTCGCTCAGCGACTCCGACGCGAGCAGGTCGAAGTAGGCCGACGCCTGCGCGGCGCCGGGGCGCACGACGACCGCACCGATCGCGTCGAGCAGCCGGCGGCTGGCCTCGCCGGCGTCTTGGTAGATGCCGGTCAGCAGCTTGGTCGTCTCGCCGTCCTCGGCGGGGGCGCCCCAGGTCCGCAGGCCGAGGTTCATCGACTGCCCGATCTCGTGGCCGCTCATCGACACGGGCCGGTTGCCGGGGAGGATGCGGATGCGAGGGCGTGAACCTTCGGTGTCGCCGATCACATATGGGTCGGGCCCGCGGATGACAGCGAGGTCGCCGGTGTCGAGGGCCATTGGCGCGTCGAGCGAGTCGTGCTCGAGCCGGCACTCGCCGTCGAGGATCACGACGACCGTGAGGGCGGCGCCGTCCTCGATCCGCAGGGCCCATGGCGTAGCCATCTGGGTTCGGATCACGAAGGCATTGCGCGCCCGGGGGCCTTCGAGCAATGAAGCGACGACATCCACATCGCCATCCTACTGAGACGAATTCATATGGATCGGAGCGCTTTCCTCATTCACTTCGCGATCGATTCCGGTGATCGTGGCTGCATGACCATCACCACCGAAACCAGCACCATCACCCGGCCCACCGCCCCCGGCGGCAACGAGAGCCAAGCGCGCATCATCGCCAAGGCACTGCGCAAGAAGACCTTCGCCACGCTCGCGACGGTGTCGCCGAAGGGACGCAGCCATTCCGCCGGGGTCCTCTACGACTTCGTCGACGGAGCGCTCTGGATCCACACCATGCGCGACGGCCGCAAGGGCCGAAACGTCGCCCACAACCGGCACGTCGGGATCTGCGTCCCCTACCGCCGACTGCCGGTCGGTCCGCCGTACACGCTTCACTTCCAGGGCGTCGCCGAACTCGTTCCCCTCGACGACCCCGAGGCGGTCCGCCACTACGAGGCCGATCGACTGGACTCCATCAGCGGCCACGGCGCGATGAAGATGGACGGAGCGTGCTTCGTCCGGATCACGCCGACCGGGATGATCCACAGCTTCGGCCCGGGGGTGCCCGTCCTCGACCTTGCCCGCAACCCGCTCGAGACCGGTGCCCGTTCGGCGCCGGCCGCCGCGGTTCTCGCCTACACCTGACCGCCGATCGATCACGAAGGGAAGAACGGATGGAATCCACCCGGTCGGCACTCCTCATGTGCACGGTCGTCGCCGCCGGCATCAAGAGCGGCGCCTTCTTCGTGTTCTCCAACTTCGTCATGGCCTCTCTGGGCCGGCTCGCTCCTGCCGAGGGCGCCCGAGCCATGCAGGAGCTCAACCGGGGCGCGCCGAACCCCCTCTTCATGGCCACGCTCGTTGGCGGTGGGGTGGCCGGCGCCGCGCTGTCCGCCACCGCCGCCGGCGACCCGGGGGCCGGCTGGCAGGTCACAGGCGGATTGTGTCGCTGGCCACGACGCTGATCTCGATGGTGTTCCACGTGCCCCGGAACAATCGGCTGGACCGGGTCGACGCCAACTCGGTCGAAGGGCAAACGGTATGGGCCGCATACCTCGTCAGCTGGACCCGCGGCAACCACGTGCGGACCGCGACCGCAGCGCTCAGCGTCGTCTGCCTGCTGCTCGCCGCGGCCTCGTGAAATCCCGTGATGTGTCGGAATGGAACACCCGAGACACAATTTCGGGATCTCCGCAGTGCCTGCTATTCCCGGCGCCCTTCTGTCCGACACGGTTGTGCTCGTAACGTATCGAAGCCGTCGAGGTGAGCTGGCGACCGTTGTGACCGTCGGCCCAAACCAGCAGGTCAGACCTACTCGATTCGCATCCCCGAGATCGCCCGGCTGATCACCAGCTGCTGGATCTGCTCGGTGCCTTCGAAGATGTCGTGG
>JAHEJN010000211.1 GCA_024638845.1 Acidimicrobiales bacterium | reverse complement strand
CGGGTCAAGTGGAGTTGTAGCGTTTGCGGCATGGCAGGTGAGGACGCGAACCGTTTCGAGAGTGTGCAGCAGGTCCGCGAGGGGTTGAAGGACGTCAACTATCTCGCCGACGACGGCATCGCCGGGGTCGCGTTCCTGGCCGATCGTCTGGGCAAGCCCGTGCTGGTCGAGGGCCCGGCCGGTACCGGCAAGACGCAGCTCGCCAAGTCGATCTCCGAGATGACCGGTGCGCGGCTGATCCGTCTGCAGTGCTACGAGGGACTCGACGAGAGCCGTGCCCTGTACGAGTGGAACTACAAGAAGCAGCTGCTCAGGATCCAGGCCGACAAGAGCTCCGACTCGTGGACCGAGGTCCACGACGACATCTTCTCCGACGAGTTCCTGCTCACCCGACCGCTGCTCGAGGCGATCAGTGCCGACGACCCCGTCGTGCTCCTGATCGACGAGGTCGATCGCGTCGAGGTCGAGACCGAGGCACTGCTGCTCGAGATCCTCTCCGACTACCAGGTCTCGATCCCCGAACTCGGCACGATCGAGGCGAAGCAGATCCCGCTCGTGTTCCTCACGTCGAACAACACGCGTGAGCTCTCCGAGGCGCTGAAGCGACGTTGCCTCTACCTCCACGTCGACTACCCGACGATGGAACGCGAGAAGGAGATCGTGCTCACCAAGGTGCCCGACGTGACCGAACACCTGGCCGATCAGGTCAGCCGCATCGTGCGTTCGATCCGCATGCTCGACCTGAAGAAGGCACCGAGCGTGTCGGAGACCCTCGACTGGACGCGGACCCTGCTGCTGCTCAACATCGAGACGATCGACGAGCAGACCGCCAAGGAGACCCTCCACATCCTGCTCAAGTACCAGACCGACATCGCCAAGGCCACCAAGGAACTGTCCGTCGACGACGCGTGAGGGTGACACCATGAGCACCACCACCAACATCAGCGGGCGACCGCCCACGTCGATGGTCGACCTGCTCAACGGGTTCGTCATCGAGTTGCGCAACGCCGGGCTACCGGTCAGCCTGACCGAGAACCTCGATGCGATGGAGGCGGTCCAGCACATCCCGATCGAGGATCGGGACGCGTTCAAGTACGCGCTCGGCGCGACGCTGATCAAGAACAACGCGCACTGGCGTGCGTTCGAGACCGTGTTCGAGGTCTACTTCTCGCTCCGTGGGCCCGAGTACAAGTTGGCCGAGGGCGAGGAGTCGGAGCTCGACGATCTCTGGCGCGAGATGCAGGAGGGCGACCAGGAGGGCGAGGGCGCCGCGGGCGGGGGAGCGATGGATGCGCTCACGCCCGAGGAGATCGCGCAGATGCTCATGCAGGCGCTCCTCAACGGTGACGAGGCGATGATGCGGGCGCTCGCCAAACAGGCCGTGAAGCGATTCGCCGGCATGGAGCCCGGCCGACCCGTGGGCGGCACCTACTACCTCTACCGCACCCTGCGGAACCTCGACCTCGACGGCATGCTCGACCAGCTCATGGAGCAGACGGGACAGGATGCCCCCGGGGGTGAGCTCACCAACCTCGAGGAACGCCTCGAACGCGACGAGTTCGAACACCGCATCGACGAGTTCAAGAAGGAGATCGAGGCCGAGATCCGACGCCGGCTCGTCGCCGATCGCGGTGTCGAAGCGATGGCCAAGACACTCCGCAAGCCGCTGCCCGAAGACGTCGAGTTCATGCACGCCTCACGCGACGAGATGCAGTCGCTCAAGAAGGCGCTGCAACCGCTCACCCGCAAGCTCGCGGCTCGCCTCGCCCGCAAGCGCAAGCACGGCCGCAAGGGCCCCCTCGACTTCCGCAACACCGTCAGGCACTCCCTGAGCTACGGCGGCGTGCCCGCAGAGCCGAAGTTCAAGTACCCGCGGCCCTCCAAGCCCGAACTGATGGTCGTGGCCGACATCTCGGGCTCGGTGGCGGCGTTCGCCCGCTTCACCCTGATGCTCGTCTACGCGATCTCCGGACAGTTCTCCAAGGTTCGCTCGTTCGTGTTCATCGACGGCATCGACGAGGTGACGGAGTACTTCCGTGCGACCGAGGACATCCAGGAGGCCATCCACCGGGTCAACACCGAGGCCGACGTGGTGTGGGTCGACGGTCACAGTGACTACGGGCATGCCTTCGAGGTCTTCTGGGAGCGCTACGGCAAGGACGTCGGGCCCAAGACGACCGTGCTCCTGCTCGGCGACGCCCGGAACAACTACCACGCCAGCCAGTCGTGGGTGGTCAAGGAAATGCACCACAAGGCCCGCCACGTGTACTGGCTGAACCCGGAACCGAAGTCGTACTGGAACACCGGTGACTCGATCGTCGGTGACTACGGCGCCCACACCGACGGTGTGTACGAGTGTCGCAACCTGCGCCAGCTCGAGTCCTTCGTCGAGAAGTTGGCCTGACGCAGGT
>JAHEJN010000210.1 GCA_024638845.1 Acidimicrobiales bacterium | reverse complement strand
TGCCGGATCCCGGACAGGTCTTGGGCGGTTGCGACTCCGCGAATACCGAGCGCCTGGTACTGGGTGGTGGTTACAGGTAGTCGTGGCGTTGGAGCCACTGGAACGCGAACCACCCGGGCAGCACCGGAACCCAAAAGGTGAACAGACGGAAGAGGAACACTGCGGGTACGGCGATGGTGTTGTCCAGGCCGGCGGCGACGAGCCCGCCGATCAGTGCCGCTTCCATTGCGCCGAGTCCTCCCGGTGTCGGGGCGGCCTGGGCGACGGCGGCGCCGACGAGGTAGACGGCCCCGACCTCCTGAGGACCGAAGGCGCCTCCGGCGTGAAATCCGGACGAATCCGCTGCGCTGTCGGGACGGCTTGCTAGCGTCGGCGCACCGACCGGCAACTGGCAGTGGGCGAGTGACCCGTGTCGGCGAGCGAGGAAACGGATCCGCAATGACATCGATGCCACCACCACCTGATGAGGAGGTCCACGGCGACGTCTGGGCGGGTTCGGGACCCGTTCCTGGTGACCGCGAGGGCAAGCGGGCGTTCGGGTGGGGAATCGCCGGGATCATCTTCGGTCCGCTCGCTCTTGTGGCCCTGTACTACGCCAACAAGGGGCAGCGGCTGGCCGAGGAGGCGGGGATCCAACCGCCGTCGAAGGTGCGCACCGGGAAGACGTTGGCGTGGGTGGGCCTCGGCATCTGGGCGTTGTGGATTCTGTTCTCCATCGTGACGTCGGTGACGGGGTGAGCCGGTCGTGAGCATCGATGCGATCGGGTTGACGAAGCGCTATGGCAATGTGACCGCGGTCGATGGCCTGACCTTCTCGGTCGAGCCGGGTCGGGTCACGGGCTTCCTCGGTCCGAACGGGTCGGGGAAGTCGACGACGATGCGGATGATCCTCGGCGTCGACGTGCCGACGTCGGGTCAGGCCCGGGTGGATGGCCAGCGCTACGAAGAACTGCAGTATCCGGGCCGGGTCGTCGGGGCGTTGATCGAGGCTCGGGCCGTCGACCCAGCGCGCAGCGCCCGGAACCACCTGAGGATGCTGGCGGCGTGCGCTCGTATCTCCGATGATCGCGTCGATGAAGTGATCGAGCTCGTTGGTCTGTCGTCGGCGGCCCACCGCAAGGTGGGTGGGTTCTCGTTGGGGATGCACCAGCGTCTCGGCGTCGCTGTGGCTCTGTTGGGCGATCCGCAGTATCTCCTGCTGGACGAACCGACGAACGGTCTCGACCCCGAGGGCATCCGGTGGATGCGCGAGTTCTTCCGCCGTCTCGCCGACGAGGGTCGGGGCCTGCTGGTCTCGAGCCATCTCCTGTCCGAGCTGCAGCTGTACGTGGACCATCTGGTGGTGATCGCTGCCGGTCGGCTGCTGCGCAACGTGTCGGTGGACGACTTCGTCAACGACGTCACGGATTCGCACGTCCGGGTGGTCACCCCGACCCCTGACGGGCTCGCTGCGCTGCTGTCCTCACGCGAGCTCGGCGTGGCACCAGACGGCGACGCACTTCGCGTGACTGGAGTCAGCGCAGCGATCGTCGGCGACATCGCCGCGGCCAACGGCATCGTGTTGCATGAGCTGACCCCGGTGCACGAGTCGCTGGAGGAGGCGTTCCTTCGCGAGACGGCCGGCAAGGGGCAATATCGCACCGGCGGCGAAGGGGGGTCGTCGTGAACAAGCTCCTGCGTTCGGAGTGGATCAAGTGGTCGACGATTCGCATGAACTGGATCCTCGCCCTCATCGGGATCCTGCTGAGCTTGGGCCTGGTCGTTCTGTTGGTGGCCCTCTACGGCCAGGCGATCGGCGACAGCGAGCCCGACACCTCCATCGAGAGCCGGGTCGAGATCGTCGGCTCAGGCGCAATCATGCTCACGACCTTCGCCGCCGTCCTCGGTGTGCGCATGTTCGGCAACGAATACCGATCCAAGACGATGATGCCCTCGATCGTCGCAGCACCGATCCGCACCGAGGTCACGGTCGCCAAGGCGATCGCCGGGGCCTTCATCGGACTCGGCTTCGCCATAGCCGGAGTCACCGCCGCACTCGTAACCACCATGGTCGGCCTCGAGATCAAGGACTTCCCCCTGCGATTCGACGACCCACACATGCTGCGCATCACGCTCGGGACCGCCGGAATGGTGACCATCTTCGCACTGGTCGGCACCGCAGTCGGCGCGATCTTCAACTCGCCGGCACTGGCGACCGCATTAGTGATCGCCGTTCCCGCGGTCGTCGAACCAGCGATCGCCGGATTCCTCCCCGGTAACAGCGGCGAGTACCTCCCCTTCAGTGCCGGCCAGGCATTGATCCAGGCATCACCATCCGGCCCCAACGCTGCCGAGGGCGGGGCCATCTTCCTCGGGTTCGCATTCCTGCTCCTCATCATCGCCGGAGTGGTCTTCCAGCGACGCGACCTCGGCTGACACCCCG
>JAHEJN010000209.1 GCA_024638845.1 Acidimicrobiales bacterium | reverse complement strand
TCAGGTGGAGAACTTGATGACGACTTGCGCTCGGCCGCGGCCTTCCTCTAGTTGTTCGATCGCTGCGGGCGCTTCGTCGAGCGGGAAGGTTGCGGTGACGATCGGAATGAGTGTGTCGGCCTCGATGGCGTCCGTGAGTCCTTGCAGAAGGTCCTGCCGGATCTTTGTTGGAATCAGCGCCACCAGCTTCCGCCGGCTGAACGTCGACCACATTACGGCACGAAGCCAGCGGGTCAGCGCCTTGAACCAGCTCTGCTCCGACACCGGAATGCCGGCCTGGCCGACCATGACGAGCGTGCCGTCGGGGCGTAGCGCCTGCCGCAGTTCAGACAGGGTGTGGTTGCCGGCCATGTCCAAGATCGCGTCGTAGCGCTGCCCGGCTCGAGTGAAGTCTTGTTTGGTGTAGTCGATGGCGTGGTCGGCGCCGAGGGACCGGACCAGATCCAGGTTCCGTGTGCTGCATACACCGGTCACCTCTGCGCCGACTGCTTTGGCGAGTTGAACTGCGAAGACGCCGACGCCTCCGGATGCGCCCACGACCAGCACACGGTCCTCTGATGTGACCTGTCCCTTGCGCACGGCCTGCAGTGCGGTGGCTCCGGGCATGGCGACTGTGGCCGCCTCAGCGAATGTCAGGTTCGACGGTTTCGGCGCCAACGCCTTCTCGTTCGCTGAGACGTACTCTGCGAGTGCTCCTTCGGCTGAGCCGAACACGGCAGCCCCGGGTTGGAATCGTGTGACGTTCTTGCCGACGGCCTCTACCTCGCCGGCGAAGTTCAGACCGGGGACGTGGGGCTTCGGCTCATGGAATCTGCCGATGATCCGGTCGATCGACTGCATGATTGCTGGCAGGTCCCAACCCCAGGGTTTCGCTGATGCGGCCCGTACCCGCACGAGCACATCGTCGTCTTTGACGTGTGGCTTCTCGATGTCCTTGATTTGCACGCTGCCTTCATGTGAGAGGTACCTGTCTCGTACGAGCGCTTTCATCGAGTCCGTCTCACCGCTTTGGCGAGGTGCCATCATCCGGTCCGCCAGACTGGGTTGTCGTAGGTGCGTAGTGCGACAACCCCTTGGACGACTGCGAGCACGATGTTGGTGATCAGGTACGGCCATGCCAGGAACGGCAGTACGGCCAGTACCCACAGGACCGACAAGACAACCCCAGCGTCCACGGCGGTTCTGCGACCGGCGATCAGGACGGCGATGACGATCTCGAAGATGATGACGAGCGTCATGAAGATCTCGCCGTTGGGCATGAACACGTCTCGTATGAAGTCCCCGAGGAACCCGAACCAGGCGCCGTCGGCGTACCCGTCGAGTTCGTCGCTTCGGGGCAGCGTGTAGAGGGCGTTGAAGATCGCGGCGGCGAGATAGGCGACCGCGACCATGGCTCGCCAGAGGCGCCAGGGCGCCGTGGCGATTGGTCGGGCTGACGCCCACGCCCGCAAACGTGTCACTGGCGTGTGGTGCGAGTTGATGGCAGGGTTCGACATGGCGACGTCCGTGCTCACACGGTGAGGACGGTTTTTCCTTTCGAGTGGCCGGACCGAATGTGTTCGACGGCGAGAGCGGCTTGGTCGAGTGGATAGGTGCGGTCGATCACCGGGGTGATCTCACCGGCCTCTATAAGTTCTCGGAGTGCGTCGAGGTGCGGCCTGAGGGGATCGGCGACAAACGGGCACAGCCGCTGGCTCACGAACGGCGACACGGCTAGTGCCGTGACCAGTCGGGCGGCCGGGCCGATCCAGCGTCCGCCCTCGCCGCTGCTCAGCACCAGCGTCCCATGCGGGGTCAGTAGCGAACGGAGTTTGAGGGGTCGGTCTTGACCGGCGAGCTGAAGGATGAGATCGAAGTGGTCTTCGAGGTCCAGCACATGTTGTTGGCTGTAGTCGATCACGTGCTCGGCACCCAGTGAACGCACGAGCTCAACGCTCGGGGTCGCGCATACGGCGGTGACCTCGGCGCCGAACGACTTGGCGATCTGGGTGGCGAAGGTCCCGACACCGCCCGACGCGCCGATGATCATGACTCGCTGACCAGATTGGAGGCGGCCGTGATCGCGCAAACCAATCAGGGCCGTAGCCGCTGCGGTCGGCACAGCCGCCGCGTCTTCGAAGCTCAGGTTGGCCGGCTTGCGTGCCAGTCGGTTCTCAACGGTGCAGGCGTACTCGGCGAACGCTCCATCGGCGACGCCGTACACCTCGTCGCCGACCTCGAGCCCGTCGACCGACGGTCCGATTGCCTGGACTCGACCGGCCAGGTCGATGCCGGCCAGCGGATTCCGGGGTTTGCGTAGCCCGGTGATCAGTCGCATGAAGAGCGGATCGGCGGCCAGGTAGTGCGTGTCCCATGCACCGACGGAAGCGGCGCAGACCTGGACCACGACCTCGCCCTCACCCGGTGTCGGTGTGGTGAGGTCGACGCACTCGAGGACGTCGGGCGTCCCGTATCGGGGCCGG
>JAHEJN010000208.1 GCA_024638845.1 Acidimicrobiales bacterium | reverse complement strand
AGCCCCCACCGAGCCGGCCCAACCACCGCCGGGGCGAAGACGACAACCCCACCCGGAATCCTCCGGGCCCCGCCGCGCAACCCACCGCCAACCCGCCCTCACCGGCGTGTGAACCAGCCCGATCCGACGCGGCCCGACCGCGCTCAGCTGGGCGCGGTCGACTCGGTGGAGCCTTCGTCGGCGTCGACCCCGAGACGGTCATAGATGACCTGCATCACCTGACCCGCGACCATCATCGTCACGACGATCAGGATCACCTCGAGCAGATGACCGAGCGAGACGTGATCACCGAACACGATGTCGACGACCTCGAGTATCACGAACTTGCTACCGAACAGGACCAGCCAGATGGTGACCACACCGGCGAACCGCCAGGAGTGCTTCTCGAAGAAGAAATGGTGAACACGATGTTCGAACCTCGCGAGGACGCTCAGCATCGCCGTGAGCAGCACGGCGGTGAACACCGAGATGATGAACGAGTCGATCACGACCTCGTCGGCGAACTCCACGTACAGATTGAGCACCACGACGTTGACCAGCACGTTGATGACCGCACCGGCGAAGACCTGCTGGCGGTGACTGACCGTCACCAGATCAGTGCTACGGAGGGAATCGAGTACTCGTGGTGCTCCTCGTTCCGCCTCGGCCGTCGTAGATACGTTCACCACAGTGTCCCTTCGGAGAGCCCAGTCGTCGGCCAAGATACCGCGCGAGCCACGGTCGCCCGCCAGTGACTGGCGGCGCGGGACGTAGGCCTCTGGACGATCGGGCGTACCTCGCCGACGATCGCAATGGTCGAGCTCTGGAGGTTTGATGATGGAGGTGACTGCCGCAACATGGATCGTTGCCCTGATCGGGCTGGGTCTCATCGGGCTGCTGGGCGGGTTGCAGTTGGTGGCGCTGTTCAGACCCCGAGCGCAGTGGACCATCGACAACATCTACGGCGGGTCACCCGACGCCACCGATCCGACCGCCTACTTCGCCTTCAACCAGGCCAGCGCCTGGGCCGACCCGTTCCTGTTGGCGCCACTGCAGATCGCGGCCAGCATCGGCATGCTCATGGGCGAACGGTGGGGGTTCCTCCTGGGGCTGATGGCCTCGGTGCCGTTCTGGTACACCGCCGTCTTCTTCTACATCTGGGATCGCGACCTCGGCTTCCGCAAGAACGGCCTCGGCTACTGGGTGGTCACCTGGGGCATGTGGCCCGTCTTCGGCATCGTCGAGGGCGTCTACTGCTTTGCCCGACTCGCATGAACATCGTCTGGGGAGTCGTGGTCTTGCTGCTGGCGCTGTTGGCCTGGGGCGGACAGGCAGTGTCGTGGTTCGCGCCCGACACTGCGGTGCGGTGGAAGGTGATGGAAGCGCGAGACGATGTCGAGCCGACGTTCTGGGCCGACATGCGAGGCGAGGCGCTATGGGACACCTTCACGTTGTGGACGATGGTCGTCGCGGGAGTCTTGTTGATCGCCGACCAGGGTGCGTGGCCGTACTTCGGTCTCGTGGGCGGGGGCATGTACCTGTACTTCGGAGGCCGAGGCATCCTCACCCGCCGCGCCATGATGCAACAGGGTCTGCGGATCGGCGCCGAGCAGAACGTGAAGCTCGGGTTCGCCTTCAGCGCGATCTGGGCGGTGATGGCGATCATCACGATCATCGCCTCGGTGATCGCGCTCGACAGCTAGGCCCGGCGGCGTTGTCGGCGGAGCTGCTTGGCGATCTTGGCCCGCACCTTCTCGTAGGACGGCGGCGCACCACGTTGTAGCGGTCGGCCGTTCACCAGGACCTGATCGGAACGGCCGCAACGGATCATCGTGTCACGGTCGGAGGTGTCGATCGTCGTGAAGTGAACGCCGGGTCCCAACTCCTCGGAGGCCCGACGCGCCCGTTCGTAGACCAGGTTCGCGGCAGGACACCACCCATCCTTGAATGCGGTCACCTCGACCTTGCCGGTCCCCTCGATCACCACGGGCTGTTCCTCGATCCAGCGAGGCTCCTTTGCCCTCGCGACGAAGGGCTTCCACACCAGCTCGCGCATGCCGATCCGATCGACACTGCGGTAGCCGTGCTTCTTGAACCACGACGCCTTCATCCACACCGGCAGGTGCAACCCCCACGCCGCCATCCCCTCGGCCCCCAGCGAGCGGGCGTCGATCTCTGCCGCGGCGAGCAGGGCCGAGCCGATCCCTCGGCCCTGTGCGTCCCCGACGCCCTCCTTGTGGCCGTGCACCCAGATGCACAAGATCATGTACAGGTCCTCGCCCTGGGCCGGCGAGAGCTCGATCGGCACGTACTGGATCATCCCCAGCGGCCGATCGTCGCGGTCGACGGCCAGCTTCACCCGCAGCCCCTGATCGCGAGCGTTCTGGTACCAGTGGGCCTTGTGATCGCCGGCCTCGTCCATCTCCGACGACCAGTCTTCCAGGCACACCAGATACGACCCCAGGTGCCGCTGGGGCAGATCCACCACTCGTATACCAGAGCACGAC
>JAHEJN010000107.1 GCA_024638845.1 Acidimicrobiales bacterium | reverse complement strand
GTACGGGTCGACCGCAACATCGGGCCGACGCGCCTCACCTGCGGGCGGCACCACCAGATACGAGAAGTCGGGCTCGTCGCCGGGACGAGCCGACGGTTCGGGCACATGGAAACTCAGCGAACCCATCCCATTCGAGGAATCCATCCCCCAAGCCTCTCACCCGGCTCGGTGCGACACAATGCGGCTCGGCGTCCTGACTGGGAGGGCCGACGGCTCTACGTCGTCGATCCGCAGCGGGAGCACCGGGATCCCGGTCCCGGCAGCTTCGTCCACCTCACCGATGACCTGTGAAGAGCTGTTCGATCCCGTCGAGAGGATCAGGACGACAACCCTGCTGCCGTGAATGACCTCGACCAGCGACGTGGCCCACGAAACGCGTCATGCGCCACGTGTGCCCCCTCCCATCGACCGGCCGGCAGAGCGCACATCTCTGCGGAGAAGCCGCAGTCGATGGCGGCGATGACCTTCTTGTCCGACCGGCTTGGCGAAGCGCGACAGGCACTTCTGGCCGACGAAGCACGCAGCCTCTGCTATTGTCCGCCGTCTGTACCGGGGGCGCAGAGGTTCTGTGACACCTTCCGGTTTTCGATCGGCCGATGGGCCTTCCCGGGGGGAGTCGTAATGAGGCGCAGTTCCGACCGCATCCTGACCACGCACGTCGGAGCCTTGCCGGCGCCGCACGACGTCTGGGGGAGGATCGACGTGAGCGACGAACGACTGCGCGAGGCCGTCGCCGACGTCATCGGCGCCCAGCGCGACGCCGGAGTCGACTTCGTCAACGAGGGCGAGCTCACCAAGGGCGGCCACTGGATCGAGTACCTGCCGACCCGCCTTGGTGGCTACTCGCCGGCGGAGGGCGGCGCCTACGCCGAGCTGCTCATGTCGAGCACCGACTGGGTCGAGTTCCGTGACTTCTACCTAGCGGCCTTGGCGAACGGCACCCTGTTCGAGATGACCGGGGAGGCCCAGCACGTGCCGGAAGGCGCCGAGGAGACCACCCCGACCGACGACTGGGTCGCAACCGAACCGGTCCGCTTCGTGGGGCAGTCGCTGCTCGAGCGCGAGATCGCGATGATGCTCGCGTTGCTCGGAGACACACCGCCGTCCGACGCCTTCCTCACCTCGACCGCCCCGCTCAGCATCGAGCCGGGTCGAGAGAAGGGCATCTACGAGTCCGACGAGGACCACGTGTTCGCCATCGCCGAGGCCATGCGCGTCGAGTACGAGGCGATCGCGGCGGCCGGGCTGCAGGTTCAGGTCGACGATGCCTGGTTCGGTGCGCTGTGGGATCGCATCGGCATCCCGATGGGAATGGACGGGTATCGCAAGTTCTGCGAGATGCGCATCGAGGCACTCAACCACGCGCTCAGGAACATCCCCACCGAGCAGACCCGCTACCACCTGTGTTGGGGCAGCTGGCACGGTCCCCACTCGGCTGACCTCCCGCTACCCGACGTCGTCGACCTCATGCTCAAGATCGACGCCCAGATGTACCTCTTCGAAGCGGCCAACGTCCGCCACGAACATGAGATCCAGCTGTGGGAGAACACGAAGCTGCCCGACGGCAAGATGCTGGCCCCGGGTGTGGTCACACACTCCACGCCGCTCATCGAGCACCCCCAGCTGGTTGCCGACCGCATCACCCGGTTCGCGAACCTCGTCGGCAAGGAGAACGTGATCGCCTCAACCGACTGCGGTCTGGGACTGCGGCTCCACCCCTCGATCGCTTGGGCGAAGCTCAACTCCCTCACCGAGGGAGCGAAGCTGGCGTCGGCGTCGCTCTGGTGAACGGAGGGCGGGTCAGCCCGCGTTCATGTCGATGGCATGAACCCGCACCGGCTCGATGGTCACCACGACGCGCCGCTCTCCGGGCCCGTCGATGACGCTCACGTCGGGCATGCCGTACTTGGCTCCGAGCCGGTTGGCGAACTCGTAGTCGTCGTCGTCCTCGATGCTGACGTCGCCGCGCAGCTCGAGGTAGCGGGCCGGATCGGCGAGGTCGAGGATGACCAGGCTCGCCACGGGCTGCGCCATGAGGTTCTTGGTCTTCTGGCGAGTAGTGATGAGCGACAACCGCACCGTGTCACCCTCGGCCAGAAACCACAGTGCCGAGCTCTGCGGACGTCCGTCGGGACCGACGGTGGCGAGTGTCGCCACCTGGGCGTCGAGCAGATCGCGATGGGATTCGGGGATGGTTGGCATTGCAGCCCTCTCAGTCGGAAACGGTCGCTGTCGTCTCTTGTTCTCCGAGGTAGCCGGAGAGGATCAGTTGATGGTCGCCCCGCAGCTTCTCGGCCGATTCGTGGATGATGACCTCGCCGTGGGAGAGCACATAGGCACGGTCGGCCACGGCGAGCGCTATGTGGATGTGCTGCTCGACGAGCAGCACGGCGCAACCGCTCTCCTTGGCGTAGGTGGACACGACCGGAAGGAGGCGCTCGACGATGACGGGGGCGAGCCCGAGCGACAGTTCGTCGAGCAGCAGCAGCCGTGGTCTGCGGGCGAGGGCGCGTCCGAGCGTGAGCATCTGCTGTTCGCCGCCCGAGAGCAGCCCGGCCCGCCGGTCTTTGATCGCGGCAAGCGCGGGGAAGTGGTCATAGGCGGCGTCGACGTCGAGCTGCTCGCCCCGATGGCCGAGGCGGAAGTGCTCCGCCACGGTCAAGCCGAAGAACACGCCTCGACCCTCGGGCACGTGCGCGATGCCATCGCGGGCGCGAGCGGCCGGCGGCTTCGATGCGATGTCGATTCCGTCGATACGGATCACACCGTTCATCGGACGGAGCAGACCCGAGATCGCTCGAAGCGTGGTCGTCTTGCCCGCTCCGTTGGGGCCGAGCATGGCGACCACTTCGCCGGGGTTGACGTAGAGGTCGAGCTCGCGCACGACCGCCGCCGCGTCGTACCCTGCCGACAGCTTCTCGAGTTGGAGAGTCGGTTCGGTGGCCATCAGTCGGCCGCCGTCAGCTCGTCGGCGGCCGAGCCGAGGTACGCCGCGACGACGCTCGGGTCCGATCGCACCTCGCCGGGAGTTCCGTCGGCGATCACCTGACCGAACTCGAGAACCACGACGTGGTCGCTGATCCCGAGCACGAGCCCCATGTCGTGGTCGATGAGGAGGGTCGGCGTACCCCGATCGACGATCTCGCGAAGGTGACGACCGAACGCGACCGACTCGTGGGCGTCGAGACCGGCTGCGGGTTCGTCGAGGCACAGACACTTGGGGCGCGCGGCCAGCGCCCGGGCGACGCCGACGAGCTTGCGCTGGCCCTGAGTGAGCTCGGTCGGAGTCGCGTCGGCGAGCTCTTCGAGGGCAAACGCCTCGAGCGCCTCATCGATCCCCTGCGACAGAGGGATCGGCCGGGCGAAGAGCTCTTTGAGCGTCGCCAGCGTCGAGGGGTGCTGGGCCGCAACCGTGAGGTTCTCCCGCACCGTCAGATCATCGAACAGCTCGATGGCCTGCCAGGTGCGGCTGAGACCTCGCCGGGCCCGGGAATGCGGGCTCGAGCCGGTGATGTCGACGCCGTCGAGCGTCACCGTGCCACGATGAGGCACGAACCCCGAGATGGCATCGACGAAGGTCGTCTTCCCGGCGCCGTTCGGACCGATCAAGCCGACCAGCTGTCCGGGCTCGACGTCGAGGTCGACATCGACCACGGCATGAACGCCTCCGAAGGAGACCGAGACGCCACGAGCCGACAGCACCGTGGTCATGGGCCTGTCCTGATCATGATTCCCCGGCCCGTGCCATCGTCTCGGTTGCGACGTCGGCGGCCGCCTTGGCGCGCTTCGAGGCTTGTCGCTTGCGGTACGTCGTTCCCGCCACACCCTCCGGGTTCTGGATCACGGTGACGATCAGGATGAGGCCCCCTACCAGCAGCGTCCAGTTGCCGGAGATACCCAGCAACTCCTGGAAGAAGTGGGGAACGAGGCCCTCGGTGGCGACCAGCCCGCCGATCACCGCGCCCGAGACCATGGTGATGCCGCCGATGTAGGCGAAGGCGACGAACGCGAGCGCGATCAGGAAGCCGAAACGGGCAGCGCTCACCGAGCCGAAGTTGTACGCGTACATCCACCCCGCCGTTCCGGCGATGAACGAAGAGATGGCGTAGGCCGTGATCTTGACTCGGGCGACGTTGATGCCCGCCGCAGCGGCGGCGCGCTCGTTGGCCCGCACCGCCAGCATCTGCTGACCGAGCACACTGCGGCGTATCTGAGCGACGAGCAGGCACAGTGCGATCACGCAGGCGAGAAACACGAAGCCGAGGACGGGGCTCGGTAGCTTCCCATCGAGTCCACGGTAGGACGCGGTCGTGCCGAGGTCGAAGCCGAGCAGGCTGGGCTGCTCGACCGGGGATCCGGCGGAGCCCGCGCCCCATCGCTTGCTGGCGAACCCGAACTGTTCGATGGCGACGACACCGGCCAGGGTGACCACCGCGAGGCTGACGCCGCGAACCCGCAAGGCCGATGCACCGACGATCAGGCCGACCACCACCCCGGCGATCGAGCCGGCAATCGGTCCCCACGGGAAGCCGATGCCGGCATCGACGATCATGTGCGATACGACGAACCCTGCGACACCGGCCAGTGCGACCTGGGCGAGCGAAACCTGCCCGACGAATCCGGTGATCACCACCAGCGACAGGCACAGGACCATCCCGATGAGCGACAGCATCAGGGCCTGCCTGTAGCCGAAGGGCAGCACCACCAACAAGACGACACCGATGGCGCCGAACACCGCGGCCGAGCGGGCCAGATGCTTGGGTCGCGGAGCCTCGGGGAGGCGCTTCTCGACGAGCTCGCCGCGCGTCGGCAGACTCGCACCCCGCAGCGACAGGGCGACGACGAGCAGCACGAAGGTGAGCAACGCCTGTGTCCCCGGCAACGGGTTGCCCCCCTGTTCGGTCGGGAACCACGACAACGTGGAGGCGTAGAACATGAGTGACTGGCCGATACCGATGCCGAACCCGGCGATGACCGCTATCGGGAGCGACGTGAATCCGGCGAACAGCGCGGCGGCCAGAGCCGGCACGATGAAGAGCACGAGCGTGGTCGAGTCGGCCTGCGCGAGCGGCGCGGCGATGATACCCATCGCGCCGGCCAGGGCCGAGGCGAGCAGCGTGTTCACCATCGAGAGCTGGTTCGGTGACAGGCCGGCCAACATGGCGAAGACCTCGTTCTCCGATGCAGCCCTCGTCGCCAGACCGAACCGAGTCCAGCGGTACACGGCCCCGACCGCCAGCGATATCACCACGACAACGGCCGCCATCCAGAACCGATTCGCCGGTATCGACGTGTCGAAGATCTGGAGGATGTCGTCCGGGAAGACGTTCGGGATCTGCTTCGACGCGCTCCCGAACCACAGCAGCATCGTCGCCTGGAGGGTCAACAAGATGCCGAGCGACGCAACGAGCTTGGCGAGCGGCGACGACGTTCGCAACGGCCGGAACACCAGCAGCTCGCTCACCACACCAACCAGAATCGAGCTCAGCATCACGACGACGATCGCCGGCACGGTCGCCAGCGTGATCCCGAAGAAGTCCGACCTCAGCGCCCAGAACGCGTAGGCCGCGACCATCGAGATCGCGCCGATGGCAAGATTGATGATGCCCGAACCCCGGTAGGTGATGACCACCGCCAGGGCGATCCCGGCGATCACCGAGCCGGCCCCGAGGCCGAGCAAGACGAACAGAACAAGGTCTTGCATCGTCAGCTCAGCCTCGGGACGTCGCGTGCAGTGGTCGGTACGGGTGGTCGGCTACGGCGCTTCCCATCCCTCGGGCGGTCCGACGAACCCACCGGCTTGTTCGAATCCGTCGGGGCCGAAGTACTGGTAGAACTGCGTGTTGTCGTTGCAGGCGGCGGGCGCCTCCGGGTACTTGCCGCAGTCGAGCACCGGCGAACCGAGGATCAGCGGACCCACGAACCCCTTCATCTCGGCGGTGATCGTCTCGCTCGAGAGATTGTCGACGCCGGCGGCGTTCAACCACCTCGCGAGGGTCATGGCCTGCGAGAAGCCGACCAGCACCCACGGGTCGCCGATGAACTGGTCTTGGCCCTGCTCGACGAGGATGTCGGTGTACGGCGGTACCGACGGGTCGGTCGGGTCGATGCTGAGCGACGAAGCGACGGCATAGATCCACTGCGGGAAGTCACCAAGGCCCTCGATCGTCGACGGTGTCAGACACACCGGGCTGGCGAGAACCTTGTCGTCGGGGATGCCGAGCTGCCGGGTCGCCTCGGCGAACTTGACGCAGTCGGCCGTGTTGATCACCGGCATCACGATGTCGGCGTCCTCGGCGCCTGCTGCGAGCAGCGGGACCGTGAGGTCGGGAGCCGTGGCGGGGTACGACACGACCTCGATCGGGATACCCACGGTCTCGAAGGCCGACGACTGACCGGCGGCGGCGTCGTCCTGGCCGGCACCCTCTGGGTACAACAGCACGGCCGACTCGACGCCAAGTGTCTCGCTCGCGAACGTCGCGTACGGCGCCAGGATGTAGGCCGCGCCTCCGAAGAGCACCGCAGCATTGTCCTGCACCAGATCGGCCGGGTTGACCGACACGCCGGCGGCCACCGGCTTCTCTCCGCCCAGGGCGGCGTAGAACGACTCGGTGCCGGTGACCGTGGGACCGGTGATCACCGCGACGATGTCGTCGTCGTTGGCGAACTGCTGGCCGCACTGCTGGCCTTCCTCTTCCGTGTTGGCGATGAAGCACGTCACCACCTCGAGGGGGTGACCTCCGATGCCACCGGCCTTCTCGTTGATGTACTTGACGGCGATCTCGACGCCGTCGTCGTTGGTGTCGGTGACGACGATGGCACCACCCTGCTGGTTGATGTAGCCGATCTTGACCGGGTCGAGGCTGGCGTCGGCCGCGCCCTCGCCGCCCACATAGGCCGCGAAGTCGGTGATCTTGCCCTCGGCCTCGGGGGCAGCGGCCGGTTCTTCGGCGGGCTCGGCGGCCGGTTCTTCGGCGGGCTCTTCCGCCGGTTCCTCCGCCGGTTCGGCCGCGGGTTCCTCTGCCGGCTCCTCCGTCGTGTCGCCGGCGTCGGCGGCAGTATCGGACGACTCGTCGTCGCTGCCGCAGGACGCGGCCAACAGACCAAACGAGACGAGTATCGCAAGCAGCAGTGTGCGAGATCGTCGTCCGCGGGTTGATCGACCAGCCATGTACGTTTCCCCCTCGTTTTGTTCCTTCGGGTGAGACTTACCCACCGACTCAACTTCCTCTGAGCCGAGCACGTGGAGCACTCACCCGGCAAAGGGTTCCAGGTGCGCTGTCGGTTGTCAATCAGCAGCGGCGGGCCTGGCGGGCGTGGGGAAGGAACTCGCTCCCGCTGCGAGTGGTACCGTGCCGGGCCAGTGAGGCGAACCAAATGCTCGTCGATCGTGCGTCCGCCGGCACAACCGACGGGATTGCGGTCATGAAGGCGCCACCGGGCGCGTACGTCGAGGAACCGGCCCGGTCGACTCCTGTGTACGGGAGCTGTGACGTCCTCGTCATCGGCGGCGGCCCGGCAGGCACGGCGGCGGCGGTTGCAGCGGGACGCCTCGGCGCCGATGTCATGTTGATCGAGCGCTACAACCATCTCGGTGGCCTTGCGACCGGCGGCCTCGTCTCGTGGATCGACCGGATGACCGATTGGGACGGGAATCTCGTGGTTGCCGGCATCGGCGCCGAGCTGATCGATCGGTGCGGCCCTGATGCGACTCTCGGACCTGACCCCGACCTCTGGGGATCGACCGACCCGGTCCAGGCTGCTTACTGGCGGGTCCGCACCGCGGCGCTGCGAGACACGGTGCACTGGTCACCGACCCTGGATCCTGAAGTCCTCAAGCTCGTGACCCACGACCTCGTCCGCGAGTCGAACGTGCACACGATCATGCACTGCTGGGTCGTTGCGGCAATCACCACCGGCACCCGCGTCGAAGGCGTGATCTTCGAGAGCAAGCAGGGGCGTTACGCGTTGACGGCACCGGTCGTCATCGACTGCACCGGCGACGGAGACGTCTTTGCACAAGCGGGCGCGGCGTTCGACGACGACTTCGACAGCGAGACAGCCCACGCACGGCTGAACACGAGCTTTCGCTTCGGCAACGTCGACATGCGCCGCTACCTCGACTTCCGCATGCTGCAACAGGGGGAATACGCCGAGGTCATGAAACGCGCGGCCGAGCAGGGGATCAAGCTTCTTGCACATCCCACCCCGTACGACTCGATCGCTCTCTTCCTCAGCCCGAAGATGGCGGGCTATTCGGCGCTCGACGTCGCCGATCTCACTGCGGTGGAGTTCGCGTCGCGAGACGCCGCGCGCGAAGGACTGGAGTTCTTCCGTGAGAGCGTCCCGGGCTTCGAGCGAGCCTGGATCCTCGACACTGCGTCGCAAGTGGGCACCCGCCACGCCCGCCGGCTCGTCGGCCGCGAGCGCATCACCATCGACCACTGGCTGGCCGACGGGGGCTACGCCGACAGCATCGGGCTGTGTCCGGGGATGACCCCGTCGTTTCCGACGCTCGAGATCCCCTACCGGAGCCTGGTTCCCGAGCATCTCGATGGCCTGCTCGCGGCCGGACGCAATCTCTCTGCCGACACGAGAGCACACGCTGCACTGCGCGAGATCCCGGAGTGCTGGGCGATGGGCGAGGCGGCCGGAGTCGCCGCCGTCCAGTCGCTGGACGACGCCGTCGACCTCCGGGCCGTCGATATTGCCGGGCTTCAGGCACAGCTGGCACGGCAGGGGGCGATCGTCGACCGCCCGCAGGACCACCGAAAACTTCGCGATCCTGCCGGGATCCTGGAAGCGGAGCTCGCCGGCACGATCCACCACCAACGATCCTTCGAGTAGCGCGGTCCGGATCGACCAGCACCCTCGACCCACCGTCGGAAGCAGGCGCGAGGACCTTGTGCCCTGGTTAGCCGAGCCCAGAAGTGCGGCACTAGAGGAGGCGAAAGGACCGCTCATGACTGACTCCTCTGGAGAGGGTCTCGGCGCGCACCAGACACCGGACATACCGGGAATGATGGCCGCACGCGCCGATGGACTCACCAAGATCTACGGCGAGGGCAACACCCGGGTGGTTGCTCTCGACCATGTCGACATCGGATTCGAATCGGGCAAGCTCACTGCGATCATGGGGCCGTCGGGCTCGGGGAAATCGACCCTCCTCCACTGCATGGCCGGCCTCGACTCTGTCAGCGACGGCG
>JAHEJN010000031.1:2465-31890 GCA_024638845.1 Acidimicrobiales bacterium | reverse complement strand
TGCGGGTCACCTCGGCGGCCGCATCGGGATCCCGCAGCACCGACATGGCGTAGTCGTGCACGTGCGGCGCGTGCCGATCGAACATCGTGGCGAACGCGGTCGAGTCGCCCGCCAGGATGGCTTTGACCAGCTGGTCGTCGATGGGCATGGGTTACAACGCTAGAGCCTCGACAAGGCTGCGGGAAGGGCGCGGCGTCTCGCCGCGCTTGCTCGGCCGTGGTTGACCTCGCTTGTGAGTGGCCCGGTCAGTGGCCGGGGAATCGGCGGCGAGCCGCCTCGATCTCCTCGAGCGCCGCGGTGCGACCGGCCCAGCGGCCGATCTCGGTGCTCTTCGACGGTTCGAGCGCCTTGTACACCTCGAAGAAGTGGCTGATCTCCGCCAAGAGGTGATCGGCGATGTCGTCGAGCTCCTGCACCGGGTCCCACCGCGGATCGTTGGCGGGCACGGCGAGGATCTTGGCGTCGGGGCCCTTCTCGTCGGTCATCCAGAACACGCCGATGGCCCGAGCTCGGATGTGGCACCCCGGCACCGTGGGTTCGTCGAGCAGTACGAGCACGTCGAGCGGGTCGTCGTCCTCGGCCAGGGTGTCGGGTACGAACCCGTAGTCGGCCGGGTAGCTGGTGGCGGTGAAGAGATGGCGGTCGAGCCAGAGGGCACCGGTGTGGTGGTCGATCTCGTACTTGTTGCGCGATCCCTTGGGGATCTCGACCACGACCTCGAACCACGAGTCACTCATCACGCGTAGTGTTCCACACCGCTCAGTCGGCCAGTGACGGACGGGGTTCGAGCCCCGCCGCGCGGTAACACTCGTCGATCACCATCATGTTGGCGACGGCGTCGGCGCCCGACGTGATCGGCGCCACCCCCGATTCGACTGCGTGCAGGAATGCCACGAGCTGGTGGTAGTAGCTGGTGGTGGAGGTGTCGACGTCGTGCTCGGTTCGGCCCTCGGCGGTCTCGACGACCAACGTGGCGCCGTTCTGGGGGGCCAGGGGATTCTCGGCGGCGATGGTGCCGTTTGCCCCGGTGATGGTGAGGCTGATATCGAGCCCGTCGGCTGGTGCGATCATCGAGCACTCGACGGCACCGGTGACCCCCGACGGCCAGCTCAGCTCGGCGCGCAGGAAGCCGTCAACTCCGGGCACCGGGCAGTCGGCGGTAGCCGAGACCACCGCAGGTTCCTCACCCACCAGCCACCGCACCCACTGCACCGGGTAGCAGCCGAGGTCCATCAGCGCGCCACCCCCGAGGGGCAGATCCCACCGGATGTCGCCCCGGGGAATCTCGCCGTCGGGCAGGTTGAAGTAGCCCTCGACCCGCTGCACCGCGCCGATCGCGCCGCTGTCGACGACCGAGCGGATCTGATCGATGTAGGGGTGATAGCGCCAGTGGAACGCCTCCATCAGGATCAGGCCTGACGCCTCACCGGCCGCAACCATCTCGCGGGCTTCGGCCGCGTTCGACGCAAACGGCTTCTCGCACAGGACGTGCTTGCCGGCCTCGAGCGCCGCGAGCGTCCACGTCTTGTGCAACGCCGCCGGAGTCGCGATGTACACCGCCTCGATCGTCTGGTCGGCCAGGAGCGCTTCGTAGCTGCCGTAGGCGACGGGGACATCCCACTCCGCGGCGGATGCACGGGCGCGTTCCAGCGATCGAGCGCCCACTGCCGCCAGCTCGACCTCGGGAACGAGACGAGCGGGATCGACCACTGCTTTGGTGGTGATACGGGCAGCAGCAAGAAGTCCGAGGCGCATGTCCGTGAAGCTAGCCGCACATCGGACGGAGCCGTCGACCAGTCAGTCGAGCTCGAACCCGAAGGGCAACAGCTCGGGAACGGTCACCGTCACGAGCTCTCCGTGCCAAGGGAACGCAACGACCGCATCGGGTGCGAGCTCGTGGATCCACTGCCGGCACGCCCCGCACGGTGAGCAGTCGGCTACGCCCTCCGGCCCGACGACCACAACCGCAGCAATGGTGCGTTCGCCAGGAGGATGGTCGGCGAACAACGACGCCATCGCGGCCCGCTCCGCACACAGGCCGAGACCATACGAGCCGTTTTCGACGTTGGCGCCGGTGACGACGGTGCCGTCGGCCAGCAACAACGCACAACCGACGGGAAAGTTGCTGTAGGGCGCGTAGGCCCGAGTGCGAGCCAAGCGAGCGGCGTCGGCCAACCGGGCGATGTCGTGTTCTTCGACGGGCATGGTGTCAGTCTCTCAGCATCGCGGGCCCGGGGGAGAACGGGCCGCTCGATCAGTTCTTCGGCAGGTCCTTGAACGGCGTGTCCTTGGACGGCCCCGGTTCCTTGGGAAGACCGAGCACCCGTTCGCCGATGATGTTGCGTTGGATCTCGTCGGTCCCGCCGTAGATCGCCGGACCCGGCGAGAACACCGCCGCTTCCTGGATGGCGCCCCTGGCGACGGCGTCGTCGCCCCACAGCATGCCTTCGGGCCCGAGGATCTCGAGCCCGACCTCGCGGAACTGTCGGAACAGCTCGCTCATCATGAGCTTGCCGATGTTGCCCTCGCCGCCGGTGCGACCACCCCCGGCCTTGGCCCGCAGCCCCGACAGACGGTTCACCTCGATGAGCGTGTGCAGCCGCACGAGCTTGTCGCGCAGCACAGGTTCGTCGAGGCGACCTCGTTGGCGGGCGAGCTCGCAGAACCACTGCCACATGCCCGGACCGAGGCGAGGGACACCCCCCTCGCTCGGCTTGTCGAGAAAGGTGCTGGCCGATCGGCCCAGCGCTCCGGCCACCGGACCGGGCGTGGCCGACGCCGGTTGCTTGCCTGCCGAGCCCAGACCGGCTCGTTCGAAGGCGAGAGTGGTGTTGGCCACCCGCCACCCGTTGCCCAGGCCGCCGAGCAGGTCGGCGTCGTTCACGCGAGCCTCGTCGAGGAAGACCTCGTTGAACAACGAGCGGCCGGTCATCTCCCGTAGCGGACGAATCGTGACCCCGGGCTGGTCCATGGGGATGGCGAAGTACGAGATCCCCTGGTGCTTGGGAGCGTCGGGATCGGTTCGGGCAATGAGCATGCCCCACTGGGATATCTGCCCGCCCGACGTCCAGACCTTCTGGCCGGTCACCACCCATTCGTCGCCGTCGCGTTCGGCCCGGGCCTGGAGGCCGGCCAGATCGCTGCCGGCGTTGGGCTCGGAGAACAACTGACACCAGGCGTGGCTGCCGTCGAGGATGCTCGGGATGAACCGGTCGATCTGCTCCTGTGTGCCGTGGGTGGCTATGGTCGGCGCCGCGAGCATGCGACCGAGGCCACTCGGCGGCCCGAGAACCTTGCGTTCGGCCAGGGTGACCGACCACGCCTGCATCTGGGCGCGGCCGTAGCCTCGACCACCGGCGTTCCCGGGCAGCGCCGGTGAGGCCCATCGGGCCGCGGCGAGACGCTTCCACCACTCGCCGGCGGTGAGGGTCGGATCCCAGTTGTCGTCGAGCCAGGCCGAGAGCTCGACACCCACGTCGGATGCGGAAGGTTGAGCGGCAGTCGTCATGTCGGGAGATTACCCGTCGGTAGCTTGTCGGGGCGAGGCACGGTCACGCCCGGCCGAGCAACCGGGTGACCTGCACCTCGATCGCTCGCCGGTCGGCGCCGCGATCCTGGCGGGGAGCCTGGTAGCGCTCGGTGTAACGGGCGATGGCGTCGGCACAACGATCGGGATCGGCGGTGACGGTGGCGGTTCCCTCCAGGGTGAGCCAACGGCCGCCGTCGAGCTGACACAACGTCACCGCCACCGGTCCGGCCGCCGCTTCGATGCGCTTCACCTTGATGCTGCCCGACCAGGTGATCACCCTGGCCATCGCCACCTCGCGGTCCCAGCTGAAACCGACCGGCGTCGTGTGGAGCACTCCGTTGGTGAGCACCGTGAAGGTGGCGAGGTGCCGATCGACGAGGAACCGTTCGACTTCGGCGGGCAGGTCGTGGGGATCGAAGGCCATGGCTCGTTCTACCGCCTGCGGCTCGTTCAGCGGCGGTCGAAACGACTGACGACCTCGATGTGGCTGGTCTGGGGGAAGAGGTCGACCAGGCGTGAACGCACGAGGTCGTAGCCCGCTGCGGCCAGGAGGCCGGCGTCACGTCCGAGCGAACCCGGATCGCAGCTGACCAGCGCAACGCGCTCGGCCTCGGTGGCCGCGACCTTGGCCACACCCGTCTTCCCGAGCCCGGCCCGCGCCGGGTCGGCCACCACGACCGGGGCCCGGCTCGGCTTCCAGTCCTCGACCCGAGCCCGCACGATCCGGGCCCGGCTGCCATCGAGATTCGCTTTCGCGTCGGCGACCGACGAGCGGTTCTGCTCGACGAGGATGACGTCTCGACCCTTGCCGACGGTGGCGGCGAACAGGCCCACGCCGCCGTACAGGTCGACCATCGACCCGGCGACCTCCCCCACCACATCGTCGACCTCGGCGACCAGCACGTCGGCGCCGTCGGGTCGGGTCTGGAAGAACGAGCGCGCCGAGATGCGGAACCGCTCGCCCGCCACCTCCTCGTGGAACCACGCCCGTCGGGCGCCGGCGATCTGGTCGAAGCCGACGACCTCGACATCGGCAGGAAACGTCGCGTTCCCGACACGCGGACCCACCAGCGCGAGCCGCTCGCCGGTGCGGGCGCCGACTCGCAGCGTCACCTCGGCGGCGTCGGCGAAGTGAGCCTCGGCCAGCAGCTCGTCGACGAGGGGATGGGCGGTGAGGCATGCGTCGATGGGCACCAGGTCGTGGCTCCCCCGAGCGCGTAGGGCTGGTTTGCCCTCGACGATCCGCACCCGCAAGTGGGTGCGATAGCCGAGCGGCGCCAGGGCCGGCCCGTGCTCGACCACCGGATCGACACATCGACCCAGTCGCTCGAGCGATTCGAGCACGATCCGCCGTTTGAGCTCGACCTGGAGGTCTTCGTGCGCGTGTTGCAGATCGCACCCGCCGCAACCCTCGGCGACGAAGGGGCACGGTTCGGCCCGGCGCCCGAGAGCCACCGGTTCGTACACCCCGACAGCCACGCCCCTGGCGAAGCGCTCCTTGTGTTCGGTGACCTCCACCTCGACGCGCTCGCCGGGCAGGGCTCCACTCACGAAGACGACCCTGCCGTCGTCGAGGCGGCCCACGCCGGCGGCACCGACGGTGACCGAGGTGATGTCGACATCGGGCACCGCTCGACCCTATAGCCTCGCCGTCGTGAGCCTTCGCCCCGTCGAGATCGTCCCGTCCGTGCTTCCCGCCGACTTCGCCAAGCTCGGCGACGAGTGCCGGGCGCTCGAAGCGGCCGGCGCCGATCGAATCCAGTGGGACATCATGGACGGTCAGTTCGTGCCGAACATCACCGTCGGGCCCGACGTGATCGCCGCGGTCCGCCCGCACGTGTCGGTGCCGTTCGAAGCCCATCTCATGGTGCGCGAGCCCGACCACATGCTCAGCCGTTGGGTCGACGCCGGCTGCGACATGTTGATCGTGCACGCCGAGTCGACCACGCATGTTCATCGCACCCTCGGAGCGGTGCGCGAGCTCGGGGCCAAGCCGGCCGTGGCGCTCAACCCGGCCACACCCGTCGATGCGATCCGCCACGTCCTCGACCTCGTCGACATGGTCCTGGTCATGACCGTGAATCCCGGTTTCGGTGGCCAGGCCTACATCGCCTCGATGGAGCCCAAGATCCGCGAGCTCCGCCGCATCGTCGTCGACGACGGCCTCGACGTCGACATCGAGATCGACGGAGGGGCCAGCGTTGCGACCATCGCCGGCGCGTCGGCGGCGGGAGCCAACGTGTTCATCTCCGGAAGCGCACTGTTTCGCGATCCCGAGGGGCTGAGCCACGGCATCGCCGAGCTTCGCCAGCTGGCCGAGGCCGCCGACCGTTGGTGAAGCTTCGCCGCATCGCTGCGGTGCTCGTGGTCGGATCGATGTTGTTCGGAGCCTGTAGCAGCGATCCCGAGCCCGGCGTCGACGATGGCGAGGACAGCCAGGCCTTCTGTCTTCGGCTCCGCGCCGCCGTCGGCGAGGCCAGCGCGGTGAACCAGATCGATCTGGCCGACCCGGCGTCGATCGACGCAGCCATTCTCCAGCTGGGCCAGGTGCGCGAGTTCGCTCCTCCGAGCGTGGAGGACGACGTCGCCACCGTGGTCGATGCCTTCACCCTGCTGGTCGAGGCACTCGAAGTACCCGACAACCGCAGCCCGGCGACAGTCATCGCCGAACAGGCGGAATCCCTCGCCGAGGCCGGTGCAGCCAGCGAGCGGCTCGAGGCCTACGGTGCGGCGGAATGCAATGTCGACCTGGCACCACCGGCCGAGGTGACGCCCACCCCGGAGCCGGAGGAGGACCTGGCCCCCGCCTGAGCGGGAGGGTTCAGCTGACTCAGCTGATCTCGCCCCGACGGCCGATCACCTGATCGATGAGGCCGTAGTCCTTGGCCTCCTCGGCAGTGAACCAGCGGTCGCGATCGGAGTCGGCCTCGACCTGCTCGACGCTCTGACCCGAGTGCTCGGCGATCTTCTCGGCCATGAGCCGCTTGACGTAGGCCATCTGCTCGGCCTGGATGCGGATGTCGCTCGCCTGACCCTGCACTCCACCGGCGGGCTGGTGCATCATGATGCGGGCATGGGGCAGGGCGTAGCGCTTTCCCGGCGCACCCGCGCACAGGAGGAACTGGCCCATCGAGGCGCCGAGACCCATACAGATCGTGGCGACGTCGGGCTTGATGAACTGCATGGTGTCGTAGATGGCCATGCCTGAGGTGACCGAGCCGCCGGGGCTGTTGATGTACAGCCAGATGTCGGCTTCGGGGTCTTCACCCTCGAGGAACAGGAGCTGAGCAGTGATGTAGTTGGCGATCTCGTCGTTGACGTCGGTGCCGAGGAACACGATGCGGTCCTTGAGCAGCGCGTTGTAGACCGGGCTCATCTCGTTGTTGCCCGGCTGGAGCATCGATGGCAGGGAATGAAGAGGTGGATTCGGCATAGGCATTGCAACCGAGGTTAGCGGCAATGATTCCCCGGTCAGCGCTGCGATCGGTCCAACGGCGCGGTGTCAGAGCACTTCGAAGCGTTCGAACACCACGGGATCTCGTCGATGGCGGGCAACGGTGTGGTCATGGTCGGGGTGCGCCAGGTGGGACTCGAACCCACACATCCTCTCGGATACAGGGTCCTAAACCCTGCGCGTCTGCCAATTCCGCCACTGGCGCGTGGCTCTGGTCACGCTAACCGGTCGAGCAGTGCGGCTAGGGCCGCCGCGCGATGCGAGTACACGTGCTTGCCCTCGTCGGACATCTGGGCGAAGGTGCGGCCGTCGCCGGCGCTCGGCACGAACACGGGGTCATAGCCGAAACCACCCGGGCCGCGCGGCGCATCGGTGATCATGCCCTCGACATCGCCTCGCGCCGAGAGCTCGGTGCCGTCGGGCCAGGCCAGCAGCATGACCGACGAGAACCTCGCCGTTCGACCCTCGGGCGGTACCCCCTGCAAGCGCTCGAGCAACAGGTCGACGTTGTCGGTGTAGCTTGCGTCGGGCCCAGCGAAACGAGCGCTGTGAACGCCGGGCGCGCCAGCGAGGGCATCGACGAACAGGCCGGTGTCGTCGGCCAGCGCTGGTTGCCCGGTGTGCTCGGCAACGGCGACCGCCTTGAGTCTGGCGTTACCGATCAGATCGGAAGCGTCCTCGACCACCTCGGGCAGGTCGGCCGGACGGGGCAACAGCTCGAGCCGGCCGACGACGAGCTCGCGGATCTCGCGGAGCTTGTGGGGGTTGGCGGTGGCCGCCACGACGGCCAACGGCGTCATGGACGCGGATTGGGCGGTGTGGCCAGCACCCGCTTCTGCTCGGTGATGATCTCGCCTATGCCCTTCTCGGCCAGCGAGAGCAGCTCGTTCAGGTGCGACCGACCGAACGTGCGCCCCTCGGCGGTGCCCTGGAGCTCGATGAACTCGCCCGATTCGGTCATCACCACGTTCATGTCGACCTCGGCGGTGCTGTCCTCGACATAGGGCAGGTCGAGGCACGGCACGCCCTGCACCACACCGACGGAAATGGCGGCGCACGCCTCGGTGAGGGGGTTGGCCGGCAGCTGCCCGGCCAGGACCAGACGGGTGAGGGCATCGTGCAGCGCGACGTAGGCGCCGCAGATCGATGCCGTGCGGGTACCGCCGTCGGCTTGGAGGGCGTCGCAGTCGAGCACGATCTGGCGCTCGCCGAGCGCTTTCATGTCGCACACCGCTCGCAGCGAACGGCCGATGAGCCGCTGGATCTCCAGGGTGCGGCCGCTCTGTCGGCCACGAGCCGCCTCTCGGTTGACCCGCTCGGGTGTGGACCCGGGGAGCATCGAGTACTCCGCGGTCACCCAGCCCTTGCCGGTGCCCCGCATCCAGCGCGGGACATCATCGTCGACCGATGCCGTGCAGAGCACCTGCGTGTCGCCGAAGGAGACGAGCACCGAGCCGGCGGCCATCGAGGTGAAGTCGCGCTGGAAGACGATGGGCCGCAGCTGGTCGGGAGCGCGGCCGTCGGGTCGGGTCATTGCGTCGTTCCTCGTCGTCGTGGGTGTCGGACCGAGAACGTAGCGCCGACCTGTGCCATCCCGACGGGGCGACCGAATACGGCAGCCGCGGTCGAGCGGTGGTGATCGGGATCGGCTCCGGGTGGAAGGTGGGTGAGCACCAGCTCCTCGACTCCGGCCTCGACCGCGAGCGCCGCGGCTTCGTGGGGGGTGAGATGGTCGACATCGGGCCAAGGCTCGCGCTCGGGCAGCGACGACTCGGTGAAGGCCAGCGCGATCGGCCGACCGAAAGCGGCGAGGCCCCAGCCGGGTCCGGTGTCGGCGGTGAAGGCGAAGGTGTCCTCGCCCGCGGTCACGTGAACGGCGAGGGTCTCCACCGGGTGATCGGTTCGACTGAAGCGCCACTGCTGATCGCCGATGACCACCTCGCTCGTCGCATCGATCAGGTGCAGGTCGACCGGTCCGTCCGGTGCCTGGGCGTCGGGGTGGAAGGCGTGCAGCAACGCGGCGGTGCCGGCGGTGAGGAACACCGGTACGGGCCTGCGCGGCGGGGTGAAATGCTTCAGCATGTTCACGAACACGGGGATCTCGAGCCAGTGATCGGGGTGTTCGTGGGTGAGCACGGCAGCATCGAGATCGGCCGGCGCGACGTGGCGCTGGAGATTGGCGAGCGTACCGGGGCCGGCGTCGAGCCACACCCGAGCCCCTGGCGTCTCGACGAGGTATCCGGTGCAGGCGCCGCCGACGGCTGCGTAGCTGCCCGAGCAACCGAGAACGGTGACGCTCAGACCCACTCGTGGGCCTCGGCCCTGGCCAGCTCGGGGCCGAGCAATCGGCGACCGAGATCGGCGAACCACGCAATGTCGCCCGAGGAGATGAACCGGTGTTCGGCCCCGCCGCCCGTGCCACGATGCAGCGAGAGCTCGTCGAGCTGCCGGGTGATCTCGAAGGCGGTCTCGTCGGCCGAGGAGACGAGCACGACGTCGGATCCCATGACGTTCCCGATGGTCCGGGCCAGGAATGGGTAGTGCGTGCAGCCGAGCAGCAGCGCGTCGACGGCCGCATCGACCATCGGCGCCAGGAGCCGCTTGGCCAGCACCTCGACCTGGCGGCCGCTGGTTTCTCCCCGCTCCACGAACTCGACGAACCCGGGACATGCAAGGGCCGTGAGCTCGACGTGCTCGGTGTTCGGAATGGTCGCCAACGTGTGCTGGTACGCACCGGAGTCGATGGTGCCGACCGTTCCGATCACGCCGACCCGTCCGGTGGCGGTCACCTCGGCCAGCGACCGAACGCCGGGCTCGATCACCCCGACCACCGGAATGTTCAGCCGTTCGGAGAGCTCCTCGAACGCGGCTGCCGCGGCGGTATTGCACGCCACCACCAGCATCTTGATGTCGGACTCGGCCACCAGGAAGTCGGCGATCTCCAGTGCGTACTTGGCAACGTCGCCCTGAGGCTTGGACCCGTACGGATACCGACCCGTGTCGCCGAAGTACACCAGATGCTCGTTGGGCAACAGATCGATGAGCGCGCGGGCAACGGTGAGACCCCCGAAACCACTGTCGAACATCCCGATCGGCCGTTCATCCACGCCTCGACGCTAGCGCTGCCCACCGCTCTCATCGGGTCAAGCGAAACGCGAGCGGGCGGAATTCGCGGATCAGAAGTAGATGACGTCCTCGACGTTGGCGATCACGTCGTCGATCTCGCCCGCCCATGCGCCCGTCGACAGGTATTTCCACCCGAAATCGCACACGATGAAAACGATCACGCCTTCGTCGATCTTCTCGGCCACCCGGGCCGCACCTGCGGCCGCGGCCCCCGAGGAGATGCCGGCGAAGATGCCACACTCGTCGGCCAGCCGGCGGGTGAACTCGATGGATTCGGGCGGACGCACGATGCGCTTGCCGTCGAGGAGGTCGTACCCGCCCCACTTGTCGAAGACCGGCGGGATGTAGCCGTCCTCGAGGCTGCGGAGCGCCTCGACGGTCTCGCCTGCCGGCGGCTCGACTGCGTAGATCTTGATGTCGGGGTTCTGTTCCTTCAGGTAGGTGCCTACGCCCATCAGCGTGCCGCTCGTGCCGAGCCCGGCGACGAAGTGGGTGATGTCGGGAACGTCGCGCCAGATCTCGGGGCCGGTGGAGTCGTAGTGGGTCTGCGGGTTGGCCTGGTTGGCGTACTGGTAGAGGAACACCCACTCGGGGTGTTCGAGGGAGAGCTCTTGGGCGAGCTTCACCGCACCGTTCGATCCCTGGGCCGCCGGCGACGGAATGATCTCGGCGCCCCACACCTCGAGCAGGTGGCGTCGCTCGGATGACACGTTGCCCGGCAGCACGATCTTGATGCGGTAGCCCCGCATCTTGGCGATCATGGCCAGGGCGATGCCGGTGTTGCCCGACGACGGCTCGAGAATGGTCTTGCCCGGCGTGAGGCGGCCATCGGCCTCGGCGTCGAGCACCATCGCCAACGCGATGCGATCCTTCACCGACCCCGCGGGGTTCATACCCTCGAGCTTGGCGAGGATGCGGACGCCCGGGTTGGGGCTCAGTTGGCTGACATCGACGACCGGGGTGTTGCCGACCAGGTCGAGGATCGAGGAGTGAACGGGCATGTGGGAGAGAACCAGAAGTGATTGTCGACTATTCCGATCGGAATTGTATTGGTTCCTCGGTCACGATGCCATCCATTATCCGAAACGAACGGGTCGACGCCTCGGGATGCTTCAGCGAGACGATCACGAAATGCCACGAACCGAAGGGGTCGAAGTTGGCTGCATCGGCGATGTCGGTGGGTGACGGGTAGTTCGTGGTGTGTGTGTGTGAGTGCATGACGCCCGAGATGATCAGGCCGGATTCGTCGGCGGTCCGCTCGACGGCGAGGTACTCGGCACCGTCGATCTGGTAGATCTGCGCGGAGTGCGCGGCGTTGTCGAGTGGGAAGAAACGAACCACGGTGCCGGTGCGGGTATCGGAGGCGAACACGCCGCAGGCCTCGTCGGGCAGCCCGCCGATGGCATGGGCCACCATTTCGTCGTGAACGGCGCGAGTCATGGCGGGCACGGGGTGCAGGCTAGGCCACCGATAGCCTCGGCCCCATGGCCAGGGCCGAGCGCGCGGCGAAGAAGAACCCCGACGGGAAGACCGTGGTCGCGAGCAACCGGCGAGCGCGCCACGACTTCGACATCATCGACACCGTCGAAGCCGGCCTGGTGCTCCAGGGCAGCGAGGTGAAGTCGCTGCGCGAATCGAAGGTGCAGATCGCCGAGGCCTACGCCCGGATCCGAGACCACGAGGCCTGGTTGTTGTCGTTCCACATCGGCCCCTACTCCCACGCGGCTGCGTTCGGCCACGATCCGGATCGACCCAAGAAGCTGCTGATGCATCGCGGCCAGATCGATCGGCTGGGCTCGCGCCTCGATCAGGAGCCGCTCACCCTCGTGCCGCTGAGCCTCTACTTCAAGGACGGTCGAGCCAAGGTCGAGCTCGGCCTTGCTCGCCGACGAAACAAGGGCGACAAGCGTCAGGCCATCGCCGAACGCGACGCGGCACGCGATGCCCAGCGGGCCATGAGCAACGCCCGACGCGTCGCACGCTGAGTCGCACTGCCCAGCGGGCAACCGGGTCATTCGGCCCGGTCGAAACGGGCTCCTTCACCCATTTACCCGACCCCGTCGGAGCGGCAGGCTTTTGCGAGTCCGAGTCGAGTAGAAGTCGGCTCGGGGACAGAAAGGGGCAAACACATGACCCTTCTCGGAAACGCCACTGGGACTTCGGTCCTCAAGTGGTTCTGAAAGGAACAGCCGTGGGCAACAAATTGAAGGCACGACTTTACGCAAGTGCGGCCGCATTGAGCTTCGGTGGTCTCATCGTTGCAATGGGTGCACCGGTGAAGTGGTTCTGATCGACTGACAGGTGTGGGGACCGGCCGAGTCCGGTCTCTGCACTCGTCGGCCACCTTGATCCGGACCGACCACATGGCTGCTCTTTCCCGACGAGTACTGCTCCCCGCCTACCTGACCCTGGTCATCGCCGGCGGGGCCGCCATACTCGCCTTCTCGCTCTACGGCCTCGACTCCGAGTCAGCCCTCGGCGAAGAACCCATACTGTTCGTCACCTTTGCCGTCCTCCTCGTCGCGGCCGAGAGCCGGCCCCTGACCTTCCTGGTCAACGGTGGCGCCGCCACCGCGTCCTGGACCTTCGCCTTCGCACTGCTGTTCGTCGCGCCCACCGGAACCGTGTTGGCCCTCGTTGCCGCCACTGCGCTCGTGGTCGACCTGCTCGGCGGCAAACGAATCGAACGAGCCGCCTTCAATGCCGGTCAGTTCGTGATCAGCCTCGCCATCGCCATGGCGGTGGGCAGCGCGATCACCAACCTCCGCGTCGATCAGCCCGACGTGACGGTGGACCTCCGCTGGCTTCTGGCCGCCGCCACCGCCTCGGCGGTCGCCTTCCTGTTCAACTCCGCATTCATCGGCGCCGTCATCGCCATCCATCAACGGGTC
Organism: Acidimicrobiales bacterium; assembly: GCA_024638845.1. Taxonomy (GTDB): domain Bacteria; phylum Actinomycetota; class Acidimicrobiia; order Acidimicrobiales; family JAHEJN01; genus JAHEJN01. The sequence goes on along the minus strand of JAHEJN010000031.1, from coordinate 18,890 downwards.
TCGGCCGTCGAGATGCTGCGGCGCAGCCTCAGCGTGAACCTGCTCATGGACGGGCTCCTGCTGGCGCTCGCACCCATCTTCGCGGTCATCGGCGTCGAGGCATTCGTTCTGTTGCCCCTCCTGCTCACGACCGTGTGGATCATCTATCGGTCGGCCTCGATCGCAATGTCGAATCGACACGAGGCGACCCATGATTCACTCACCGAGATCCCGAATCGGCGGCTGTTCGAAGAACACGGGGCCATGCTGCTCGAGGGAGCGCTGAGCAAGGACTTCAGCGCGGCGGCCCTCCAACTCGATCTCGACGGATTCAAAGGCGTGAACGATCGACTGGGACACCGCATCGGCGACCTCGTGCTGCGCGAGATCGCCATCCGCATTCGCAACGAGCGCCGACCCCGCGACCATGTTTCCCGCCTCGGCGGTGACGAGTTCGCAATCCTTCTCGGAGACGTGCCGACCGCAACCGACGCCGCAACTGCGGCCCGACGCATCCTCGACGCCATCGAACGGCCGATGACCATCGAAGGCCTCCCGTTGGCCATCAGCGCCAGCATCGGTATCGCGATGTTCCCCGCCCATGGCAGCGACCTGCGCGAGCTCATGAACCACGCCGACGTCGCCATGTACTCCGCCAAGCGGGCCGGCACCGACATCGAGGTCTACGAGCCGGCCGCAACCACCCACGACGTCGGGCGCCTGGCCATGGTCTCGGATCTCGCGAGGGGTATCGCGGCCAACGAGCTCGTCCTGCACTACCAGCCCAAGCTCGATGTGGGGAGCGGCGAGATCGTCGGAGTGGAGGGACTCGTCCGCTGGAATCATCCGGTCCTCGGCACGGTTTCGCCCAGCCGGTTCATGCCCCAGGCCGAACAGACCGATCTGATGACCCCGTTCACCGACGCAGTGATCGACATGGCCCTGGACCAGTGCGCTCGTTGGCATGCCAACGGGATCCATCTCACCGTTGCGGTCAACGCGTCGGCCCGGAACCTCCACGACATGCGGTTCCCCGATCGTGTCGACGCTGCACTGAAGCGCCACGGCCTCGATCCCGGCTGGCTCGAGATCGAGATCACCGAGAACACCGTGATGGAGGATCTCACGCGAAGCGTCGCGGTGCTGCGTCAGCTTCGCGCCATCGGGGTGCGACTGGCCATCGACGACTTCGGCACCGGCTACTCGTCGCTGGTGGCGCTGCGAGACCTGACCATCGACACCATCAAGATCGATCGGTCGTTCGTGACGAGCCTCGCCGAGAACCCCGGCGACCTCACCATCGTGCGATCGGTGATCGAGCTCGGCCACAACCTCGGGCTCCGCACCGTGGCCGAGGGCGTCGAGACCGTCGAGGCGCTCGAGATCATCACCGCCCTCGGCTGCGACGAATACCAGGGCTTCCTCGCATCGGTTCCGATGACCGCCGAAGAGCTCGCGCCGCTCCTCTCGCCGCGGGTGACGACGACGCCATGATCACCGGTATCGCCTTCCTGCTACTCCTCTTGTCGGTTCCCCTCTTCGGAGGCGACCTCGAGCGCCTGGGTCGGCTCCGCCCGCGCCACGCCTGGACCATCGTTGCGGCCATCGGCATCCAGTTCGCCGTCATCACGCTCTTCGCCGCTCGGATGCCCTTCGCCCTCGCGGCGGGCCTCCACCTGTTCAGCTACGCGCTCGCGCTGATGTTCGTGCTCGCCAACCGCTCGACCCCGGGGATCGGCGTGGTGGTGCTCGGCGGGCTCATGAACCTCGCGGCCATCGTTGCCAACGGCGGGGTGATGCCTGCGTCGTACGACGCGCTCGAGCGGGCAGGCAAGATCACGAGCTCATCGGAGTTCGAGAACTCCACGACCATTCCCGATGCATCGCTTGCCTTCCTCGGCGACAACTACGCCATTCCCGCCGGCATCCCGTACGTGAGCAATGTGTTCAGCATCGGCGATGTCGTCCTCGTTCTGGGCGGCGGCCTGCTGTTGCACCAGGCGTGCGGAAGCCGCCTGGTGCAACGTCGCCGCCCCGTGGCCACTGCGGCCTGAACGCTACGATGGAAGATCCGCTGCGGCGGGTGTTCCTTGACAGTCAGATCACCACACCAGGGGCTGATCGGTTTCGACGTCGGGTTTTCGGACGTCGTCTCGTGCGACCGGAGTTGCTCAGACTCCCTAAACGGGGCAACCAAAGACAAGGCAACCGCCCTGTCGCTCTCGCCGCCTGACCTAGTCAGTAGGTAGAGAGTCATCGCGACCGGCAACGGCACGCGGGGCCTGTCCAGCGCAGCCCGGCAACAGAAGCGTTGGAGGACAGCAGGGAGAGACCGCTGACGGCGAGAAAGACCGCTGACATCGGAGAAAGATCCGACGGAGAGCTTCGGCTCACCCGACCCGTCGGGGCAGTAACCGCAACGCTGCGGCATCGGGAATGGTCGTAGCGCGAGCGTCATCTGCTCGACGGACGGGGGTTCGATTCCCCCCAGCTCCACTCGCACCGAAAATGGCGATCTACCAGGTATTTCACACCAGGTCGACAAGGCGGCCGGGAACGGGCTACCCACGATCGCGTCATCCGTCAGCGGTCACCTGAACTCCGGACACGTCGCCCGGTACGGACCGAAGCCATCGAGGTAAGTATTCCACTCGGCCTCGGTCAAGTTCCTTCCAGCGAGCTTGCATGCCGCGGCGGCAAGGTGGTCGGGATCGATGTCCCAGATCACCACTCCATCCCGTTGGTTCACTGCGACCTGCGTCCCTTCGGGGTTCATGTGTCCGGCCCCGATGAGGGGCGAGAACGCCGCGATTGGATCTCCGATCCGCCGTCGCGACGCAACGTCGAACAGCGAGACCGTCTGATCGTTCGCTGCCGCGAGCAGCACATCGCCGTCTCTGCTGAACTCGAGGGTGTTGACCTCTCCCCGTGCGCTCGCGAAAGAACCGACCGGCTCCAGCGTGTCGAGGTCGTACTCGATGATCTCCCCGCCCGTCGCCCCGACCAGGGTGCCATCGAGACTGACACTCGTCCAGAGCGGCCCGGCCAAACGACCATCGAGCGGCTCACCGGTACGGCCGTCGTAGACGGTCGTGACGGTTTCGTCGTCCTGGATCGTGGTGATGACGACCCGCTCGCCGTGGCGCGTCGCCGACACGATCCACGGGAATCCGCGGATGCCGAAGGTCGGCTCGATGCGCTGCCGGGTTCTCGGATCGACGGTCCAGACTTCACCACCGTCGAATGTCACGTACAACCGCGCACCGTCAGCGGAGGTGAAGAGATTGATCGCATCCGGCGGCACATCGAGTGCCTCCAACGGATCCATCGACGTCGCGTCCAGAAAGACGATTCGGTCCTCACTCTTCGAGTAGGCGGCGACTGTCGCCGACCCGACCCATCCCATTCCTTCGAACGGCCGGTCTGTTCGGGCGATTTCGTTGTCATTGGCCGGGTCCCAGGCGGCAAAGTAGGTGAAGTCGTCCCAGTTCGCCGCACGTGAGCCACGACGCGAGACGAGAATCGAGTCGAGCGCAGGGTCGTACCCGTCGTAGACGACATGACCGGCTGCGACAACCCGGCTCGCGAGACCGGCGCCGTCGAAGCGCCATCTCGTGATCGTGGGTGAGCCAGCGCCGAATACGACGAGTTCGTTCCCGTCGACGCTGACGGCGGTCGCGCCGACGCTGCCGAGCTGTGGATCGAGGAGTACGCCCGTCGGTTCACCGGTCCTGAGAGAACGCTCCTCGATGACACCGAAGAAGTTCCCGCAGTCGAAGACGTCACGAGGCGCATTGACCGCGAACCATTGACAGGGCTCGGGGTGGCGCCCGTTGCGGAGGTCGACATTCCAGCGCTGCGAACCATCGGCAAGATCGAACGCGACAATCCCCTCGGTGCCGGCTGCCACCAAGAGACCGTCCGGCGTTGCGACCAAATGGTTGTTGGACGACAGCCGCGGGGCTTCCCACCTATCGAGAATCGCCCCGGTCGACGGATCGGCGATTCGGATCGGGCCGGCGATCGACCCGATGTAGAGGCGCCCGTCGGATCCGAAGTCGGCACCTGCGACTGCCCACCGCTCGTCATCAGCGCCCGCCGGTCCGAGTCCATCGATCACAGCGACCAACGCGGCATCGGCCGATCGGTAGATGGCGACGTCTCCGTCGGACCCGCCGGTGACGGCGACGACCGAGCCATCCGAGTTGATCGTGACCTGGCCGACGCCGAACGGCGGTATCACGGGTGCCATCAACCGTCTTCCCGTGCTGATCTCATGTACCTGCAGAACGGCGCACCCAGCGCCATTCGTCTGAGCGAGCGACTCCGCGCTGCTACACGAACCACTGCCGCTACGGGAGGCGAACTGTGCCACCACTCGACCGTCATCGCTGACGGCCAGGCGCGATCCACCGGCCACTGTTTCGGCCTCGGCGAAGCGATCCTCGATGTCGCCGCTGTCGAGATCCACGATCCGAAGCTCCTCACCGTTCAGCGCGATCACGGCCTCGGACGTACCGGGGACCAGGGCACCTGAGAGCCACTGAGCGCCGGCGACATATCGGTACCCGAGGAACCCGGGCGCGGCCGTGAACGTTCCGAGGAGCGCGGACCACGACCGGGCGTCGGGCTGAAGCCGATGAGCCTCGACGGCCAGGAGCGCGGCCAGTCCACGATCGCCACCTCGCACGGCGAGTGATTGGTTGACGAGCACTTCGAGCCGCGCATCGGATCTCGCGTTCCGTGCCATGACCGCTGTGACCGACGCCACGATGAGGAGCAGCGCTGCCACCGCGATCAGCACACGCAGCCGGCGGTTCTGCCGCACGTTGCGGCGGAGGTTCGCTGCGAGCTGTTGCTCCTCGGACGCGCGCGATGCCACCGCAGCTGTGAGGAACTCCTCCTCGACCGGGTTCAGGTCCGGGAGTGCTTCGTTGCGCCACTCCAGCGCCGCATCGAGTCGGGCGCCTCGATAGAGCTCGGTCGACGGGCGACCCGACGAAGCCCACTCCTCGGAACGGGCCGCGAGGTGACGCATGATCCGCTGGCCGTCGATGTCGTCTTCGAGCCATGACTGGAGGCGAGGCCATGCCCGCGCCAACGCCTCATGAGCGAGTTCGTACGAGTCCGCTTCGGCGGTCACGAGTCGCGACCGCACGAGCAAGGCCACCACACGATCGCGATGTGCGCCACCCGTCACGTTTCGCATCGGCACCCTGCATCGCATCGGCGGCCCATCGAGGGTCGGCGACACCATCCGCAACAGGAGCGATCTGAGCACCGGACGTTCGTCGGCGGAAAGGCTGTCGTAGAGACGGTCGGCCGAGTTCGCCACCGCTTCGCGTATCCCGCCACTCGCCATGTACCCCTCGATCGTCAACACGGGACCGTCGCGGCGAAGCCATGTCTCGGCCAGTGCGTGTGACAGCAGAGGAAGCGCACCCGGCTCCCCTTCGGTGTCTCGCTCCAGCAGTTCGATCAGTCCGCGCTCCAAGCGCAGTCCGGCTCGCTGGGCAGGTTGCTCGATCGCCTCCCGAAGCTCTGCACCGGCCAGCGGCGTGACGAGGTGGAGTCCTTGCTCAGCCAGCCTGCTGAGCTCCGGTGCTGCGGCGAGGTCACCGAGATGGTCGCTTCGAACGACCAGGATGACCGGTGCGGTCTCGATTGCGTACCGGGCGAGGCGGGCGCAGAAGGCTCTGACCTCCGGGGCCGGAACACCGAGCGCGAACATCTCCTCGAACTGGTCGACGATCACGGCCGACAGCGTGCGGCTCGGGTTGATCGCGTCGGACAACGCCCGATCAGGATCCCGGCCGGGAAGCACCGTCACGACCGAATGACCCGACGCCGCAAGCGCCGGCGCAAGCCCGGCTCTCGCGAGCGACGACTTCCCACTACCCGACGGTCCAGCCAACACGAGCAGATGTGACGCGCGCAGTCGTTCGAGCGCCAGTTCGATCTCGGCATCGCGCCCGAAGAACTGGTCGTGGTCGACGACGTCGTACGGAGTCAGCCCCTTGTACGGGCAAGCCGTGCTCACGGGCGGTGCGACCACCTGGACGTCGAGCTCATCGTCCTGGCGGAGGATCGCCGCTTCGAGCGCGACGAGATCTGTGCCGGGCTCGATACCCAGTTCGTCGCGCAGGATCCACCGAGCCTTCGCAAGTGATCGCAGAGCGTCTGCCTGTCGTGCAGATCGGTACTGGGCCAACGCCAGGATCCGCCACCGCCGCTCCCGAAGTGGCGCCTCGGCGACCAGCGCGAGGGCGTCGATCGCCACCTGCCGGTGGTCGGCCGCTGCGAGCCGGGCGTCGAGCCAGTCTTCTTGTGCGGAACGGCGCAGCTCCTCGAGACGCGCCACCTCGATCTGGCCACCCGCCCAGCCGTCCAACTCTTCGAGCGGGTGCCCTCGCCACAACGCCAGTGCCCGCGCATACGACACGACTGCCCGATCGGGTTCCCCACCGGCAACGAGCTCGTGACCGCGAGTGATCAACTGCTCGAACCGGCAGCTGTCCAGGTGGGCATCGTCGATCACCAACCGGTAGCCGTTCGCGAGCGTGACGATCGTGTCATGGCCGAGCGCCTTTCGCAGCCGCGAAATGCAGATCTGCACCTGCTTGGCCCACGATGACGGCGGACGATCTGCCCACAGCGCATCGGCCAACTGCTCGCTCGTGACCACCTGGTTGCGTTGGACCAGGAGCACGCTCAGCGTGATGCGATCTCTCGGTTCGAGCAGCACCCCGTCCCCGACCTCGAGCGGCCCGAGAAGATCGATCCTCACTTGGCGATTATCCGAGGCGCCGACTCCCCCGTCAATGAGCCGGATACCGGCCGGATACCGGAGGGGCCATGACTCGATACCGGGCGTCGATAGGGGTGGCATCAGTGCACCCAACGACCGACTCAGCCCGTCGAATCAGACGTGAAAGGGGCGACCCATGCTCCACCGAACCCACCACCCACTGGCAGCCGTCGCGGGCGCGATGCTGCTGATCGCCGCATGCAGCGGCAATGACGATCCCGCAACAGCGAACGCTGAAGTCGTCGGCGATCAGATCATGATGAATTCAGCCGCAGAGAGCGCGGTGACCACCTCGTCGGGGGAGACCGACGGCATCGCCGCCCCAGCGAAACTGACGCCCGACTTCGTCTGGAAGCTCGACGGAGACGGCACACCGGCCGCAGGCGGCCTCGAACTCGAGTTCGTCGGAGCTCACGCACTGAACGACGAAGCGGTGTCGTTCGACGGCCACACGGGCCACGCCATCACCTCGACACCCGGGCCGCTGGACACGACCCAGTCGTTCACCGTAACTGCCTGGGTCAACTACGCCGCGCCCTCGGAGATCGCCGCCGCAGTCAGCCAACTGGCCGTGAACACCGGCGCCTTCCAGCTCGGCATCGGCGAGAACAGCCAATGGTGGTTCATGATGAAGACCGACGATCGGACCGGGATCGACTACGCGAACTGGGCCGAAGGTGCCGTGTCCAGTCCCTCGAACCGGTGGGTCCATATCACAGGTGTCCACGACCACGAAGCCGGCAGGATCCGCCTGTTCGTCGACGGCGAACTGGCGGCCGAATCACCGTTCACCACCCCAGTGCAGGCGGACGGGCCGATGACGATCGGACGGGCTCAGTTCGATGCGACGCCGGGCAACTTCTGGCCAGGAGCGATCGCCGACGTCGGCGTCTATCAAGCCGTTCTCCCGGCAAGCCAGATCGCCGATCTGTACGCGACCACGGTTCCCACCGCCCCGCCGCCACCACGACCGGAGCCCGACCCCTCCACGTATGCCGACGGAATCCTCAACGGCACGTGGGACTTCGCGATCGACCCGGCGGACGTCGACTTCTTGATCAGCGATCTCGGATTGGAGTCTGTCGAAGACTTCCGGATCCGTTTCGGTTTCGACGACTCCGAATGGTGGCAGGGTTTCGTCGTCGACGGTGAGCTCCTGCGTGAACCCGGCGGCGTACCGATGGGCTCTGGCGGCACGCTGGTCATCGACGGTGACGAGCTGCGTCAGTTGTCACAAGGATGGGAATCGGTGTACCAGTGGGAGCTGGACGGCGAACAGCTGACGTTGGCGATGCTGGCGAACTGCAACACCGAGCACACCCCGCCTCTGTGCGTCGACACACGCGACGAGATCATGGACATGGACCCGTTCGTGATCCTCATCACCGAACACACCTACACCAAGAGCGGAGACGACCCCGCCCACTGACACCGTCTGGCAGAAGCCCGTGTTGCGGCGGTACTTCTCGAGTCAGCCGACCGGTGGGCCGGCTGCGCTCCGGAGCTGGTCACCACGGATGAGCAGCACCGCGCTGACGGTCGCGACCCAGACGGGGAAGACCCATGTCAGGAGGACGTTCGGCACTGGCATCAGGAGCAGTGTCAACCCCACGACGTAGCCGATGACGATCAACCACTTCGGAAACGCTTCCGACAGTCGCCCGACCGTCGTCGTCGAGATGATGAAGACGGCTTCGAGCCTGGTCGCAACGATCGAAGCCATCGCGATGCCGCCGGCCTGCGTCAACGCAACACTGCTCGCGTCGGGCACGAGATCGAACGCCTGGCCGGCGACGGCAGGGGCGGCCAACAGGACCCCGGCGGCCAGCCACGCACCGGTGAGGAGCAGCGCCGACCCGAGGAAGACCGTGCCGAAGAACCGGTTCTCCCGTTCGCCGACCCGCCGCCGGATCACCGCGACGAACCAGACGAACATGATCACCGACACCGTGAGCAGGTTGACGGCCAGGATCAACTTCCGCTGGTTGCCGTCGTCGAGATACCACTCGGCCACCACCCGGTCGCCGTCGGCCGGGTCGGGGGCGGACAGCAGCAGCCAGGTGGCCACCAGCGACAACGCACTGTGCAGCAGTCCGGCGATGGCGGCGGCCTCGATCGACCGCATCGCACGCGGGACCGGTCGGGGAGGCGGTTCGGCTGCGCTCGTGTCGTCGCCCACGGTCCTATCGTCCCACAACGAACCGAGTTCGCTCCTCGCCCGCTTTGGGGGAGGATTCGGTCGACGTCATGCGGTCAGATGGCGAGCGACCCGAGTGCCATCGACGCACAGGCCGAGTCACCGCGAGAGGGAGAGCAGCCGTGTCCGAGAGCGCAACGTCCGAGCCGGCATCGGGTCGTCGCTCGATCGGGGGGCCTCTCGCGCTGACGGCGGTCACGCTCGGTCTGCTCACCTGGCCGATCGCCTTCAATCTCGGCGCCTACGGCGAGGTCTTCTACGACGACGTCTTCCGGGTCGTCGTCGCGGCGACGATCCTGTTCGTCGTCACCGTCGTCAACCCGGTCTATCCGTCACCCTGGATCTGGATCGTGCGGGTGGCGCTCGCCGCGCCGATGTTGTGGCTGCTGACCGCGGCCTGGGCCGAGGGGTCGACGTCGAAGGCGCTCGACCGGCCGGTCTTCGCCGCCTGGATGGTGGCGATCCTGCTCGTATCGGTTCCGATCACGCTGCGGATGCTGATCGACATGTTCATGCCGGAACTGACCAGTGTCGGGAGCCGGAGGATCCTGTTCTCGATCGTCGCACTGGTCGCCGTCGTGGGCGTGATCGGCTTCGTGGTCGGGCGGGAGAACCCGCGCTTCATGACGTGCGCAGACTTCTCGATCGCCGGCTCGGCCGAACCCGACAACTGCATCAAGGCGCAGGACTGAGCGGACACCGACCGATCAGGACCTTTGGACGACCGTTTCTCGCTCGAGCGCCGGCGCGGCCGGATTGGTGAGTCGCACCTCGATGATCGTGCCCGAACCCGGCCGGCTGGCGACATCGAGATCGGCCCCGATCTTCGCCGCCCGGGAGCAGAGGTTGCCGAGGCCGCTCCCCTCGTTCACGTCCGCTGGGTTGAAGCCGATGCCGTCGTCGCTGATCGCCATCGTGGTGACGCCGTCATCGTGACCGAGCGTCACCAGCACCTCGCCGGCCCCGCTGTGGCGGCACGCGTTGCTCAGGGCCTCCTGTGCCATCCGGTACATCCCGACCTTGACGTCGGCATCCATCGGCGGCACCAGCCCGACCTGTGCCTCGATGACCTGGCCGGACATCGACGGCGCGGTATCGGCCAGTTGCCCGATCAGGCCGGCGAGGTCCTCGCGCTCGAAGGCGGCCGGCCGCAGCTCGAACAGCAGCGCCCGCAGCTCCGCGAGCGACGACAGGACGAGCTCGCGTACGCGTCTCACCGGCTGGACGACGTTGGTGGGGTCCTCCTCGGCCAGGTGCGCCGCGGCGTCGGCGAGGAACGAGACCGAGTACATCCGCTGCGTCACCGAGTCGTGCAGATCCATCGCTATGCGCTGGCGCTCGTCCTCCACCGCGGACTCGGCGACGCGCTCGACGAGCTCCAGTCGTTGGATCAGCCCGGCGAGGTGTTTGGCCGTGAGCTCTAGGTAGTTCGACTCTCCGGAACTCGGGCTCGGCGCCCGCACCGACCGGGCAACGAGCTCGCCGATCCGGCGAGGCCCGACCTCGATCGGCGCGCTCAGGTCGGTCGTCCCGCCGTCCCGGGCTGCATCGTCCGGCGCGCCGGACGCCTGCCACACCGACGACTGCGGCAGAACCTCGGCAGACCGGTCGCCATCGATTCGCAGCTCGACGGTGGCGGCGGGAAGAATCGCGCCGAGTTGCCCCAGCAACTGGTGCAGCGACGTCGAAACCGTCGCCGGATCCAGGTCGACCGTGGCGTTGGAGGCCTCGAACCCCCGTGCCAGCAGGGCCAGATCGCGCGCGGAACGCCGCTGCCGGGCGAGTTGATCCTCCAGCTCGCGGTTGGACTCGCGCAGCGCTGTTGTCCGTTCGATCACGATCTCCTCCAACCGGATCGTCTGCTCCTCGAGACGCCGATCGGTGCGCACGCTGCGCTCGGTGAGGTAGATCGCACCTCCGACCAACGAGATGAGCAATCCGAACGGCGCGAGATACGACGTGTTCACCCGCCCGAAGTCGACGAACGTGTCCCACGTCGAGAACGCCAGCCCGACCACGAACCCGAGCGAGACGATCATGGCGTTTGTTCGGTGACCGCGCCGGTAACCCCGTGCAAGGGCGACGATGACCAGGCCGAGCGTGGCGAGGAGGTACACATCGAGGGCCGGGCGCCACGCTGACCCCGCGGCGACGTGCACGACGAACTGCTCACCGAACAGCTCCACGCCTCGCAGCTCGTCGATGTCGCCCGCCAAAAGGCCGTTCGGTAGCCACACCTGCAACATGCCGATCGCAACCGTGGCGACTGCCCATATCGTCATCGCCCATCGCGGAACGGCACCGGTCCAGACCGCGATCACGATCACGATCGCGATCAGGCTCAAGTAGCCCGCGAGCCCGAACACCTTGAAGGCATTGGTGTAGTCGACGACCGTCGGCGATCGGTGGAGACGGATCGTGGCCGCCGCCGCGGCCGATGAACTGAGCGCGAACAGACCGAACGACACCATCAGCGGATCGACGTGGCGTCTCCGGCCGCCGATGAGGAGAAACACGATCGCGATCGCCGCCGAGGCGCCGGAGACGAATCCGTACGAGATCGTGCCCCATCCGATCGTCATCGCTCACCTCCTCGCGACCAGCGGTTCCGAGACGACCTACGATTCCGCCCAGGTTCCGCACCGATGTTCGCAGGCGTCGGTGGCTACAACAAGCTCAGGCCGCGACTCGCGACCCTGACATTCGTCAGTGGTCGCACCCTGCGCACCGGCACTGTTGTGCGGCGTGCGGGCGGTGCAATCTGGAATGCATGGAGAATCACCAGATCGTACTCACCACGGTCGACGGGTCGGTCGAGGTTTCGGTCGATCGGCAACTCGGTGTCGTAGAGGCCGCGCTCGACGCGGGTGATCTGGTCGCCGCTCGGCGATACCTGCGCGCCATCCGTAGCTCGGTCGTCCCGGGCAGCGAGCGAGGTGATCGATCGGCGATGGTCGGCGGCGTCACACTGACCGGGCAGGAGCTGGCCACGCTCCGGCTGCTCCCCGACGGCTCCCTGAGCCAGAAGCACATCGCACGGGCGATGGGTGTGACCCGCAACACGCTCAAGACGCACCTGAAGTCGCTGTACCTGAAGCTAGGCGCCCACTGCCGGGCCGAGGCCATCCATCGAGCCCGCGAGGTCGGCCTCCTCCCTCGGCCCGTTGCCCTCGTGCCGCCACCGGGTCGCGACGACCGGGCGCACGTCGCGTGATCGGACCGCGATGAGCGACGACGCCGTGCGATGAATGCGACGACGAAGGAGCCGACCGACTGGCGCGATCTGGCGGCCCGCCTGGCCGCGGCAACCGCGATCGGCATTGCGACCGGACTCGTCGTCCTGGCGCTCGAACACCTGGTCGACGACGTCCTCCACGAGGTGTTCGAGGCCGAGGTCTGGGTGCCGGCGGTCATCGTGTTCGCCGGCGCGGTGATCACGGCGATCGTGATCCGCTACACCGGTGGGCGTTCGTCGGCGTCGACCGAGGTGTATGTCGAGCAGTTCCACCACTCCGATCCGGACATGGACGTCAAGCACGCCCCAGGCCGAGTGCTCGGCGCCTTCACGACGCTCGGGAGCGGCGCCCCTCTCGGCCTCGAGGGCCCGGCGGTGTACACCGGCTCGGCCGTCGCCACGCTCATCCACCGCCACTGGTCGGTGCTGCGCGGTGACGCCTTCCACGCCCTGCTCGTCGCCGGGTCTGCGGCCGGCATCGCTGCGGTCTTCAAGGCGCCCGCGGCGGGGGCGATCTTCGCAATGGAGGTGCCGTTCCGCGGCCGATTCGCCGGCGAGCGGGCACTCCCGGCGATCTTCGGCGCGGCGTCCGGCTATCTGACAATGGCGCTCGTCGACGGGGTCGAGTCGGAGATCGAGGTGCCGCTGATCGAGCTGACCGTCGGCCGAGCGTTCCTCAGCGCGTTGCTCGGCCTGGCGATCGGCATCGCGGCGATCGGGGTCATCTGGCTCATCTCGACCGCCGAACATGCGGCGTCCCGCTACACGGCGGGACTGCGCGCCGTGCTCGCCGGCGGCGCGCTGGCCGGCATCTACGCGCTCGGCCGGGGAATGACCGGCGAGTCGCTCGCCCTGACGTCGGGCAACTCGGTGATCGACTGGGCGGTCAAGCCCGACCACGCAGTCTGGGTGCTGCTCGGCGTGTTCGCCCTGCGAGCACTCGGCCCCGCGGTGTCGATCGGCGGCGGCGGCGTCGGCGGCCTCTTCATCCCGCTCATGGCGGCCGGCGCCGTGATCGGCCGGTTGTTCGCCGACGCGTCGAGCACCGACGACATCGCACTCTTCGTCGTCGTCGGCGCGGCGACGATGCTCGGCGCCGGCTACGCAGTGCCGCTCACCGGCGTCGTCTTCGTCGCCGAGTACACAGGCCAAGCGACCGTCATCGTCCCCGCGCTGATCGCGATGGCCGTCACCCGGCTCGTCGTCGGCAACCGCTCGGTCAGCCCCGCCCAGCGCCCTTGATCCTGGGCGGGGCGTTGCCGACCCGGTCGTCGCACGTAGGTCCCTCACCCGTACCGGGGGAGGCCCGGGAACGACTCGTCACAATACGTTGAGAAGGGACGCAACGAGTCGTGGACTCGCCGACCGATCTGTCAACCATCTCGAGGAGGCGTGAATGAATACGCCAAGTACCAACACGGTCGTGACGGTTCCGGAGCCCTACACCGTCGAGTTGGTGGAACGCCCGTATCCCCGGGTGAAGCCGGGTTCGGTGCTGGTCAAGACGGAGATCGCCGCGGTTTGCGTCGACGATCGGATGTACACCGATCACGTTCACGAGTGGTTCGACTCGCCGCTGTACGGGATGGGCCATGAGGGTGTCGGCACGGTGCTCGAGGCGCCCGAGTCGCGCACATTCGTCCCCGGTGATCGCGTGCTGATCTCGCACGGCGCGTACTGTGGCCGCTGCTACGCGTGTCAGAACGCCCTGTCGCAGGCGCACTGTGCGAGCCTCTCCGACGGTGTCCGCGCCGGCTCGAGTACGGCGGCGATCGAGTTCTTCGTGGACGGTCTGGCGCCGGTCGAACGCAAGAACGAGTCCTCATCGGGGTGGGCTGCGTTCGGGCAGTACCGGCTGGCCGACGAGGGCATCTGCACCCTGCTCCCCGACGACCTCGACTTCCGCTACGCGATCGCCGGCGAGTGCTCCGTCGGCATGGCGCACTGCGCCCAGGAGTTCATGGAGGTCGCGGCGGGAGACCGGGTCCTGCTCGTCGGCAGCGGTCAGCGGCAGTTCTCGCTCTCCCACGTCATCGTCGGATTGTTCCGAGGCGCCAGCGTGATCGCAGCCGTCGACGACGACTACCAGCTGGAGACGGTGCGCAAGATCGGTGAAGCCCGCGGCGGCACCCCGGACCTGCACATCCTCGACATGCGCGACTCGGCCTGGACCGATCAGGTCTTCGACCTCACCGACGGCATCGGACCGGACAAGGTCGCAGACTTCACGAGCCGCGAGGAGATCCTCAACACCGAGATCGACCTCGTGCACCACGACGGGGTGCTCTACATCCAGGAGAACCTCCGGAACAACGACCGCGTCCTGCGGGTCGATCCCTACGGGTCGATTGCGGAGAAGAACCTGCGGATCATGGGAACGATCGACTCTCGCCGCAAGGACCGACCCCGAATCGCCCGGATGCTCCGCAACCTCGAAGTTCAGCGGATGTGGGACGTTGTCGTGACCCACGAGTTCCCGATGTCTCAGGTGGAGGACGCGCTGAAGGTCGCAGCCACCCAGCAGTGCGGCAAGGTGCTGCTGTACCCCCACCGCAACTGAACGCTCCCGGCCGTTGCGCCGGGAGACCGCACGGGCGGTGCTGGTCCCGCCGGTTCGTCGCGCCGTGTCATTTCTCGGCGAGGATCGCCGACGCGTCCGACGGGGGGCGGCCTTCGTGCAGCAGGCGCGACATGATCTGCATCGGGTGATCGATGTGGTCGAGGAACGCCTTGTACGACGGGCACAGGTAGTTGAGGCCGTCTTGGCCGTCGGGTGCCTTCACGAACCGGTTCTTCGGGCATCCGCCGTGGCAGGCGAATCGGACCTCGCAGTTGCGACAGAACGCGGGAAGTGTGTCGCGTTTGGCCATACCGAAGCGCGCCTGCCGTTCCGAGGCGACGAGGTCGATCATCGGAGTCTCGGCGATGTTGCCCAACAGGTGATCGGGTTCCACGTAGTGGTCACAGGAGTACAGGTCACCGTTGTGCTCGAGCGCGAACGCGAGGCCGCAGGTCTCGGAGAACACGCAGACTGCGCCGGGCTCGCCGTGCCAGTTGGCGAGCGCGGTGTCGAAGTGCTGGACGAATACTTCGCCGACGTCGCGAGCGACCCACTCGTCGAAGAAGTGATCAGGAACGCGCCCAGGTCGGCGGCACCCACCGAGCGGTCAGTGACGTGATCGCCCGCTTGGACGTACAGCGGACGTTCACGCCGGTTGACGTCGCCCCATCCCTTGTTGGTGATGGTGAGCAGCGCCTCGCTCGAACGTTCGACCACCGGGATGAACTGCATGAACCGCAGGCCTAGATCGTCCCGGAAGTACCGATACACCTCGAGGGGGGGCGAGTGCGTTCGCGGCGTGGACGGTGCACAGCACGTTGACGTCGACGCCGGATGCGTGGAGCGCGTCGAGCCCGGCCTTCACACGCCGGAACGATCCAGCGCCGCGCTTGTCCACTCCGGTATCGGTCGTGCAGCGCTTCTGGACCGTCGATCGAAAGCCCCACCAAGAAGTTGTGCTCGGCGAAGAACGACGCCCAGCGATCGTCGACCAGGACGCCGTTGGTCTGGATCGTGTGCGAGATGGCCTGACCGGGTCGCCGGTACTGCTCGACGAGCTCCATCGCCCGGCGGAAGAAGTCGAGGCCCATCATCGTCGGCTCGCCGCCCTGCCAGGCGATCGTCACCTCCGGAGTCCGATGCGACTCCAAGAGCTGGCAGAAGTAGGTCTCCAAGATCTCGTCGGCCATCCGGAACCGGTCTCCCGGGTACAGCTGCTCCTTCGACAAGAAGAAGCAGTACTCGCAATCGAGGTTGCAGATCGGGCCGGTGGGCTTGGCCAACACGTGATACGCGGCGGGTTCCCCGTGCATCGTCATCACCGCACAACCCGTGCGCTCACCCACCCTGGCTTCACCACGAACCCCAAGGATGGGCGCCAGGTGAACCCGATGTCCTCACCTTCCCTGGGTGAGGTTCGTGGTTGCGCAAAGTGCGTACGTTGGGCTGTAGGCCAGTCGCGAGTGAGGAGAGTTCGATGCCAGAGGAGCCCAGCGGCAAGGTCGAGGAAAGCACGCTCGGATCGCGGGACGATCGCCGAGTCATTCTTCCGATTCCGGAGCGTGAGCGTCGAGCGACCGCGATGCTCGACGCTCACGATCCGGACTCGAAGTTCCCGAGCATCGATCCGGTGCGTCCGCCGGCGG
>JAHEJN010000031.1:0-2365 GCA_024638845.1 Acidimicrobiales bacterium | reverse complement strand
CGGGACGATCGCCGAGTCATTCTTCCGATTCCGGAGCGTGAGCGTCGAGCGACCGCGATGCTCGACGCTCACGATCCGGACTCGAAGTTCCCGAGCATCGATCCGGTGCGTCCGCCGGCGGGCGCCCCGAACGTGTTGCTCGTGCTCCTCGACGATGTCGGGTTCGGGGCCTCCCAGCCGTTCGGCGGCCTGATCAACACGCCGACTGCCGATCGCCTGGCTGGTTCGGGGCTGCGCTACACCCGATTCCACACGACGGCGTTGTGCGCTCCGACGCGCGCCGCGCTGCTGACGGGCAGGAACCATCACACGGTCAACATGGGTGCGATCACCGAGCTCGCGACGAGCGCGCCCGGTCAGACCTCGGTGCGTCCTCAGGACTGTGCCCCGCTCGCCGAGACGTTGCGTCTCAACGGGTACTCGACCGCCCAGTTCGGCAAGTGTCACGAGGTCCCGCCCTGGGAGAGCTCGCCGATGGGACCCCACGACCGGTGGCCGACCGGTTCTGGCTTCGAGCACTTCTACGGCTTCATCGGTGGTGAGACGAACCAGTACGCGCCTGCGATCTATCACGACACGGTTCCGATCGAACCGGAGAAGACTCCCGAGGAGGGGTATCACTTCACCGAGGACATGACCGACCGGTCGATCGGCTGGGTCCGCCAGCAGAAGGCGCTGATGCCCGACAAGCCATTCTTCATGTACTGGGCGCCGGGAGCGACGCACGCCCCGCACCACGTCCCGCCCGAGTGGTCGGCCAAGTACGCGGGCATGTTCGACCAGGGGTGGGACGCCACACGCGAGGCGATCTTCGCCCGCCAGCAGGAACTGGGGGTCGTCGGGCCCGAGGCCGTGTTGACCGAACGGCCCGACGCGATCCCGGCGTGGGACGACATGGACGACGACCTCAAGCCGATCCTGGCCCGCCAGATGGAGGTGTACGCAGGGTTCCTCGAGCACACCGACCACCATCTCGGTCGGCTCATCGATGCCCTAGAGGAGATGGAGGTCCTCGACGACACCTTGGTCTTCTACCTGGTCGGTGACAACGGCGCCTCGGCCGAGGGAACGCTGCGCGGCACGTTCAACGAGATGCTGGTGCTGAACGGCGTCCCCGAGCTCGAGACGACCGATTTCATGCGCGAACAGATCGACCGGTTCGGCACCCCTGACGCGTTCAACCATTACGCGGTCGGTTGGGCGCACGCGATGTGCACGCCGTACCAGTGGACCAAGCAGGTCGCTTCGCACTGGGGCGGAACCCGCAACGGCACCATCGTCCACTGGCCCAACGGCATCGGTGCATCGAACGAGATCCGGCACCAGTTCGGTCACGTCATCGACATCGCACCGACGGTCCTGCGTGCCGCCGGCATCCCGGAGCCGGTCACGGTCAACGGTTTCGACCAGCATCCGTACGAGGGGTACGCGCTCAACGACACGTTCGACGATGCTGGGCACGCCGAGATCCACGAGACCCAGTACTTCGAGATGTTCGTCAACCGCGGCATCTATCACAAGGGATGGACTGCGGTCACCCGGCACAGCACACCATGGGACATGTCCTCACCGAACCCCGATGTTCACGACGACGTGTGGGAGCTGTACGCGCCGGGCGACTGGACCCAGTCGAACGACATCGCCGCGGAGAACCCCGACCAGTTGCGGCGGCTCCAGGAGCTGTTCCTGATCGAGGCCGCCCGCCACAACGTGCTGCCACTCGACGATCGCCGGGCGGAACGATTCGACCCCGACCGTGCGGGCCGTCCGCAGCTCATCCGCGGCCGAACCCAGTTGCTTTACGGCGGAATGGGGCGACTGAGCGAGAGCAGCGTCGTCAACATCAAGAACAAGACCCACGCAGTGACCTGTCAGGTCGACGTCCCGGCCGGCGGTGGCTCCGGCGTGCTGATCGCGCAAGGTGGACGATACGGCGGCTGGACGGTGTACCTCACGACCGACGGACTGCCCGCCTACTGCTACAACCTCTTCGGCCTCGAACGCTTCAAGATGATCGGCTCAGAGCCCGTCCCCGAGGGCGAGCATCAGGTCCGCATGGAGTTCGCCTACGAAGGAGGCGGCCCCGGCAAGGGAGGCACCGTGACCCTCTACGTCGATGGCGCCGAGGTCGCCAGCGGCGCCGTGACCGCGACCGTTCCGGGAGTCTTCTCCGCAGACGAGACGACCGACATCGGGACCGACACCGCGACCGGGGTCACCGATGACCTCGACCGCACCACCGTCACCTTCGACGGCACCGTGAAGTGGGTGCAGATCGACCTCGGCGACGCAGCCGAGGACTTCGATCACATGGTCACACCGGAGGAGCGGTACCGCATCGCCATGGCCCGGCAGTAGCCGACCA
>JAHEJN010000106.1:3733-9339 GCA_024638845.1 Acidimicrobiales bacterium | reverse complement strand
CCCCTCCGACACGAACAGGTGTTCGATTGGTTCGCGTTGCCGAACCCCTTGCGACACAGGAGTCAGCGTCGAGGTGTTCCGCCGCCGTGGTGTGGCGGAGGCCCAACTCGATGGCGAGCCGATCCAGAGCGTGTGCGGCGGGTTCAGATGCGGAATGCGTCGCTGGTCTCGATCGTGTCGGTGCCGGAGGCGAGGCTGAACAGCATGCCATCGCGAGCGACCGTGATTGGCCCGTCGTAGACGTCGGACGTCCGCTGTAGGAAGAGGGGGGTGGAGTCGAGCTGTCGTTGGTCATCCATCGGTGATCTCGTTCGATCGACGGCTCTCAACCTCGACGGCGGTCGCTGGGTTCGGGTTGTTGGTCGGGTCGTACACCGTGTCCTGACGTGCTTCGATCGTGGCGGGCTCAACGTCGGGTGGGGCGCAGACCACCAGGTAGTTGTCGCCGTCGCCGAGATCGTCGAAGCCCAGGAGCGGGTGCGAGCCGCCGTCGACGTCGATCAGGGTCAAGCCTTCGAGTTCAGCTGTGCCAGGTTCGGCCCCTCTCGGCCCGGTCACGCCGCCTTCCCACGTCATCTGGATCTCGTGGCTCGAGCCGAGCGAGGCACACTGTTCGTCCGCTGGGTCGAGGCGGGCCAACACCAGTCTCGGTCCGGTTTCGAACGTGTTGATGGTGTCGGTCGCGATGCCGGTGAGGACGGTGCCGTCGATTGCCAGCAGTTCACCGACCACCGCGACTTCGGCCGGGGGGTCGTCCGTGCTTCCCAGCGGGCCCGTGAGGAGGACCGTTTGCAGCTCGTCGTCGTCGGTTGCCGGTTCCAGCGTTGCGCATGTGGGTGTCATGGCGGCGCCTCCGGCCGTCATCACAGCGAAGTCGCTGGGTTCGAGTGTGGCTCCGTCGACGCGGTGGGACAGCACGACCGGCATTCCTTCGTCGAGTGGTTGTTGCTCGCAGCCCGAGACGTCGGCGAGTAGGCCGATCCCCACCGCGGGAAGGTCCAGTACCCCCAGGTAGGCCGTGAGGATTGCGGGACTGTCGACCACGTTCGGGGTCGGCTCTGGCTCCACCTGGCCAGGTGCCTGTGCCGTCGGAGCGGCCGTGGTCGGCACCTCAGTTGTGGGTTGCTCGGTCGAGGGGCCGGCGGCCGGCTCGGGTGCGTCGCCGGCGTCGCTGCATGCGGCGAGGGCGAGCAGGGCTGCTGCGCATGCAGCGACGAGGGAGCGGTGGTTCTGGTGTGTATTCATGACCTGTTCCAGCTGCTGGATGGCTGCCTCAGTCGGTGATGTCGCGTCGGGCGAACACGACCGAGAGGGCGGCGGCTGCGACGATGGCGTAGGCCGCCAGGAGCGCCACGGCCGTGAGGTAGGTGACGTCCGAGGAGCCGCCGGACATGAAGGTGTCGAGGATGCCGGCGGGGAGCCAGTTGCCGGCGTCGTCCCAGACCAGGGTGAGGAGGTTCTCGCCGACGAGGAAGTAGGCGACGCCGGCGGTGATCGCGGCGGAGGCGCTGCGGGCGATGACCGCGATCGTGGCCCCGAACAGCCCCCACAGGAGTGCGCCGATGGCGATGTTTGCGTACGTGGCGAGCGTGTCCGATGCGGACCACGTCGTTGTGTCGATGTCGGAGGTCCCCGACAGGGACATGCCCAGGACCGCGGCGACCACCGCGGCCGCGGTGACGGCGGCGACCACGACTGCGGCGAGTGCTGCGAGCTTGCCGGCAAAGAAGACCAGCCGCTTCGGTTGGTTGACGAGAAGGACACGGATCGTGCCGAGTTCGAAATCGCGGGCAACGGAGAGAGCGACGAGGGCGAGGGCGATGATGCCGATCATGCTCGAGCCGAACACGAGACCGCCGATCACGCCGTCGGCGTTGGCGAGCAGCGTGCCCGCGTCCGGAGCGCCCCGGCCGGGTGGCCCGCCACCTCCATCGGACGGGTCAACGCCGGTGAACGCGAAGACCGTGACAAGTGCGATGAGGGCGGACATGGCGATGGTGCCGGTCCGGGCCGTCGGGCCGAATCGGAGGAGCTCGGAGCGCAGGGAGTTGGACATGGTGGTCCTTTCGACGGCGGGCGTGGTCAGGTGTTGGTGAGGCGGAGGAACACGTCTTCGAGGTCTTCACGCTCTCTGTGGAGCTCACGGAGCACGACGCCGTCGCCAGCGGCGATGCGGTTGAGATCGGCGGGTTCGTGGTCGCTGGTGACGACGAGTCGGTCGCCCGCCGGTGCCGATGTGACGCCGGCCGCGGTGAGCGTGTCGCCGAGTCGTCGGAGGTCGGCGGTTCGTTCCGGGGCGAGGTAGATGGCGTCGTTGGCGTGGGTGAGGAGTTGGCCGATCGGGCCCTCGAAGATGAGGCGTCCGCGTTGGATGATGACGAGACGGTCGCAGGCCGCTTGGATCTCGGCCAGCAGGTGGCTGGAGACGAGCACGGTGCGGCCTTGGCGGCCCAGGTCGATGAGCAGGTCGCGGATCTCGACGATTCCGGCTGGGTCGAGGCCGTTGGTGGGCTCGTCGAGGATCAACAGCTCCGGGTCGCGCAACAGCGCCGCAGCGATCCCGAGACGCTGTTTCATGCCGAGGCTGTAGTCGCCGAAGGGGTCCTGCTCGCGGCCGGTGAGGCCGACGATGTGGAGGACCTCGGCGACGCGGCCGTCGCTCACGCCCGCCAGGCGGGCCAGGCTGCGCAGGTTCCGTTCCGCCGACAGCTTCGGGTACATGGTGGGCGCCTCGATGAGGGCGCCGACGCGGGGCAGGAACGCCTCCGGGTTGGTGATCGGGTGGCCCAGAACGGTCGCTGATCCAGTGGTGGGCCTGATGAGGCCGAGGAGCATGCGGATCGTCGTGGACTTCCCGGCGCCGTTGGGTCCGAGCAGACCGACGACACCGCCGGTGGGGATGTCGACGGTGAGGTCATCGACGGAGGTGAACGATCCGAACCGCTTGGTCAGGCCCGAGATCATGATCGCTGGAGAGGTGGATGCGTTGGGCATGGGTTCGAGCATCGGGTCCGACCCTCGGGACCCCTTTGGTGAACCCTTTGGGTTTGCTGGGGATCTCGGCTTCGTCCTCAGGAACTCTCGAGGTTCTGCCCAGGAGAACCACTGGGGGCGCTGTCGGACCTGTCGCTGGTCATGCTCGGAGCGCTTCGGTCGGAGGAAGCTTTGCGGCTCGCATCGCTGGATAGAGGCCGGCGATGGCTCCGATGGCGATTGCGCCAGCCAGACCTCCGAGTGCGGCCTCCTGTGGGATGATGACGCGCCAGTCCTGGCTGGTGGCGTACACGAGTGTGGCCACGACGCCGATGGCGACGCCGCCGATGCCGCCCAGAACCGACAAGATGACGGCTTCGGTCAGGAACTGTCGACGGATGTGGGCCTGGGTTGCGCCCAATGCCCGTCGCAGGCCGATTTCGCCGCGGCGCTCGATGACGGCGATGACCATGACGTTGGCGATGCCGATCCCGCCGACGAGCAGTGCCACGGCTCCGAGGCCGAGGAACAGGGTGGTCAGTGCGTCGTCGGCGGCGGCTTGGGCTTCGAGGGCGTCGGATGGTCGGCTGACCGTCACCTCCTCTGGGTTCTCGGGGTCGGTGTTGCCCGGGAGCACGTCGCGGGTTTCGTCGATGGTGCCGTCGAGCACTCGAACGAACACGGTCGATGGCGAGTCGTCGGCGTCGAAGAACGTGGTGGCTGCCTGCTGGCTCAGGATGACGGAGCGATCGAGGTCGGCGGCGAGCGGGAACTCTTTGAGAATGCCGACGACCTCGACGTACTCGTCGCCGATGAACACGTAGGTTGGGGTGTTGAGGTCACGAATGCCGTAGCGTTCGGCTGCCACCGATCCGACGACGGCGGTGGGGTAGTGCGCGGTGTTCTCGTCGAAGAATCGGCCGGCGGCGACTTCGCCGCGCAGCGTATGAACGAGGTCGACGTCGCTAGCGACGACGTTGATGGCGCCGGTTTCGCCCTCGGGGATGAACTCGTTGCGGTAGACGTCGGCGTCGACATCCCAGACCGCACTGGCCGAGGTGACAGTCGGGATACGGGCCACACTTGCGAGGGCGGTGTCGGGGAGCTCGCCGTCGCCGGCGCCGATGCCTCCGCCCGCCTCGACGGTGAGAAGGTTGGTCCCCAACGCCGCGATCTCGTCGAGCAAGGCCGACTTCGACGACTCGGACAAGCCGAGCACGCCGACGAGTGCGGCGATGCCGATCGAGATGCCGAGCGCTGACAGGGCGGTGCGGGTCTTGCGAGCTCGCGGCCCCGAGGCGCCAACCCGCACCACGTCGTTCAGGCGGAGCTTGCTCGCGGGGCTCTGATCATTGGAAGCCATCTCAGATCTCCGGCGCGTCGTCGGGATGCCCCGAGTCGGCGATGATCGACCCATCGTGCACCGTCACACGGCGCGGCAGCTCCGCCGCGATGTCGGTGTCGTGCGTGATCACGACGATCGTCGTCCCCTCGGCATGCAAGTCGCGGATGAGCTGCATCACCGCATCGGTCGACCGTGAGTCGAGGTTGCCGGTGGGCTCGTCTGCCAGCACGAACGCCGGGTGGTGGACCAACGCACGGGCAACGGCAACACGTTGCCGCTCACCGCCCGAGAGCTGGTTCGGTGTGTGTTCGAGTCGGTGGCCGAGGCCCACCCGCCTCAGGGCATCGATTGCTCTTGCCCGACGTTCGGACGGGGCGATGCCCTGGTAGAGCAGCCCGTTGGCGACGTTCTCGACCGCCGACATGCCCGGCAGCAGGAAGAACTGCTGGAACACGAATCCGATCTTTCGGGCGCGGATGCCGGCGACGGCATTGTCGCTACGGCCTGCGGTGTCGACCCCGTCGATCTCCACGATGCCATGGGTCGGACGATCGAGCGTGCCCATGACATTGAGCAGTGTCGACTTCCCGCTGCCCGACGCACCGACGATGGCGACGAGCTCGCCATGGTCGATCCGCAACGACACGTCGTTGAGCGCTCGGACTGGCGGGTCGCCCTGGTACTCCTTCACCACCCGCCGCAGCTCGAGCGCCGGCCGGCGTTGCGGCCGGGCCAAGCCATGGTTGCTGTCATTCATCGTTGCGGCAGTCATCACGGCACCACCACAGTCGTGCCGGGCGCAATGCCATCGACCTCGACGACCCCGTCAGCGAACAGACCTGGCGTCACGGCAACGAACTGGGTTGTCGTGCCCGAGAGCACCTCGACCGCGAATCCACCGTCATCGGTGGCGACGAGGGCGCTTGCAGGGACCACGACGGCACCAGCGGCCAACCGGTCGACGATCAAGATGTCGACGGTCAACTCGGTGAGGTCGGCCACGTTGTCAGGGATCGAGTCGAGTCTGATCTCGACCTCCAGTTGCGGCTCCGCCGTCGGATCCATCGGGTCCGAGGTCGTTGCGCTGGACACGTAGGCAACCGTGCCGGCGACGATGGTGCCATCGGGAAACTCGATGTCGAGGACGGTACCGACGGGCATCGTGGTCTGGTCGGACACGTCGATACTGGTGCGCACGACCCGACCGGTCTCGCCGAGCGAGTAACTGAACAGTGTCGAGCCGCTCGGTGCCGGGTCGGGCAACACTGCGATCTCTTCCACGGTCGTG
>JAHEJN010000106.1:0-3633 GCA_024638845.1 Acidimicrobiales bacterium | reverse complement strand
CATCGTCACCTTCATCACCCTGGCGCACGTCGCGATACATTGGCTTGTCGCCGAAGAACGCCACCATCGGCACAGCGTCGATCTCAGCAACCACGGTGTTCCGCTCGACGGGGTCGCCATCGCCGATCAGCTCAGTGACCGTGCCCGCCACCGGCGCCGAGATGGCTATGTCGCGTGCGTAGCCGAGTGTGCCCTCGAGCGTCGAGGTGTCCACGAGGTCGCGCTGTTCAGCAGTCGCCGTGCGGACCGTCACCGGCGCGGGTGCTTCGGCGGCTTCTGTGCCGTCGCCACCGAAGGCGAACCACGCGACGGCACCCGCGACAGCGAGGCCGCCCAGGATGAGGGCGATCGTCCAACGACTGGGGCGACGACCAGGCGTCTCGCCGGTCGGGCCGTTGTTGGTTGGCGATGCGTGCTGCGCCTCGCCCGAGGTCGGTGGCGGTGTTGTCGGACTGACGAGGACGGGGGGTGTTTCACTCATCAGACGCCCCCGCCACCTGGCCCTGGCACTCCTGGACGGCATCAGCGTTGGCGGGATCGGTTGGGTCGAAGTTCTCGCCGAAGGCTCTCACCAGCGCCCCGGGGCCACCGGCCTGGATGTCGCTCAAGACAGGATCGATCACGTCATAGCCGAGGCCCCGCAGGCATTCGGCGAAAGCCAGAAGGTTTGCCTGTTGTTCGGTTTCGTCGACGTTGGCCCCCGGCAAGAAGCTCGCTCCAGCAACGATCGGGCCGCACACCGCTACGGCATCGCTGAACGTGTCGCTGGTGGGGTCGATGGAGCCGGGGGTCACGTTGCCGCCCAGATCGATCGAGCCATCGGCGTTGATCACCGGATCTGGAAAGTCGACGCCGTTGTCACGCATGCACTGGGCGAAGTCGAGGGCTCGCTCCTCGTCGGTCGCCTCGGTCGCTGTCGAGGGGGTCGCCGAGTCAGCCGTGTCCGTGTCGTCGGCCACGGCGGCGGTCGGCTCGGTTGCCCCATCGGTCGAGACGGCTTGATCTTGTTGGGACTCGGCGACCACTGGAGCGGCAGACACCACTTCGTCCCCGTCGCCCCCACCGCAGGCGGCAAGTGTCAGTACAAGCACTGTGACCAGCGCCGTTGCTCGCTTCATTGTCGATCCCATCTGTTGGACTGCGCCACGGTCGTCGCAGTGGGAGCCAGCATCGGGTCCGACCCTCGGGACCCCTTTGGTGAACCCTTTGGGTTTCCTGGGGATCTCGGCCGTGTCCTCAGGAACTCTTCAGGTTCTGCCCAGGAGAACCACGGACACAGCTGTCATGCTCTTGGGGTGGACCGCCCGAAGGTGCTCGTCGTCGACGACGAGGAGAACATCCGCTTCCTCGTGACCTCGGCATTGTCGGTCCAAGACCTGGACGTCACTGCCGTCGACAACGGCACCGACGCACTCCACCACCTGCGCACCGCACCGGTCGACGTGGTCGTGCTCGACATCAATCTGCCCGACATCGACGGGTTCGAGATCCTGCGTCGTCTTCGCGCCGAGCGGTGGGAGGGCTCGGTGCTGTTCCTCACCGCCCGTGGAGCGACCGAGGATCGCGTCCGGGGGTTGACCAGCGGTGGTGACGACTACATCACCAAGCCGTTCGCGTTGGAGGAGCTGGTGGCTCGGGTGCATGTGGCGCTGCGACGGGCTGGCAAGCTCGAACAGCGGGCGCTGCGGGCCGGCGACGTGGTGCTCGACGAGGACGCCCACGAGGTGCGCGTCGGGGGCGACCCCGTCCATCTCACCCCCACCGAGTTCAAGCTCCTGCGGCTGCTGCTGGCCAACGTCGGTCGTGTCTTGACCCGGGCCCAGATCCTCGACCACGTCTGGGAGTACGACTTCGACGGCGAGTCGGCCATCGTGGAGACCTTTATCTCAGGACTACGCCGCAAGATCGACAGCGGCGAGACGCCACTGATCCACACGGTGCGAGGCGTCGGCTACTCGATGAAGGAACCCAGATGACCCTGCGGGCCCGACTCGTCGTCGCCGCCGGCGCCTGCCTCCTCGTGGTGATGGCGGCATTCTTCGGGGTCCAGCAGCGACAGCGGCAGGTTCTGCTCGATCAGGTCGACACCCGACTGGCCCTGGTCGCAGACGCCGGCTCGATCATCGTCTCCAGACTCACGACGCCAGAGCCTGGCCCACCCGCCGACACGGGGGAGCTCTACGTCGGCGCGGTCTTCAACGGCGCTCTGGTGACCTCCCGCGCCCCAGCCTCGACCCCTGGGCTCAGACCCGACATCGAGGACATCCAGCGCGCGCCACGCGACGTGCCCGTCACCATCGGAACCGCCGGCAGCGACGTGGAGATGCGCGTGATCGCCCAGGACATCGAAGGCCTGGTGCTCGTCATCGGACAGTCCACCGAGCCCATCGACGACGCGATCCGCAGTCTCCGGCTCTCCGGCCTCATCGCCGTCGCCGCAATCGGCGCCTTTGCGCTCATCGTCGGATGGTGGGTCAACAGGCTCAGCATCCGACCGATTCGCGCCGCCACCGAGGTTGCCCGTGCCATCGCGGCCGGGCGACGCGACGAACGGGTCCCCCAGAGCCAGGCCAACACCGAAGCTGCCACGCTCGGCTCGGCCATGAACCTCATGCTCGACACCACCGCCGAGACGGAGGCTCGCCTCCGCTCCTTCGTGGCCGACGCTTCCCACGAACTGCGCACGCCGCTCACCACGCTCATGGGCTACGCCGACCTGCACCGTCAGGGCCTGCTCACCTCCGACGAGGCGGTCGATGACGCCATGCGCCGCATCCGGGGCGAAGCCAAGCGCATGTCCACCATCGTCGAGCACCTCTTCCTGCTCGCCAACCTCGACGAGGGCACAATCTCCATCGAGACGTCAACCGTGGACATCCGCCAGCTCCTCGACGACGTCGCCGCCGACACCCGAGTCGTTCAACCCGACCGCACGATCACCGTCGACGTCCCTGCGCCCATCGAGATCGCTGCCGACCCCGAACGAGTGCTCCAAGCGGTGTCGATCCTCGTCACCAACGCCCTCACCCACACTCCCACCTCCGCCACGCTGTCCCTCGAAGCCGAGGCGGACAGCGATGGGGTCGCCATCCGGGTCACCGACAACGGGGCAGGGATCGCCGCCGAGCACCTCGACCGGCTGTTCGACCGCTTCTACCGCGTCGACAACGCACGCGACCGCGAACAGGGCGGCAGTGGACTCGGCCTCGCCATCGCCCGCTCGATCGCCGAAGCCCACGGCGGCACCCTTCACGTCGAATCCGCAATCGGCCACGGCTCCACCTTCACCCTCCGCATCCCCGACACCGCCCTATGACCGCAGCGAGATCGAGGGCCCGCCTCAGCTCGATGCCCGCACCGGGCCGAGACGCGGCGAGAAGGCCTGAGAACCTCGGCCTGTTAGGCCACGTCTTACCTGGTCACGCAGCTGCCGGTAGCCGGATCCAACCACTTTCGGTGTGTGGAGTTAGGGTACAAGACGCCCCTCCGACACCCTAGAAACCCCTGGTGAGAGCTGTGGAAATGCTCCCAGGGGTGTCGTTTGCAAATGCTTTTGCTAATGCCAGACGCAGAAGCAGCGAAAAAAGCGCGTCGGAACCTTGGGTCGAGGGTGAGTTTGCAGCATCGTGAACG
>JAHEJN010000207.1 GCA_024638845.1 Acidimicrobiales bacterium | reverse complement strand
TGGGAATTGACCTTCACCGGCGCAGGTCGGTGATCGTCGTCTTGGACGAGGACGGCGAGGAGCTCTGGACCAGGAAAATCGACAACACTCCAGAGAACCTCGCCGCAGCGATCCGCGACGCCGGCCCTGATCCGGAGGTGGTGATCGAAGCCACGTGAGGCTGGTATTGGGCCGCCGACGTGATCACCGAGGCCGGCGGGACGGTGCATCTTGCGCATCCGTTGGGGATCGCGGCGTTCGAGAACCGGCGAGTGAAAACCGATCGGATCGACGCCCGCCTGCTCGCGGATCTGCTGCAGATGGGGATGCTGCCCGAAGCATGGATCGCGCCGGCACCGATCCGTGAGCAACGCGAGCTGGTCCGCTATCGACGCAAGCTCTCCCAGCTCCGTGCCGGTCTCAAAACGCAGGTGCACGCGGTGATCGGCAAAGAGGGCTTGATCCCGCCGGTCAAGCATCTGTGGGGACCGGGCGGCAAGGACTGGCTCGACGACACCACCATGGCCGAAGCGTTCGAGGACCGGCTGCGATCGTTGCGCAGGCTGGTCAGAACCTAGGACAACGAGATCACGCGGCCCGACGCCCGGATCGCCGCGATGTTCAAGGGCATCCGGGCTATGAGACGATCCAGCAGATCCACGGGGTCGGCCCGGTGTTCGCGGCGATCTTCGTCGCCGAGATCGGTGACGTCACCCGCTTCGACAACGCCCGCCAGATCTCATCATGGGCCGGCATAACACCCCGTCACCGTGAATCGGACGTGAAAGCACATCGGGGTGGTGCGATCACCAAACAAGGCCCACGCCTGGTGCGGTGGGCGGCGGTCGAAGCGGTGTCGCGGAACCACAAGATCGAACCCATCCATGACATCTATGTCCGTGTCGGCCAGCGACGCGGAGTGAACAAGGGCCGTGTCGCGGCGGCCCGAAAGCTCCTCACGCTTGTCTTCTACGGGCTGCGTGATCTCGAGGTTCGATGCCTCGACATCGTCCACCCGACAACAGAAGCTGCGTGACCCTGGCGGACGCGGTCAGGTGTCTGCGTGCTCGGTATCGGCAGGGCTTCCCACCGAGGGACAGCCGACTATGTGATTGAGCCCAGCAACTGGCCTTGGCCCGACAGCTCCATGCCCTCGTCGCTTCACGCGGCGCGGGGCGAAGGGATGGCTAAGCACCCCACAGGGCGTGCCGCTCGCACATGACGAGCACATTGGAGACGGTCGACCGCACCACCGCCACGAACACCAACCCAACGAACACCACCCACGAACCCGCTCTCGGACGGGTTCGATCTTGACGCGCTCACACACCCACTCCCAGCCTCGAAAATCCCTGCTTGACAAACCAACACTCTTCAGGGATGCCGATTCCGAGCGGGTTGGCGAGTCGGCAGCCTGTGTCGATATGTGCGCGAGCTGGGTCGTGTTGAGTAGTGCGAGCACTGAGTCGTCCTCCGGTCGTCCGAGGTCTCGGCCCACTGTCTCGGACCAGACGGTGTTGAACTCGTCGTCGAGTTCGGTGACCGGGAGGTTGGGGTTGGCGGTCGAGCC
Source organism: Acidimicrobiales bacterium (assembly GCA_024638845.1). GTDB lineage: Bacteria > Actinomycetota > Acidimicrobiia > Acidimicrobiales > JAHEJN01 > JAHEJN01. Next base: position 990 of record JAHEJN010000207.1, on the reverse strand, counting down.
GATGAAGTCGGCGATCCGAGGAATGGCTGGCCTCCTGCGGTCAACTCAGCCGACTCTGGTCACCGGTGGTGGTTCCCACGATCCGTCCAGTGCGGCTGCTTGGGGCATGTAGTTACGCAGGATCAGATAGAACGGGCCCTCGGGTGCCGGTAGCCAGTTGGCGACCTCTGCGGTGGCTTCGGGCCGATCGTGCTGGATGACGATGGTGAGCGAACCGTCATCATCGACTGACAGGCCCTCGGTTGTGCTGTTGATCAGGTAGCGGTCGATCGGGTTGTCGACGAGGTATCCGGCCGTCCCGTCGTAGGAGGTGTCGTACAGCGTGACCGACCAGAACGCGTTGTTCGGTGGTTCGGTGTTGAAGGTCAGCCGGTAGCGGTGGTTGCCGTTGAGGGCCTGTCCGTCGGCGTCGACTCTGGCGAGCGGGTAGTACGCCTCCTCCTTGTCGTTGGCGCCCCAACCGGCCATGGCAGCTGCTGCGCGAAGCAGGGAGTTGCCGTTGAAGTAGCTGCGCGGTCCGAACCCCTCCAAACCGATCCACCCGTTGACCTCGGCGGCAAGGCGAGACGCCTGATCGGCCATCTTGTCTCGGGCCGTCTCGATACCGGACCGGAGCGCGTCGCGTTGATCAGCAGTGAGTTGTTCGGGGTCGAAGGTGACCCCGGCGCCGACGCCGATTCGCGCGGCTCTCGCGAAGAGGTCGGCGTCCTCCGGGTGCGTTGGCCGGCACAGCTCGAGCAGCGGATTCAGAAGCCCGATGAAGCGCTCGTCGCGTGACGCCTCGTCATCCCAGATCGGCCACGGGAACGGCTCCTCGGGCGGACTCGGCTGGCCGAGAAACGCAGACAGTGGTTCCATCCGGTACTCGTTCATCACCGCAGTGAGCGCGGGAAGATCGGCTGCGCCGAGCAGCTGTGTACGCCCGATGGTCAAGATCAGGTCGGTCTCGAACCGCAGCACATCGTCGACGCCCGCCGGTTTCGACCCCGA
>JAHEJN010000105.1 GCA_024638845.1 Acidimicrobiales bacterium | reverse complement strand
GCCGCGACACCAGGATGATGCCGCCCACGCCGGCCATGAAGCCGTTGATGAGGAACACCATGATCCGGATCTGGTCGACGTTGATGCCGGCCCGGCGAGCTGCCTCGGGGCTGCCGCCCACCGCGTAGACGTGACGGCCGAAGGCCGTCTTCGACGCGATGAACGTCCAGAAGGCGAGGAAGATGCCGAGAGTCAACGTGACCTGCGGCACCCCGCGGTCCTGGTTGGCGAAGTACACCGCACCGAGGGTGAGGGCACTCACGGCGATGATCTGGGTCGCCACGATCAGCATGGGCTTGGCGTCGAGCCCGCGCGCTTGTCGCGACCGGGTGCTCGCGAGCTGCGTGAGGGAATACCCGACCACGACGATGATGCCGAGCATCCATCCGACCCATTCGGGCATGAAGTTGTTGGCCAGGTCGATGAGGGTGTCGTCCTGGATGCGGATGGTGCCGGCGTCGGTGAACTCGGTGGTGAGGTACAACAGGACGCCCGACCAGATGAGGAACGCCGCGAGGGTCATGACGAACGACGGAACGCCGAGCTTGGTGATGATGATCGAGTGGACGAACCCGATGGCGGTGGTCACGAGCAGCGCGGCCAGGATGCAGGCCCACCATGGCCACCCGGGGTCGTCGGGCCGTTGCAGGAGCACGAGCACCGCGCCGCCGGTGGCACCCACGAAGGCGACCGAGAGGTCGATCGTCACGATCTCACCGTCGGCGATGAGCAGGATGAACACGATGCCGATGGCGAAGAACGAGATCGGTGCCATCTGCAGGAGCAGGTTGGTGAAGTTGCGGGTGGTGAGGAACTGATCTTCGAGCAGGCCGAAGACGATGACGATGCCGATCAGCCCGGCGATGATGGGCAGCGAACCGAGGTCGCCGGCCTTCACCGCCTGCCAGCGACCCTCGAGGTACTGGCCAACGGTCTCGGTCGGGGTATCGAACCCGGCCGTCCGCATCGACGGGGCGGTCGCTCCGGTGCCGTCTTCGACTTCGGTCTCGTCGCTCACGTGAGTTCCCTTTCGTCCATGCCGGGTACGTGGGCGAGCTCGCCGGCGGTGATGGCCTCGACGACCTCCTGCTGGTTGGTGGCGTCCTTGTCGAACACCGCCACCTGCTGGCCCAACCGCAGGACGGTGATCCGATCGGCGACCTCGAAGATGTCGTGCAGGTTGTGGGAGATGATGACCACGGCGAATCCCTGGCCGGCCAGCCGACGGACCAGATCGAGCACCTGACGGGTCTGGGCCACCCCGAGCGCCGCGGTGGGCTCGTCGAGGATGACCATCTTCGACTTGCCCCACATCACTGCCTTGGCGACGGCCACAGCTTGGCGCTGGCCGCCGGAGAGTCCGGCCACGGTCTGCCGCACGGATTGCAGGGTGGTCACCGACAGGCTCTCGAGCACCTCCTGGGACTTGTGCTCCATGGCCAGCTCATCGAGCATCACTTTCGACCGAATCTGCTCTCGGCCGAGGAACATGTTGGCCACGACATCGAGATTGTCGGCCAGCGCGAGGTCTTGATAGACGACCTCGATGCCGAGGGCCGAAGCATCACGTGGGCTGTGTATTCGCACCGGTCTTCCGTCGTAGAGCAATCGTCCTTCGTCGAAGGGATAGATGCCCACGATGCCCTTGATCAGCGTGGACTTCCCGGCGCCGTTGTCGCCGACGAGGGCCATGACCTCACCCGGGCGCACTTCGAAGTCGACCCGATACAGCGCGTGCACCGCACCGAAGGCCTTTGACACGCCCTCGCAGATCAAAAGCGGGGCGGCCGTGTCGGTGGTGGCTTGTTCGGTCAAGATCTGATCCCCCTCGAAACAAGACGAGGCGGGGGCCGGGGCCCCCGCCTCGTCAAGTACAGCACATCATCGATGTGCGGCGCTAACCCGATGGTCGTCCTAGCCGCAGAGAGCGGTGGCGATCGCCGAGACCTCCGGGGTGCACAGTTCCTCGAGGGTGCGGAACCCGTCGGCGACGACGGTGTCGGCGACGTTGTCGGCGGTCACCCCGATGGGGACCAACGCGATGTAGGGCACGACGCCGTCGCCGGTGGGCCCGTCGGCGGGGCTGCCGTCGGCGTTGATGCCGATGATGGTGAAGTCACCGGTGAGGCCGGTGATGTCTTCGCCGGCGCGCAGAGCCAGAGCCGCCTGAACCGCCGCGGCGGCCTCAACTTTGATGGGCTTGTACACGCTCATGGCCTGCTTGCCCAACAGCACGTTCTGGATACCGGCCTGGGTCGCGTCCTGGCCACTGACGGGAATGGTGGTGGGATCGAGCCCGGCGTTCTCCAACGAGGCGATGACCGACCCGGCGAGGCCGTCGTTGGCCGCGAACACGGCGTTCACGTCGTTGCCGGCCGCGACGAGGATCTGGTCGAAGATGGCCAGGGCCTCGGCGTTGTCCCAACCCGGGGTGAACTGATCGGCGACCAGGGCCCAGTCACCGGCGCCCACACGGGCCTCGACGACCTCGTTGTAGCCGTCACGGAACAGGAAGGCGTTGTTGTCCTCCTCGCCACCGTTGAGCATCACGACCTGGGGTGTGTCGACCGGGAGAGCATCGATGAGGGGCTCGAGCACCTCGGCCATGGTGCCACCGACCCGCACGTTGTCGAAGCTCACGTACACATCGCCACCGGCGCTGCCTTCGGTGTTGAATCGGTCGTACTCGACGACCGCGATGTCGGCCTCGCGGGCGAGGTCGATGATGGTGGCGCCGGAACCCGAGTCGTTGCTGGTCAAGACGATGACCGACGCGCCGTCGCCGATGGCCTGTTCGGCCTGGCTGATCTGGGTGGCGGCATCGCCTTCGGCATTCACGATGGTGAAGTCGGTGCCCTCGGCCAGCCCTGCAGCCTCGAAGCCTTCGGCGAAGAACCGACGATCGTCCTTCTCCCAACGGTCAGAAGTCGCCGTGTCGGGGAGCAGGACCCAAATGCTGCCTTCTCCGCCAGCCGCGGCGGCGGGCTCTTCGGCTGCGGGCTCCTCAGCTGCGGGCTCTTCGGCCGCGGGCTCTTCGGCTGCGGGCTCTTCGGCTGCTGGCTCTTCGGCCGCTGGCTCTTCGGCGGCGGTATCCCCGCTGTCGTCGTCGCTGCCGCACGAGGCGGCAACCATTCCGAACACCGCCAACAAGGCGATGAGGAACATCAGCATACGTTTCGACATTTTCCCCTCCAAGGTGAATATGTAGTCGACTTCGCGAACCGGGGAAGCCTACGGGAAGTACGAGGAAAATGTCCACCATCACTCCAAATCGTCGGTGACCACCTCGGTAACCGCGTCGGTGACCTCCACGCCGGGCTCGTCGCCGATCTGCACCACCTCGTCGGGAGCGCTGGTCAAGACATCGGCGAGATACAAGTCGAGTGCCTCCTCGGCCCCGACGTCTTGTCCGGCGGCCTCGGACAGGAACCAGCGGTGCTCGAGCACCTGCACGTAGATCTCGGCCGGCTCGAGCTTGGCGAACAGGTGCGGGGGGATCTTCTCGATGGTGGGCTCGAAGCGTCGGTCCATCCACCGCACCGCCACCACGTTCTCCGGATACGACTTGCCGGTCTCGTCCTGGAGCCATGCCCCGAACTCGCGTATGGCGTTGAGCAGCTTGCGGGCCTGGTTCTCCTGGGTGTCGAGGCCGGTGAGGTCGGCCAGCCTGGCCGTGTGGTAGCCGTGCTCGACGACCCGGGGGACGAAACGCAACCGACTGTCGTGATCGACCGAGAAGATGTCCATCTCCTCGACGTCGAAGCCCAGCTCGTGGAGTCGGTCGAGCCGCTGGCGCAGCCGGTACAGCTCGGTGGATGCGATCTCCTGCTCGTCGGTGAGCTCGGCCCAGAGCCGCTGATATTGGCCCTCGATGGCCAGGGCGACTTCGATCGGATCGATCCCCTCGGCCAGCCGGCCGGCCGACTGCAGATCGAGGAGGCCGCCGGCCACGTTGTTGGTGGCGATCTCGAGATCGAGCGCCCGCTGGCCTGGGCTGAGTTCGTTCTCGCGTTCACCGGTCTCGAGGTCGATGATGTAGGCCGACAGTGCCCCGGCGTCGCGACGGAACAGCGTGTTCGACAACGAACAGTCGCCCCAGAAGAACCCGGCGAGGTGAATCCGCACGAGCAGGCCGACCATGGCGTCGAGGACACGCTCACCGAGATACGGGATGATCAGCCCCCGGCCCGACAACAAGGACCGGTAGGGCAGCGAGTAGTCGAGATGGCGGGTTACGACCATGCCGTCGACGTCGGGCTTGCCGGTGAGGACGGCCACGACCTCTGCCGTCGGCAAGCCGGCCTCGGCCAGCTCCCGGAGCAACCGGTACTCGCGCAGGGCCAGTCGATCGGGCAGCTCCTTCACCACGAAGGACTCTCTTTCGTATTCGACGAGTCGGACGACGTGACGGTGCAGGCCGCCCACGTCGGAGACATTGGGTAGATCCCAGTCGTCGAGGCGCTCGGCGAAGGGCAGCGCCGCGAGCTCCGCGTGCTGGGACGGGTTGGCGATCTGGAGTCGCATCCGAGGAGTTTGCCCGAACCTCGCCGAATGCGTTGTCGTCCGGTGGACGTCCCGCGTAGAGTTAGCACTCTCACATCCAGAGTGCTAACCCCACACGGAGGCAAGCGCACAATGAATCTCCATCCCCTCGAGGATCGCATCGTGGTCCGTCCCGGTCAGTCCGAAGAGACCACCGCCAGCGGTCTGGTCATCCCCGACACCGCCAAAGAGAAGCCCCAGCAGGGTGAAGTCCTGGCCGTCGGCCCGGGCAAGCGTTCCGACACCACCGGCGAGATCATCCCGATCGACGTCAGTGTCGGCGACACGGTCGTCTACAGCAAGTACGGCGGCACCGAGCTGAGCTCGGGTGGCGAAGATCTCCTCATCCTCTCCGCGCGCGACGTGCTCGCCGTGGTCAAGTAGGCGATCGACGATGACCAAGGAACTCAAATTCGACGAATCGGCTCGACGCTCGCTCGAAGCCGGCGTCAACAAGCTGGCCGACGCGGTCAAGGTCACCCTCGGCCCGAAGGGCCGCAACGTGGTGCTCGACAAGAAGTTCGGCGCCCCGACCATCACCAACGACGGTGTCTCCATCGCCCGTGAGGTCGAGCTCGAAGATCCGTTCGAGGACATGGGCGCCCAGCTGGTGAAGGAAGTTGCCACCAAGACCAACGACATCGCCGGCGATGGCACCACCACTGCCACGGTTCTCGCGCAGGCTCTGGTGAAGGAAGGCCTCCGCAACGTGGCCGCCGGCGCCAACCCCATGGGCGTCAAGCGGGGCATGGAGCAAGCCGTTGCGGTTGCCGTCGAGAGCCTTGCCAAGCAGGCCGTGCCCGTCGACACCGACAAGAAGCAGGTCGCCAACGTCGCCGCCATCTCGGCGGCCGACGTGGCCATCGGCAAGGTGCTCGCCGACGCGATCGACAAGGTGGGCACCGACGGTGTCGTCACCGTCGAGGAGTCGAACACCTTCGGCATGGATCTCGAGTTCGTCGAGGGCATGCAGTTCGACAAGGGTTATCTGTCGCCGTACTTCGTCACCGACGCCGAGCGTCAGGAAGCGGTGCTCGAGAACCCCTATGTCCTGTTCAACCAGGGCAAGATCACGTCGGTCCAGGATCTGCTGCCGGTGCTCGAGAAGGTCATGCAGTCGGGCCGTCCGCTGCTCATCATCTCCGAGGACGTCGAGGGCGAGGCCCTCGCCACCCTCGTGGTGAACAAGATCCGTGGCACCTTCAACTCGGTTGCGGTCAAGGCGCCCGGGTTCGGTGAACGGCGCAAGGCGATGCTCCAGGACATGGCGGTTCTCACCGGTGGCCAGGTCGTCGCCGAGGAGATCGGGCTCAAGCTCGACGGCGTGACCCTCGACCTGTTGGGCTCGGCCCGCAAGATCATCGTCACCAAGGACGACACCACGATCATCGAGGGTGCCGGCTCCAAGGCCGACGTCGATGGTCGGGTGGGTCAGATCCGCAACGAGATCGACAACACCGACTCCGACTGGGATCGCGAGAAGCTCCAGGAGCGCCTGGCCAAGCTGGCCGGCGGCGTCGCCGTCGTCAAGGTCGGCGCGGCCACCGAGGTCGAGCTCAAGGAGAAGAAGCACCGCATCGAAGATGCGCTGTCGGCCACCCGCGCCGCCATCGAAGAAGGCGTGGTCGCCGGCGGTGGTACCGCTCTGCTCCGGGCCCGTCCCGCCGTCCTCAAGCTGGCCAAGTCGCTCACCGGCGACGAAGCCACCGGCGCCAAGATCATCTACGAGGCGCTCTCGGCGCCGACCCGGCTCATTGCCGACAACGGTGGCTACGAGGGTGTCGTGGTGGTTCGCGAGATCGAGGCCGAGACCGGTCCGGTCGGATTCAACGCCGCCAAGGGCAAGAACGAAGACCTGATCAAGGCCGGTGTCATCGATCCGGCCAAGGTCACCCGGGCGGCGCTGCAGAACGCAGCGTCGATCGCGGCCCTGCTGCTCACCACCGAGGCCATCGTGGCCGACATGCCCGAGCCCGAACCGCCCATGGGCGGCGGCGGCGGCGAAGGCATGATGGGCGGCATGGGCGGCATGGGCGGCATGATGTAGCCCCCGGCTACGATCCCACAGCTCTTTCTTGGAATCCCCAGCGTGAGTAGCGGTTTCCGCAACCTACGCTGGGGATTTCGACGTTTTGTTCGCACCCAACCTCCTCGAATCCCCATGGTTGGTAGCGGTATCCGGTACTCAGGGTGGGGATTTGGCCGGGGTGGGAGGAAGGTACGCTGCGTGTATGGAAAAGCCGGCCCCCGACCCCGTGAAGTTGCTCGAGTACTGGATGCAGTGGGAGCGAGCGGAGGAGACGCCGGGGCGGGTGATGGCCAATCTCAAGACCGCCGGAATGGCCGACCTCCTGAAGGCACTGGCTGCCGCGGTCGACGTCGAGCACTGAACGCGTGGGCCGGGGCGGACCGCAGGAGATCCCGCGTCCAGCCGGCGCCCGGCCGGGCGGGCGCGCCCCGTGGTCGGGTGTCGACTCGGCGACCTCGCTCAGCCTGGACGACATCGAACGGGCCATCAGCTCGTATCGGCCGGTGGTGCACGAAAGCCAGCGGCCGATTCGCCACGAGTCGGCGGTGCTGGTGCCGCTCTACGAATACGACGGCCGACCGCACGTGATCCTCACCCGACGAGCCGCCCACATGCGGACTCACACCCATCAGGTTGCCTTCCCCGGCGGTCGGGCCGATCCCGCCGACGCCGATCCGTGGCACACGGCGACCCGCGAGGCCCACGAGGAGATCGACCTCGATCCGGCGCTGCCCCGGCGCATCGGTGCGCTCGACCGCTTCGTCACCTTCACCAGCGATTCGCTGATCCACCCCGAGGTCGGGGTTCTGGCGCGACGCCCGGTCCTCACTGCGTCTCCCGCCGAGGTGGAACACATCCTGCACGTCTCCATCGCCGAGCTGCTCGACGACGATGCCTTCCGCGAGGAGCACTGGCACCTCGATGGGCTCGAGCGACCGGTCACCTTCTTCGAGCTCCACGGTGACACGGTGTGGGGCGTGACGGCGTCGCTGCTGCGGCAGTTCCTCACCATCGTCACCGGCGTCGACGATGTCGCATCGGAGGCCCGGCGGTGAGCGACTTCGAAGAACCTCTGCACATGACCCCCGACGAGTTCCGCCGTCGCGGCCACGAGGTGGTCGACTGGGTGGCCGACTACATGGCCAACATCGAGCAGTACCCGGTGCTGGCCCAGGTGCAGCCCGGCGACATCCGGGCGAAGCTGCCGCCGCACCCGCCCGAGCACCCCGAGCCCTTCGCCGACGTGTTGGCCGATCTCGACTCGATCATCGTGCCGGGCATCACCCACTGGCAGTCGCCGGACTTCTTCGCCTACTTCGCGTCGAATGCCACTGGTCCGGCGATTCTCGGCGATCTCGTGTCGTCGGGGCTCGGCGTGCAGGGCATGGCCTGGGCGACCTCGCCGGCGGCCACCGAGCTCGAAACCCACGTGTGCGACTGGATGGTCGAGGTGATGGGCCTGCCCGAGCGCTTCCTGTCGACCAGCGATGGCGGCGGAGTGATCCAGGACTCGGCATCGAGCGGATCGCTGGTGTCGATGCTGGCCGCCCGCCATCGTCTCGGGAGCGCCGACGCCATCGCGCGCATGACGTTGTACACCACCGCCCAGTCGAACTCGTCGATCGAGAAGAGCGCTCGCATCGCGGGCATCCCCCACGAGCGGGTGCGCTTCATCGATGTCGACGACACCTTCGCCATGCGACCCGACGCGCTCGCCGCCGCCATCGACGCCGATCTCGCCGCCGGGCTGGTCCCCATGGCCGTCGTGGCCACCACCGGTACCACGTCGTCGGCCGCACTCGACCCCCTACACGCGATCGCCGACATCACCGAGGCCCACGGCCTGTGGCTGCACGTCGACGGTGCCTACGCCGGCTCGGCGACCGTGTGCCCCGAGTTCCGCTATCTCAACGACGGCCTCGAACGAGCCGACAGCTACGTGTTCAACCCCCACAAGTGGTTGCTGACGAACTTCGACTGCTCGCTTCTCTACGTTGCCGACCGCGACGCGCTCATCGACGCACTCAGCATCCTTCCGCCGTACCTGCGCAACCAGGCCACCGAATCGGGTGAGGTGATCGACTACCGCGACTGGCAGGTGCCCCTCGGGCGCCGGTTCCGGGCGTTGAAGCTGTGGTTCGTGCTGCGGCACTACGGCATGGCCGGGCTGCGGGCCCACATCCGCCGTCACGTGGCCTGGGCCCGTGAATTCGCCGGGTGGGTAGAGGCTGACCCCGATTTCGAGGTGGTCGCGCCCGTACCTCTCGCCCTCGTGTGCTTCCGCCACACCGGTGGCGACGACGTGAACCGGCGCATCCTCGACACGTGCAATGCGTCGGGCGAGTTGTACCTGATCTCCACCGTGCTCGACGATCAGGTGGTGCTCCGCCTCGCCATCGGTTCGGTCACGACCGAACGCCGCCACGTCGAAGCGGCCTGGAAGGCGATAACCGCGGCGGCCGGATGCGTCGGCGGGAGTTCCTGAAGAAACCCGCAGGTGGTGACCCTCACGCCGAGTAGGCGTGACTAGGGTGATTGCTTCTCGCTGAGCTAGGAGTAGAGCAGTGGCAGAGATCGAAATCGGCCTGGGCAAGAGCGGTCGTCGGGCCTACGGCTTCGACGACATCGCGATCGTGCCGAGCAGGCGCACGCGCGACCCCGAAGACGTCGACATCAGCTGGGAGATCGACGCGTTCCGGTTCGACCTTCCGGTGATGGCGTCGGCCATGGACGGTGTAGTCAGCCCGGCCACCGCGATCGCCGTGGGTCAGCTGGGCGGGTTGGGCGTCTTGAACCTCGAAGGACTGTGGACCCGCTACGACGACCCCGACCGGGTACTCGACGAGATCGCCGAGCTGC
>JAHEJN010000104.1 GCA_024638845.1 Acidimicrobiales bacterium | reverse complement strand
CACCGACGACCAGCTCGAGCGGCTGCTCACCACGCTCGACAACGCGCCCCGCCCGTACTACGTGGTCGTGCTCGCAGACCATGGCCAGACCCAGGGCGCCACCTTCGAGCAGCGATACGGCGAGACTCTGGATGCTGTCGTGCAGCAGCTGGCGAGCGGCGGCGTGACGGCACCGGTGCTCGCCGAGGAGGGCTGGAACAACGTCAACGGGCTGCTCACCGACGCCGCCACCGACAGCTCGCGACTGGGCAAGGCGGTGAAGCGAGCGACGCGCGGCAAGACCGTCGACGGTGAGGTCGTCATCGGCCCCGACACCGAACGGACGGTGGCCCTCGACGAAGAGGAGATCGTCGTGCTCGCCTCGGGCAACCTCGGGCTCGTGTCGTTCACGTCGCTGGAGGGTCGGGCAAGCCGCCAGCAGATCGACGACGCGCACCCCGGCCTGATCGACGGGCTGCGCCGACATGCGGGCATCGGGCTCGTGCTCGTGCGCGACGAGGTCGACGGCGATCTCGTGTTCGGGCCGCGAGGCGTTCGCCATCTCGACGACGACCGCTTCGAGGGCGACGACCCGCTCGCCCCGTTCGGCCCGAACACGGCCGACCACCTCCGCCGCACGAGCAGTTTCTACAACTGCCCCGATCTCCTCGTGAACAGCTTCTATGACCCCGACGCCGACGAGGGCGCCGCCTTCGAGGAGCTGATCGGCTTCCACGGTGGCCTCGGCGGCGCCCAGAGCCGCCCGTTCGTCCTCGCCCCGGCAGGACTTCCCCAGCCCGACGCGCCGCTCGTCGGTGCTCGCTCGATCCACGACCTGTTCAAGTCGTGGCTGGCCGAGGTCCAGGGCGCCGCTGCCGCCGACGTCCATGCCCGAGGCTGAGGTGGGCGAGGTGCGGATCACCTACGTCGGCCACGCCTCGGTGTCGCTCGAGGTGGCCGGCACGACGATCCTCACCGATCCCGTTCTGACGGCGCGGCTCAAGCACCTTCGCCGGCTCGGGGCCCCGGCCGCCGACTTCGACCGGTCGACCGTCGATGTCGTCGTGATCTCCCACCAGCATCACGATCATTTCCACGTCGCCTCGCTGAAGCTGCTCCCGCGAACTGCGCACGTGGTCGTGCCCCGCGGCCTCGGTGCAAAGGTGTCCGGCCTCGGGTTCGCGCGGGTCACCGAGGTCGTCGTCGGCGAGTCGGTCGTCCACGATGCCGTGACGATCACCGCCGTGCCGGCCGACCACGACGACCGCCGCCATCCCGGCGCGCCGCGTATCCAACCGCTCGGCTTCCTGCTCGAGACCGCCGACTGGAGCGGGTACTTCCCGGGCGATACCGACATCTACCCCGAGATGGCCGACCACGACCCCGAGCTGACGCTCATTCCGATCTGGGGCTGGGGCCCCACCCTCGGTGGCGGCCACCTCGACCCGGAGCGCGCCGCCGAGGCGCTCGAGCTGCTCGGCTCACGGATCGCTATCCCGATCCACTGGGGGACGCTCTGGCCGTACCACGTCCGCCCGAACGATCGCCTCGTCGATCCGCCACTGGAGTTGATCGCCGCCGTCGGCGAACGCGGCCTCGATGTCGAGATCATCGTTGTCCCGCCCGGTGCCACGACGACGATCTGATCGCGCGCCGGCAGTCGTCGGCCGCAGACTCCACCGCTGATCACGAGCCTCCGGCGATCCAGCGGGCTTGGACGCGGCTGGGGCTGAGAACGGTGTTGTAGATCGAGACGTCGTCGATGGTGCCCTGGAAGCCGTTGGTTGCGGTGGCGCCGAAGGTGCCGTCGTGATAGCGGGTGCTGCCGTTCTGCATGGCGATGGCTCCGTCGTCGGAATGGGCGTTCCAGGCCTGGGTGTCGGGCTTGGACGCGGTCGCGACCGGAGAACCGTTCACGTAGAGGATGAGATTGGGGCTGTTGTTCGTATCGAGCGTGACGACCACGTGGTAGGTCGTACCGGCTGCGACGCGGACGGCGGTATCGAGCTCGTTGGTCCACGCGGTGGAGTCAGACCAGGCTCGCGCGCGGAGTCCCGTGTTCTCGAGGTAGATGACCATGCCGTTCGTGCTGCCACCCTCTTCGTAGAGCACTTGGCGGCCAGTGGTGGTGTCGGCCCGGAACCACAGCTCTGCCGAACGCTCCGAGCGTGTGGTGAGGTTGAGCAGAGCGCTGTCTCCGATTGCCACTGCGTTCGCCCCGTTGAAGGCGACAGACGTGTCGGCCTCACCGGCAACCAGGGAAGCTTGGCCAAGGGTTGGTGCGCCGTAGTAAGTGCCGTTCAGGTTGCCGATGCTGTCGACAGCGATCGTGGTGGCCGGCGAGCTCGCCGACGTGACGGTGATGTCGTCGACGTAGTAGGTGTAGCCACCGTGAACGACGAAGCGGTCTGAGCTTGCATGGGTGGAATCGGTGGCGACGGTGCTCGACAGCAGACTGCCCACGGAATCGTAGAGGCCGGCCGAGAAGTTCGATCCCGCTCGAGTGAGGACAACCCGATACCACTGGTCCTCGGGTGGATCGAATGCCACGGTCGACAGCGTCGTTGCTGTCCCGCCGGTACGACGCTCGATCACGAACGCGTTTGCGCTGTGGTTGACTTGGACACCGTAGCCGTTGAAGCTGGCGTCCTCGAGAGCGATTCGGTCAGAAGCCCCGCCCGGAATGATGCCCGGACGGTAGATCCACGCTTCGAGCGTCCAGTCGGTTCCGGTCGTGAACCCGAGAGCCTTCCACCCGCCGTTCGGGTCGTTGTTGGTGTTCTTGAGACCGCTCCCGGCACCCGCATGCACCTGGGCGGCCGACGCCGTGAAGGTTCCCGAGTTGTAGACCGTCCAAGCGAACGCCCCTTCGAAATCCTCGGTGAAGGCATACGGTCCACCGCCACCGGGAGGTTCACCGAGCCTCCACCAGAACGATGGGTTGTCGTCGGGAACGATTGCCGAATACGTGAAGAGTGGGTTGGCGGAGTATGTGTTGCCGGCGTTGGCCGTTGTCGAACCAAAGGCCGCGAGCGACATCGACAGCGTCGCCATGGCGGCAACGAGCGCAGCCGAACCAGCAACGATCAGGAGCGCCCTGCTCCGGCGGCCCACCAGCTTCCTGCCGTTCCGCGCGCGAAGCGGCGGACCAAGTAGCGCTTCAGAAGTAAGTCCGATCATTGGTGCCATCTGCTACGTGCATGCGGAGGTTGTCGTTCGTAGAGGCCATGTGCCGCCCTCGCCCAAAACAGGGGACTGATGACCTATTCATCGGAACATTCGACCCATCCTTGAGGAGTGACCTTCGACCGCCGCGAAAGGTCGAACGCCCTCCAGTGCAGTCGCAAGCAGCCAGGCTCTGGCCGCGGACTCCGCCGCTTGCGTTGCGCTCAGGCGGCGGGGGCGATCAGCACCGGGACGTGGGCGTCGGACATGAGCCCGCGAAGGTTGGACCGGGCGGCGAGCTGTTGGGGGATGGCGATCGTGGTGGCGCCTGACACGGCGGCGGTGTGGAGCAGATCCCGAGCCGAGCTGCTCGAGCCCGCCGCGAACGTTTCGGTGTCGTCGCCGCCGATGCGTGCGTTGTAGGCCTCGATCAGCCGGTCGAGAGCGATCGCCTCGCCGGTGGGCAGATCGAGATCCTCGGCATCGGCGAATCGTCGGAAGTCATCGCGTACCTGCTCGGTGAGGAGCACGACGACGGTTGCCTTGCCGCCGCGGGCGACGAGTTCGGCGGCAAGGTCGAGCGGTGCTTCGCCGGCTTCGTTGGGAACGACGACGGCGAGGAGGTGTTCGCGGTGCTGCATCAGGGGGACCTTTCGGGTGTGGACACGTGGACGGGTCGGAATCTGGGGGACGGGTCAGGGCTGGTCGTGGTCGGGCCAGGGGATGGTCAGGACGAGCTCCCACAGGTATTCGTCGGTTATCGCGTCGCCCGAGAGGAGCATGCGGTAGTACACGGGGCCCACGACCTGGTCGATGAGGCGTTCGATCTGGTGAGAGGGTGCATCGGCGCCGATGATCTGGCGGACGAGATCACGTGCGAAGACGCGGCGGTCAGCCCAGAACGAGTGGAACGCCGTTGCCAGCTCGCGGTTGCGGGTCGACTCGCCGACGACGCCGGTGACGATGGCGCCGAAGTCGGATTCGGTGTTGAGTCGCACCACGTCCTGGAGGAAGAGGAACAGACCGATGCGGGGATCGTCGTCGGGTGGCCGCGACGGGATTCCCTCGTCGGCGAGCACGGTCAGGAGGTGTTGGACGAGCTGCTCCTTGGAATCCCAGCGCCGGTACAGCGTGTCCTTGCCGACGCCTGCGGTGTGGGCGATCGCGTCCATCGAGGCGCCGGTGAAGCCCCGCTCGGCGAGCACGGTGCGGGCGGCCTCGAGGATGGCCCGGCCGCGCTGAGGATCGCGCGGGCGACCCCGTCGGACAGGGTGCGTCTCGGTGGTCGTGGCGGTCACGTCCTTTACTATACCAGACAGTCCCGTATGGTAAATATGCCACCCGTCACACGTCGAGGTGCCATCGGCTCAAGTGCGTCCTTGACGACGGGGCACCCCAGGACGAGATTGTGACTATCGGACACGAACCAGGGAGGTTCGCCATGTTCATTCAGGTCATGCACGGCAGGACGAACGACCCGGAGGCGTTGCACCGCCGACTGGAGAAGTGGGAGAGCGAGCTGCGGCCGGGTGCCACCGGCTACCTCGGCTCCACAGGAGGGTGTACATCCGACGGATCGTGCATTCTCATCGCCCGATTCGACAGCACCGAAGCGGCCCGCCGCAACAGCGAACGGCCCGAGCAGACCGCATGGTGGCAGGAGACGGAGAAGCTCTTCGACGGCCCCGTGATGTTCCACGACACCGAGGACGTCCACCTCATGGCGCACGGCGACCTCGACTCGGCGGGATTCGTCCAGGTCATGGACGGCCACGTCGACGACCACGATCGGGCGGTTGCGCTCGAACGCGAGGCCGATCCGATGCTGGCCAAGGTCCGCCCCGACCTGCTGGGCACCCTGACGGCCTTCTACGACGGTGATGGCTTCACCGAGGTCGCGTACTTCACGTCGGAGACCGCGGCCCGTAGGGCCGAGGCCGCTGAGATGCCCGAGGATGCGGCCGCGATGCTCGAGGAGTTCCAGCGCGTCATGCACGTCGACCGCTACTTCGACATCACCGAGCCCTGGCTCATCGCCTGATCCATTCGAGCGATGACGGCCCGGATCGGGGCAACTTCCGTGCGCGCGGGTCGTTGCGGTTCGTGTTCATGACCTTCGGCTCTTCTCTCCCGCGCGATCGCAGGACACCCTCGACGTTGAACACCCGTATTTCGAGGTGACCCGATCAACGCAACGCTCCGAGGGGGACTGTGATGGCCATCGATTTCGAGAAGCGATGGGGGCGTGCCGCGGATCTGATGAAGACGCACGGTATCGATGCCCTGTTCGTCATGAAGCCGACGAATCTGGCGTACCTCACCGGTGATGGCCGACCGTGCGCACTCGGCTTGCTCACCGCGGCTCGAGAGTTCGTTGTCGCCGTGCCCGAGTGTGACGTGTCGAGCGTCCGCCGGCTCTCGCATGCGACCGACATCCGCAGTTTCCGCAGTGAGGACGAGATGTTCCATGGCTTTCGCGATGTGCTCTCGGACATGGGGCTGACCGCGGCGACGATCGGGTTGGAGAAGAACTTCTTCGACGCCTCATTACACGAGGTGTTCTCCGAGCACATCCTCAGTGAGGCAACCGTTGTGTCGGCGACCCCGATCTTGTCGCCTCTGAGGATGCTCAAGGACGCCGACGAGATCGCGTTGCTGACCGAGGCCGCTCGGGTCGCCGATGTCGGAATGGACGCTGCGGTGCGAGCGACTCGGGACGGGAACCTCGAGCGGCTCGTCGCCGGCGAAGCCGAGTACGCGATGCGTCAGGCCGGCGCCGAGGGCTGGGCGACACCGGTCTACGTCGCCTCCGGTTGGCGCTCCGCCATGGCCCACGGACCCGCGTCGTCCAAGGCGATCGAGATGGGTGATGTCGTACAGATCCACCTTGCGCCGATCGTCGAGGGGTATTCCGTCGATTTGTGCCGGACCGTGTTCGTCGGCGACGTTCCCACCGAGGCCAGTGACGCTCTTGACGCGTATCTGGAGGCCCAACAGGCGGGAATCGGCGCGGCCACACCAGGCGCACCACTGTTGGGAATCGACGCCGCCATGGCAGATGTGCTCTCGGCGCGCGGCTTCGAGGACGCGTTCTTGCGACCGGTGTTCCACGGCGTTGGCATGGAACACGAAGAAGCCCCGATCCCCGGCGGCCATGCTGTGATCCATGGTGAGGAACGCATCGAACACGTCGAGGCAGGCATGATCCTCGCGATCGGCAACTGCGGGATCTACCGGGAGCACTTCGGTGTACGAGCCGAAGACACCGTCTGGGTCAGCCCAGACGGCCCAACCCAACTCACCCAGCATCCCACGCCCATCCCGACCTGACGCCGGACGGCTACGGGCTGACGGCCAACGCGCTGCGCACGGCCGATGGTGTGGATAGGCCAGCCGAACCGCGTGCTGGCGGCTTGGCCGATGCGCAGGCGGTTGGCCCGTACTCGGTCGACCGGGCCGAGGATCCGGGAGTCAAGGCCGCCATGAGGACGATGATGAGCGAGGTCGGTGTGCCACCGATCCCGGCGACCGACCTCGAGTCGATCTCCACACCTACCGAGCTCGTGTGGGGACGCGATGCGCGATCCGGTTCATGACCGTGCTCCTGACGCGAGGACCATCGGTTGCTCCACCGGGGTCCGTCCGTCGCAGACGTAGGGCGCCCAGGTCGTGGTCACTTGGTCCTCCATTGCATCCTTGGCTGCTTCGGGGGCGTTGGCGACGAAGGGACCCATGGGAGTGAGGTTGATGTACTGCCAGAGGAACTCGGCCGGTGCGGGGAGATCGAACGTCGCCGTGTAGATCGTCGACTCGACGTGTTCGAAGCCGGTGTCTCGCAGCAGGGTGCGGTGCACGTCGGGGTCGTGCATCGAGAAGACCATGCGCACGAAACCGGCGAGATCCGGGCTGATGTGCTCGACGATCGACCGTTCCATGAGCTCGAAGGGGGGCTGGATCGCCCCGGGCGTGCTGATCAGCACCCGACCGCCTCTCGCCAGGACCCGGTGCATCTCGCGGAGTGCGGTCAGACGATCCTCGATGAACATGAGGGTCATCTGGCAGAGCACGACGTCGAAGCTCTCGTCGGGGAACGGCAGCTCGGTGGCGTCGGCCTGATGCCACTCGATCGGAGCTCCATCGGGTACGGGTAGCGACGACGCCACCGCGATCATGTCCGGGGAGACGTCGATTCCCGCTATCGATCCGCGTTCGCCGACCGCTTCGGCTGAACGGCGGGCGATGAGTCCGGTGCCGCAGCCGACATCGAGCACGCGTTCTCCAGGCTGGAGGTCGGCGGCACGGAGCAGTTCGGCCGATGCTGGGATGGCAATGGCCGGTAGGAAATCGCGCTCGTAGTTCTCGGCGCCGTTGCCGGTGAAGTGGCGGTAGGTGACATCACTCATGAGAACCTGCTTTCTGTGCTGTGGCGGTGGAGTTCACCGGCGTTGTCACCGTACGAATTGGGCCGACACCGCCGCATCGCCCAGATGCCCCATCACCTTTCACCACGACGATGGGGCAGATGCGCCATGGCCGGCGCATGTCGGCTCGTCAGAGGAGGTCGTGCTCGTAGGCGAAAGCGGTCGCCGCGGCTCGGCTGGACACGCCCAGCTTGGAGAAGATGTTCTCGAGATGCCGCCCGACAGTGTGCTGGCTGATCGTCAGGGCAGCCGCTATCTCGCGGTTCGTCTGGCCCGACGCGACGTGGCCGAGGACCTCGACCTCACGCGTCGAGAGCCTGCCCTTTCGGTTGCGATCTGGAGTTTCAACCGGCGATCCTGAAGCTGCTCGCAACGATCGCAACCGTTCGAGATCGGGTTGCGCTCCCAGCGTTTCGAATGCGATGCGAGCATTCTCGAAGTCGAGTGCCGCAGACGTTCGATCTCCGAGCGAGACGCACCCCAACCCCAGGAGCACCGATGCCCGCGCCGCCTCGTAGGGCATCTGCAGGCGAGCCCAGGCCGAGCGGGCCGAGCGGAGACGAGGGAGCGACGCCGACGTATCTCCCTCACTGAGCGTGACGGCACCGACGGCATGGTCCGCCATGGCTCCTAGCACCTCTGCGGCCGTCGCGGCCGAGATATCGGCCAGCTCGTCGGCGGCGGCACGGGCGGCGGTCAGGTCGTTGCCATGTCGGAATATCTCGGCGGCAGCAGCGAGCAGCGGCGGCCGTCGCATGCGGTGCGTCGTCTCCAGCAGCGCTCGACGGATCCCTGTCGCTGCGGATTGGACGTCACCTCGAGCGAGCGCGAGCAGAGCCAGGCCGGGCATCGGTTCCTGGCCGGCCGCGCTGGCCCGCGCGTAGGTCGCCGCGGCCTCGTCGAACGAACCCACGAGCCGGTGGAGCTCGGCTTCTTGGTAGAGCGCAAGCCCGAGCGCCGGATGAGGAGGGTCGGTCAGTCGACGGCATGCGGCTTCTACTGTCGCGACTGCGCCTGGCCAGTCGCCCGAAGCCTGCAGTAGCTGCGACCGATGCACCAGGCACTGCCCGCGAAATGGAACGAGCTCTGGCTGCTCCTCGCACCATGCGAACAACACATCCGTCCACTCGGCGGCGCGGCGAAGATCGAAGATCTGCATGCACTCCAAGATGACGGCGCAGTACACGACACCCGAAGCGATCGGGCCGACCTCGCCGGTCGATACCGCCACCATCACCTCATCGAAGCGTGCCGTTGCGGTCGCCGGCTCACCCAATGCGATCAGGGCCTGCCCCAAGCCGAGCCCGGCGAACGCGCCGAGGTCAGCATCGCCGAACGCGGTAGCGATCTCGGCCGCGCCGATGGCGAGGTCTCGCGCGGCAGTCGCATCCCCCGACTCGAGCGCGCCGAGCAGCGAAGGAATCAGCAAATAGCCCCTCGCGCTGCACTCCAGGTCATCACCGACGACGGCTTCGGTTCGACCCAACCATCCCCGGGCCTGCGCCGTCTGCCCGCGCATCATCAAGCAGAACGCGAGCCAGAACGAACATCGAGCTGCGTCGGGACGGTTCCCCGCAGCGACATGTCGGCGGTGCGCCGCTTCCCACGCCGCCTCGCACCGATCGTCGTCACCGATCAGATACGACGAAACCGCGAGCTGCTCCAGCTCGGGAGGGCCGAGATCCTCCGGTGGCAGTGCGACCAGCGTGCGATACCGGGTGGCCCATGCCTCGCTGTCGTCGGGATCTCGAGCCATCGGATTCCAGTCGGGAGGATGCAACATTCGGCCGCCGAAACGTGCGCCGAGCCGCGTCGGCTGCCAGCTCCAGCCTTGCGCGCAACGGCGAGAGGATCAACGGGTTCGCGCCGAGGCCGATGACGTTGCCGTGA
>JAHEJN010000206.1 GCA_024638845.1 Acidimicrobiales bacterium | reverse complement strand
GCAGCAGTGCGGCAACCCGTCGGGCGACCGCTTGCATCGGTGAACCCAGCCGCTGGAACGCCCCCGCGCGTTTCGGGGTCCTCCGCTGGGGCGAACGGCCTCCCGACGTCGACAGCCAGTCCCGCGCGGAGGGCGCATAGCGTGTCGGTATGTCCTGGTCCGACTCGTTGATGGCGTCGCTCGACCACCGTGCGACGGTGCTCTGCACGACAGGAGGTGAGGTGCAATTGGCGCGCGAGGGCGAGGGGCTGCCGGTGCTGGCGATTCACGGCGGACCGGGAGGATTCGACCAAGGTCTCGCCTGGTGTCAGCACCTTCGAGATGGCGGCTGCGAAGTGCTTGCCCCATCTCGTCCCGGCTACCTGCGAACTCCACTGGAATCCGGTCGTCGCCCCGAGAATCAGGCCGATCTGTATGCGGCGATCCTCGACACACTCCACATCGATCGGGCCACGATCTTCGGGTTCTCCAGCGGTGGTCCGTCCGCTGTCCATTTCGCTGCTCGCCACCCCGACCGCACCACCGCACTCATCCTCGACGCCGCGATCCTCGGGCCATTCGACCCTCCGATCGGTGCGCTGCAGCGTGCAACCTTCGAGTCCAGCTTCTTCGTCTGGCTCTCCCACCTGCTGGTCACGAGAACGCCGGAGCTGATGACACGGTTCATGATCGACGGCGTTTCCGATGGGTTGGACAAGAAGCAGAGGAGGATGGCTGCCAGGTGGATCACATCTGATTCGGCTCGGCTCGAGAGCATGCAGGCACAATTCGCCTCGGTTGCTCCGCGGAAGCACCGCAAGAAAGGCTGGGACAACGACGAGGCCAACGAAGCTCGGCTTGCGCGGCTTCCCTTCGAAGAAGTGGCCGCACCGACGCTGATCGCCCACGGCGCCAACGACGCAATGGTCCCTGTCGAACACGCGACCAGCGCGGCGGACAAGATCGCAGGTGCCGAGCTGATCCTGGTCGAGGAGGGCCATCACCTCTTGTCCCTCAGCTGGGACTACCGACGGGTCGCTCGTCGTCAGCTCGAACTCGTCCACAGCTGACAGATCGGCCCGTCCGGCAATCTCGGGCACCCGGTGATCCGAAACATCATCGAGCATGGTCGCCGCCGCACCGTCGACCCAGTCCAATCTGCGTTCGGTACCTCCGGACTGGTTGGCGACAACTGCTATCGGATTGGCGGCATCTGTCTGCCTCGGGTCGTTCTCGTTCAAGAACGGTTGACTCGGCTCGGTTGGCTTCCTGAGGTGAGGCAAGCCCCGACGAGGTCGCCGAGGTGAGTGCCGGCATGGCGGACGGCGTCTGCGTCCCGGCTGGTGCGTCCTACCACGAAGCTTCCTTCGAGCGTGCAGATTACCGTGGTCGCGAGTCGCGCGGCTTGCTGTTGATCGAGGCCTGCGGCGCAGAGTCGAGCGGCGAGTGCCTGCGCCCAGCTGGCGAAGACCTTGCTCGCTGCCGAGCGCAGGCGGTCGTCGGTGTTTGCGATCTCGCGAGCGACTGTCCCGATGGGGCAGACGTCGATGTAGCCGGTTTGCTCGAGCGTGTCGGCGGCCGCAGAGAAGAACGCCTCAACTGTCTGGGCCGGGTCCGCGACGGAATCCGCAATCAGTTCGAACAGCTCGAGGTAAGCGGCTCCGGTCTCCTCAATGACTGCTTCGGTGAGTTCGGTCTTGCCGCCAGGGAAGAAGTGGTACAGCGACCCGACAGGTGCTGCTGCGGCTTCTGTCACCTGTTTGAGGGAAGTTCCGTTGTAGCCATACCGGCGAAACAACTCGTTGGTGGCGGTGATGAAACGGTCGCGTGTTCTGGTCACTCCTTGAGTCTAGAACGTTCGTTCTATTAGAGTGATCGTTCTAGAGAAGTCAATGGAGGTCAGTATGTACAAGGCAGCAATCCGGCGGCTGGTGCGACGTGGCATCAGTCGGCTCAACGGCGGCGATCCGAGCTTCTTGTTGCGGCTCGCGACGACTGACGCCGAGATCGCCTTCCCTGGTGACAACTCATGGGCGGCGATGCAACGTCCGGTCGAGAAGGGCCGGCATCGGCATGCCACCCATCGCGGTCTCGCCGAGTGCCGATCGTTCGCCGAACGGTTCGCGTCCGAGGGCATACAGTTCGTGATCGAGGACATCTTGGTCAACGGACCGCCATGGAACACGCGCGTCGCCGTTCGCGCCCACGACTACATCCCCGGTAACGGCGACGATGTCTACAACAACCGAGTCGTCGCGTTCATGGAGATCAAGTGGGCTCGCCTGCACCGGTGGGAGGACTACGAGGACACCCAGCGGGTCTCGGCGTGGGACAGCGCACGAGAGGCGGCCAGTACCAAGTCGTCGGTCACCGTCGAAAGCCAACTCAGTACAAGACGAGACTCCTCTACAGGGGCGAGCGCATAGCCGGCGATCTGCTCAGCGACGACCGTCCCAAATCGCGCAACGAACTCTGCGGCCTGGCGTTCGTGTGACGTTGTGCTCTGTGGAGCACGGTGTCGGCCGTGGTCCAATCGCGCCATGCGAACGCTACTGGGGTCGATGGCCCTGGCGGTGGTGGCTGCGTCGATGGCGGGTTGTGCTGGCACCGGCGATG
>JAHEJN010000103.1 GCA_024638845.1 Acidimicrobiales bacterium | reverse complement strand
CCTTGCGGCTGCGGCGATTGAGAATCCACGCGGCAATGATCGCCACGACGAGTGTGAGGCCCACCGTGATGAAGATCATCAGGAACTTCGGCATCGATCCGCTGAACCACAGGAAGTCGATCTGGGTCTTGTCGGTGTTCTGGGCCACGAACAGCAGCAACGTGGCGGTCGCGATTCCGGCGAACACCAGGCCCACCCGACGCGACTTCTCTTCCGGGACGCTGCCTTCCTCGACCATTGGCCCTCCTCGACGTGGTGCATGACCGTACTGGGACATAGGGTCCATGTCATGCACACAGAGTCCGACAACCCGTACGAAGTCTCGGTGAGCCGTACGATTCCCGGCACCCCCGAAGAGATCTTCGCCGTCCTCACCGACACCGAAGGCCACGTTGCCATCGATGGCAGCGACAGTGTGAAGGGCACGCTCGAGCCGCAGCGTCTCGAGATGGGTTCGAAATTCGGTATGAAGATGCGCGTCGGGGTCCCTTATCGCATCAAGAGCACCGTGGTCGAGTTCGAACCCGACCGCCTCATCGCCTGGCGTCACTTCGGCAAGCATCGTTGGCGGTACCGGCTCGAGCCCGTCGACGACGGCACCCTCGTGACCGAGACCTTCGACTGGTCGCAGGCGCTCAGTCGCAAGGCGATCGAGCTGATGGGGTACCCGAAGTCACATCCGCCGAGCATGACCCAGACCCTCGAACGACTCGAGGCCGAGGTGCTGCGCCGTCGCGGTGACTCGGAATAGTCGACACCCATCGGCGGTTCACCCTCGTCCCCAACAAGGAGTCGTGATGAAAGCTGTTCTGAACGGTGTGGTGCTGGCCGAGAGCGACTCGACCGTGGTCGTCGAGGGCAACCACTACTTCCCACCCGCTTCGATCAACCGTGAGTACTTCAGCGACACCGATCGCACCACCGTGTGCCCATGGAAGGGCACGGCGAGCTACTACACCGTCACCGTCGCGGGCCAGGCCTACGACAACGTGGCGTGGTACTACCCCTCACCCAAGGACGCCGCCGCCGAGATCGTCGACCACGTTGCCTTCTATCCGCAGGTCACCGTGAGCGACTGATCACTTCGGCTGGAAGCGGATACCGCCGTCGAGGCGGATGATCTCACCGTTCATGTAGTCGGCGGTCAACAGGAAGGCCGTGAGCTCGGCGAACTCACGTGCTTCTCCGAGGCGCTTCGGGAACAACACGCTGTTCGACAGGCCCTCGATGGCCGCTTCGGGCAGCTCGGCCATGAGCGGCGTGCGAAACAGGCCGGGGCATATCGTGTTGCAGCGCACCCCGATGGCCGAGAGATCACGGGCCACCGGGAGCGTCATGCCCATGATCCCGCCCTTCGAGCTGCTGTAGGCGACCTGGCCGGTCTGGCCTTCGATACCGGCCACTGACGACGTGTTGACGATGGCGCCGCGACTGCCGTGCTCGTCGGCCGGCTCGGCTGTGGCCATCGCTCCGGCCGCGATGCGGATGACGTTGAAGGTGCCGACTAGGTTGATCTCGATCACGGTCTTGTACAGATCGAGGTCGTGAGGGCTGCCATCGCGATTGATGGTGCGCGCCACGCGACCGATCCCCGCGCAGTTCACCACCGACCGGAGCGGACCCAGCTCGGCGGCCGCCGCCACCGCGGCCTCGACGTCGGCGGTCTCGGTGACATCGGCCTTCACGAACAGCCCACCGGTGGCCAACGCCTTGGCCTTGCCCAGCTCCTCGTTGAGGTCGACGATCACAACCCTCGCGCCCCGGGAGGCCAAGAGGTCGGCGGTGGCACCACCGAGGCCGGAGGCTCCGCCGGTGACGAGTGCAGAGGTGTCGGTGAGGTCCATGGCGACCGACGCTACGGCGGATCTCCGCCCCCGGCCAAATGTGGATCGGGCTCGACGACCCAGACCTGCTCCTCGCCCAGCGCGGCCCGCAGCGATGCGACGACCTTGCCGATCTCGGCGTCGTGGTGGTCCCACACCACGATCGCCTCGTGGCTGTTGCGGACGAACCACGAATTGCGGCGACCGAGGGCGCCCCTGGCCGCGCGCTGGTCGGCGGGCACCTTGGCCTGGAGGGTGATGACCTCGTCGGCCGCGGCGACGATCCCGGCGAACCGCCGCTGGGACTCGGTCGGCCACACCGACTGGGGATCGGGATAGGGCAACACGGCCACGAGCCGGACACCGGCCGCGACGGCAGCTTCGGCGGCGATCAGCTCGGTACCGAGGCGGAGTCCGCTCATCACCACGAGATCGGGGTGCATCTCGCGCTTGGCCGCGATGATCTCCCGCAGCGTGCGTCGCAGACCATCGTGGGCCTCGGTGGCGGCGTAACCACCCAGCTCACGCGGTCGCAGCCCGAGCACCAGCAGGCGGTGTCCCGTCGGAGCCTCCCGGCCGGTCGGGTCACGAGCCACCGACCCCGGCACCCTGGCCGGGCCCTTCGCCGTGTCGGGCTCACCGATCTCGGTCGGCGTCTCGGCGCCCGTGCGCGACCTCTGGGTGAAGGCCGCCTCGACGGCCAGCCGATCGGCGTAGTCGTTCCACCGATCGCCGGCGTGGCCCTTGACCCATTCGAACTCCACATCGCCCGACGTGACGGCGTCGATGAGCGGTTCCCACAGATCTCGGTTCGCCACCGGCTTCTTCTGGGAGTTGAGCCATCCCCGTTTCAGCCACCCCTTCCACCACTCGTCCCGGAAGCAGTTGACGACATAGGTCGAGTCGCTCACCACGTGCAGGGGCCCGTGGAGGGCGGTCACGGCCTCGAGCACAGCCTGGAGCTCCATCCGCTGATTGGTGGTATCGGGCGCCGGCCCGGCGGCGAAGGGGCCGTCGGGGACGATCCACGCCCAGCCTCCCGGACCGGGGTTTCCGGTGCACGCGCCGTCGGTGTAGACGCGGGTGCGGTCGCCGTTCACCGGGTCATGGTGACAGAAATCCGGTGTCGAAGGAGCACTACCGGCGGGTAACTGCGAAACTGGCAATCGTGATCGACCATTTCAGTCATCAGCTGCCCGACATCGACCCCACCGAGACCAAGGAATGGGTCGACTCGCTCGACGCGTTGGTCGACACCCACGGGGCGCTGCGCGCCCGGTACATCATGGCCAAGCTGCTCGAGCGGTCCCAGGAACGCGCCGTCGGCGTGCCATCGCTCACCCAGACCCCGTACGTCAACACGATTCCGGCCGAAGACCAGCCGTGGTTCCCCGGCGACGAGCACGTCGAGCGCCGCATCCGCGCCTTCATCCGCTGGAATGCCGCCGTGATGGTGATCCGGGCCAACAAGGCCGCGGATGGCATCGGCGGTCATCTCTCGACGTTCGCGTCGTCGGCGTCGCTGTACGAGGTCGGCTACAACTGGTTCTTCCGGGGCAAGAACAGCGGCGCCATCGGCGACTCCGTGTACTTCCAGGGTCACGCCGCACCCGGTGTGTACGCGCGGGCGTTCCTCGAGGGCCGCCTCGACGAAGCCCAGCTCAACAACTTCCGAA
The DNA here is from genome assembly GCA_024638845.1 of Acidimicrobiales bacterium. GTDB lineage: Bacteria > Actinomycetota > Acidimicrobiia > Acidimicrobiales > JAHEJN01 > JAHEJN01. The sequence continues at coordinate 6,121 of JAHEJN010000103.1, read as the reverse complement.
TGGAGGTCGGTGGCAACGGGCTGTCGAGCTACCCGCACCCGCGGCTCATGCCCGACTTCTGGGAGTACCCCACGGTGTCGATGGGCCTAGGCCCCATCAACTCGATCTACCACGCCCGGTTCAACCGCTACATGCACGATCGCAAGCTCGACGACACCAGTGAGTCGAAGATCTGGAGCTTCCTCGGCGACGGCGAGACCGACGAACCCGAGACCCTCGGCGCCATCTCCCTCGCCGGCCGATCCCAGCTCGACAATCTCATCTGGGTCGTGAACTGCAACCTCCAGCGCCTCGACGGTCCGGTGCGAGGCAACGGCAAGATCATCCAGGAGCTCGAGGGCGTGTTCCGCGGCGCCGGCTGGAACGTCATCAAGGTCATCTGGGGATCGCGTTGGGACGAACTGCTCCAGCGGGACGTCGACGGCGTCCTCCTCAACCGGATGAACAACACGATCGATGGTGAGTACCAGCGCTTCGCCACCGAGTCGGGCGGCTACATCCGTGAGCACTTCTTCGGACCCGACCCCCGCCTCCGCAAGCTCGTCGAGCATCTGAGCGACGACGATCTCAAGAACCTGCCGCGCGGTGGTCACGACTACCAGAAGATGTACGCCGCCTTCAAGGCCGCGTCCGAGAACGAGGGCTCGCCGACCGTGATCCTCGCCAAGACGGTGAAGGGCTGGACGCTCGGAGAAGGCTTCGAGGGCCGCAACTCGACGCACCAGATCAAGAAGATGACCTCCGAGCAGCTGTTCGATCTGCGGGAGCGGCTGCACCTCGAAGACGTGATCCCCGAGAACCAGCTCGGCGACGCGGCGACCGTGCCGTACTACCGACCGCCCCACGACTCGCCCGAGATGCAGTACATGCGCGAGCGTCGCGGCGCCCTCGGTGGCCCTCTGCCCGAACGCAAGATCCGCCCGCGCCGACCGATGACCCTTCCCGGCGAATCGGTCTTCACCGCGCTCGACAAGGGATCGAACGGTCGCGAGGTGAGTACCACCATGGCGTTCACCTCGATGCTGCGCGACCTACTGCGCGACGACAAGTTCGGCGACCGGATCGTGCCCATCGTGCCCGACGAAGCTCGCACCTTCGGCATGGACGCCCTGTTCCGCGAGTTCAAGATCTACGCGCCCACCGGGCAGCTGTACGAGCCCGTCGATCACGATCTGTTGTTGTCGTACGCCGAGGGCAAGGACGGGCAGATCCTCGAGGAGGGCATCACCGAAGCCGGTTCGATGGCGGGCTGGATCGCAGCCGCCACGAGCTACGCCAACCTCGGCGTCCCGATGGTGCCGTTCTTCACCTTCTACTCGATGTTCGGCTTCCAGCGGGTGGGCGACCTGTGCTGGTCGGCGGCCGATTCGCGAGCCCGCGGTTTTCTCATGGGGGCAACGGCAGGGCGCACGACCCTCATGGGTGAGGGCCTTCAGCATCAGGACGGACACAGCCTGCTGCTCGCTTCGACGGTGCCCGCGTGCCAGGCCTACGACGCGGCATTCGCCTACGAGCTCGGCGCCATCCTGCGCGACGGCATGCACCGCATGTACCCCGAGTCGGGTGCTGCCGACGGCGAGGACATCTACTACTACGTGGCCATCTACAACGAGAACTACGACATGCCGCCTCGTCCCGACCATGTGCGTGACGAGGACATCACCAGCGGCCTCTACAAGTGGCACGACGGCCCCGACGGCGAGTTCGCCCATCGCGGCACCATTCTGTTCTCCGGGCCGGCCCACCTCGCGGCGCGCCAGGCCCAGGCCGAGCTGGCCGAACGCTGGAACGTGGGCGTCGAGCTGTGGAGCGCTACGTCGTACAAGCTGCTGCGCGAGGAGGCGCTGGCCGCCGCCCGTCACAACCGTCTCAATCCCGACGAACCCGAGCAGACTCCCCTCGTGACCGCGAAGCTCGCCGATTCGCAGGGCCCGGTCCTGGCCGTCAGCGACTTCATGACCGCCGTTCCCGACCAGATCTCGCGCTGGGTACCCCGCACGTTCCTCTCGCTCGGTACCGACGGCTACGGCCGCTCCGACACCCGCGAGGCGCTGCGCACGTTCTTCGAGGTCGACATGCCCCACGTGGTCATCGCCGTGCTCACCGGGCTGGCCGACGACGGTGCCGTCGATCGGTCGGTCGTGTCCGACGCCATCGAGCTCTACGGCGTCGACGTCGACCGGATCGACCCCTACCTGCACGATCACCACGCCGGTTGAGTCCGTCCGATGCCGGGCACCCTCCACGTCACCGGTGACCCCGACGTCGATCACATCCTGAACACCGACGGCACGGCGCTGCTCATCGGCATGCTGCTCGACCAACAGGTGTCGATCGAGTGGGCGTTTCGGGGGCCCTCGACCCTTGCGGCCCGGCTCGGCCATCTCGACGCCGCCGAGATGGCCGGCATGAGTGAGGACGACCTGGTCACTGTGTGCTGCACCAAGCCGGCCGTGCATCGATTCCCGGCGGCGATGGGACGGAGAATCCATGCGCTGTGCACCACGTTGGTCGAGATGTACGACGGCGCCGGCGAGGCCGTGTGGCGAGATGTCACCGACGCGAGGGAGCTGGCGGCGCGCCTGCATGCGCTACCGGGTTTCGGCAAGGAGAAGACCGCGATCTTCGTTGCGCTGCTCGCCAAGCGGTTCGGTGTCGCCCCAGATGGCTGGGAAGCAGTGGCCGGTGCCTTCGCCGACGACATGCCCCGGAGTGTCGCCGACCTCGACTCGGCCGAGGCTTTCGTCGCTCTCCGCGAGCGCAGGCGGAAGCAGAAGCTGCAGGGCAAGACCAAGCTCGACTAGCGACTACGCAAGGTCGGAGGTCTACAGCACCGTGCGGTTGCGTTGGCGTTCGAGCCAGCCGAGGAGCACCGCCACCGCACGGGGGTCGTAGCGGAGTGCATGGCTGGCGCCGCCGATGATGCGGAGATCGGCCGAACCGTGGGCATCGGCCAGCACCCGCGAATCGAACACCGGCACCAGCTCGTCGTCGCTGCCGTGTACCAAAAGCAGCGGACGCGGCGCCAGCTCGGCGACGGCGTCGGCGGCTTTCAACGAGGCGATCTCCGCCGCCCATTCGTCGAACGACTCGGGGTAGCCGTCGGTGGCGATCACCCCGATCCGACGGCTGTGCAACAACAGGCGGCGAGGATTGCGGCGCCAGTCGTCGAAGTCGGCCGGAGGAGCGACGGCGGCAACGCCGCGGACGCGCTCGTCGGCCGCCCCCGCCGCGATGCCGAGCGCTCCTCCCGTTCCGAAGCCGGCGATCCAGATCGCTCCGACCTCGGGCTGGGCCGACAACTCATCGAGGGCGTTGCGGGTGTCCTCGAACCAGCCGCCCACGGAGAAGTCGCCACCGGAGCCACCACAGCCTCGGTAGTTCAGCGCGAGAACCGTCCAACCGAGGTCGTCAGCGATGCGATCGGCAAGGGTGAGATAGGCCGACGAGGTGACCGATGCCCCACCGGCGCCGCCGGAAGGGAACCCGTGACACATGACCAGGCCCGGCACCCGGCGATCGGGTCGGTGCTCGGGCCGCGCCAGATACGAGACGAGGTCGTTGCCGCCCGATTCGAACCGGTGCTCCAACTCGACGTCGGGCACTCAGATCGACCGAAGCCTGAAACCGCGATTGCGAGCTTCGGCCAACGTGTCGGGCCCGAAACAGAGGTAGTGGCCCGACGCCATGAGCTCGTCGATGACCGTTTCGTCGGTCGCCTCGTCGACGTCATACACCCGCAACGTGCGCTTGTCACCGACGAAGCGGTGGTGCTCGAACCTGGCCGGTCTGTCCATACGGCGATCGTACCGGTTCGCGCGACGAGGCCAGAACACCGATCTGCCCCCAGGACAGCGACAGCCCGGCGGCCGAAGCCACCGGGCTGCCTACGTTTCATTGGAAACGGTTGGAGTTACCGAACGGGCGGGTTCTCACGAGCGGGACATGCTCGACCGCATGTCGTTCGGCGGCTGCTGGCGGGGATTCGCCAGGTTGGTCCAACGGGCCTGCCTAGCGGCCAGCCACCTCCGAAGTCCCAGATCTACTGTTCACTTCTGGACCACCTCCTTTCCTCGGTCCCACCATGCAATCACATCGCGGTGCGCTCCGCAGCCCAATTGAGCCGAATTCTTCCCTCCCCCCGGCAGATCAACGCGAGGTGAGACAGCCGAATTCGATCTCGACGCGATCGGGCGTGAGCAACGTGTGCCCTTGTTTCTCGATCGTGAACTCCGCACCGGGCTCCACGACCCGGTTGCCCAGCCAGACAGGGGAGCTCTCGCCTGGCATGAGATGTGGTTGACCCGCCGTCGCTGGAACCAGCCGGTAAGCCACCTCGGCGTCCGTGCGTAGCGAGTACTGCGCATCCTTGTACAACAGCGATCGCAGCTTCTGCCCGAACGTGTCGAGCCCCTCGATCGAGAACACGATCGAGCCGTCGCATTCCTCCGCCTCGGGTACCGATACCCACTCGCCGAGCGCGACCGCCGTGCCTGAGAGCGGCTCGACGTCACCGCAGCCGGATTCGGCGCGCTCGAGCACCTCCCACGGGCCGTCGCGTGCAATCGATCGGTAGCGACAAGCCATCTCGACCATGTAGGCGGGTGACTCGAACGCAGGATGGCGACCGTCGATGGCGATTCCCCTCCGCAGGATGTACTCGGGCGCATTCTCGGATGCGAGGAACTCGGCATTGAGGTCATCGAGCTCGACGGTGTACGCGACATGGGGCTCGAACACCGGCGGAGCGCCCCAGTCGAACTCCAGGTATGCCCACAGCATGCCGATCTCGAGCGGGTCGGCATGTACTCGTCGACCGGCGAGCAGTTGCAGAGTCTCCGGGGAGAGCGGGTGCCGCTCTCGCACACCCTCGCGTGCTTCGACGATCTCGTCGATGCGCTCGGACCGATCGAGCACGAGCCGCGCGACGTCGAACGACTGCTCGACGTGGGCACGGGGACCGACAGCCACCGGCACGGCGAGACCGGCCGACAACCATGCGGCCAGCAGCCCGAACCCGACGACACTGAGCGACGGACCGGCGTTGTCGCGCGACATGACGCCGAGCGCCAGAAACGACACCGTGACGAAGAAGACCAACGCATGCTGGTCGTGGCGGACGAAGCCGTGCTTGAACGCCGTGAACAGGTACGCACACACCGGCAGGACGAGAAGCGGGTTACGCCGGATCGTTCCGAGGCCCCAACGTTCGACGATCACCCAACCGAGCACGACCACCAACAGCAGCGCCATCGGGCGCTCCCAACCGCGTCGAGGTGCCTCTATGCCCATCGCGCCGGCGTAGCCCGAGACGATCTCGAGCGAGTATCGCACGAACGAGGTCAGGTCGCCGACGGCCTGACCGGCGGCGACCCACAGGACGAGGCCGGAGACCAACAGGGACCCGAGCCACGCACCGATCAGGCGGGCCTGGCCCCAACTGGGCCGAACGCCGTCGGACGCCACGACCCACAGCGTCGTCACGGTCACTGCTCCGATCTGAATCCCGGTGCTGACCTTGACCAGGCCGAAGAAGGCCGAGATGACGCCGAACACCATTGCGGTTGGCAACAACGCCACGTACGGCGATTGTTCGTCGATGCTCCTCGTGATCATCGCCAGACACACGACGGCGACCACGGCGCCCGCCACCTCGGGCATCCACTCGACCTCGAGCAGCCGGTTCCAGCCGATCACCAACATCAGGTAGGTCGCAACCGAAGCGACGACGATCGGCACGACGCGGCTCAGCGACCACAGGGTCACGAACGTGGCGGCCAGCCCGACGCCTATTCCGGCGATCATCGCCAAGAGCGACGTCGTCGGGAAGTACAGCTGCGGGAACGCCAGGTAGCCGAACGGTCCGAAGGTATACATCACCTCGCTGCCGAAATCGATGCCTTCGGCCACCGTCTGGTGGAGCGTCGCCGGAAACGAGATCTCCAGGGGACGAATCGGGTGGTGGAGGTACAGCGGCATCGCAACCAGGTACAACATCGCCGACCCAGCGGCAAGGCGCGCCAGACGGCCACGACGGTCCACGGGCCGGAACCCTATCGGGTACCGTTGCGCTCGATGAACCGACTCCGCGATCAGTATCGGCGCCGCTTCGAGTCCGAGG
>JAHEJN010000030.1 GCA_024638845.1 Acidimicrobiales bacterium | reverse complement strand
GTCGGCGTCGTACAGCAGCTCGTCGATGTCGAGGGGTGGACCAGCGGTCCAAGCGGCGAAGCTCGGCGACGCGGCGAGACCGTTGATCTTCAGGGCCAGCTTCATGCGATCGGCGGCCGGGAAGAAGCTCTCGAGCTCGATCACGCCGAGCTTGCGCATCGGGGGTTCCTGGATCTGGGCGATCAGGCCACCGAGATCGAGATCACGGCCCGCGGTCCAGGCGTGCTGGAACAGATTCGACAACAGGATGTGCTCGCGGCCGCTCATCGGGTCGCTGTCGACGCCGACCAGTCCGAGCAGGCTCGAAGCCAGGCTGTCGATCTCGTCCTGCAGGCTCTCGGGGTCGAGCTCGGCTCCCGGTGAATCCATCGACCCGATGATGTTCAGCGGGACACCGGTGGTGCTGCCTGGCGTGTAGACGGTGACGTCGGCGGCGGCCTTCAGCCGATGCATGCGCTCGGTGTCGATCTCCCACGACTCGAGGCCCTTCTGCCACATCGCGGCCGTGGCGGTCGCCTTCTCGGTGACGGTGACCCCTTCGCGCTCGGCCAGTACCGGATCGATCCACTCCTCGAAGGCGCCAGGGGAGAAGTCGGGGAAGGTGAGCGCCAGGTTGCCCATGTCGCCCTTGGGGTCGATCACGAGAACGGGTACACCCTGGAGGAGGGCCTCCTCCAGCAGGATCATGCTCAGACCCGTCTTCCCCGAACCGGTCATGCCCACGATCACCCCATGGGTGGTGAACGACGACGCCTCGTAGAGAACCGGCTCGCCGGTCCGGTCGTGACTGGCGGCATCGATGATGCCACCGAGATAGAGCTCACCTGTTGGAACGTCCATGTCCTCTCCCTCCTGCCGCAGCGAGTGTAGGCACTGTGCTGTCAGCCGATGCGGTCCGGAGCGTCGCAAGTCGGCCTGGGGGCTCCTAGAGTCGGCGCCAGTCAATCACGGAGGTTCCCGCCATGGGATTGTTCGACAAGTTCAAGAAGCACACCGACAAGGCCAAGGACCTGATGGAGTCGCAGGGCGACAACATTGCCACGGGCGTCGACAAGGCCACCGATTTCGTCGACGACAAGACCGGCGGCAAGTACGGCGATCACCTCGAGAAGGTCGACGACATGGCCGACAAGCTCGGTGACGACGAGAGCGCCGGCGAGAGCTGATCGCGAGCCGGCGCCCGGGGGGTCTCAGAGCAGCGCCAACACGACGAGAGCGACGCCGGCACCCGCCAACAGGCCGGCCAACACGATGAGGACCGACAGCGGCCGAGACCTCGCCTCGACCGCCGTGTCCGGCGGCGCCGCGACGGCGTCGACCGGAGATGGGTTGCTGTCGACGACGGCCGGGCGCGCGGCTGGTTCCCTGCCGCCGGCGTCGCGGTTGGTGGTGAGTCTCGGCGGAGTAGCGAGCTGGTCGGCATCGGCGGCTGCCGCCAGCCGCTCGACGATGGCTGCTCGTGCTCGCGGGTAGGCGTCTTGTCCGGGGTCCGCGGTGATGTATCGGTCGAGAAGACGCAGCGCGTGGGTCACTCGGGCCGACTTCTCGTAGGCCTCGGCGGTGCACACCACGAGGCTCGGGTCGTCGTCGTCGGTCTGCTCGAGCAGTACATCACCGAGGTCAGCAGCTCGGGCATACTGTCGGCCGCCGTGGAGGGCGCGGACGAGCATCGCGGTGGCCTCCTGATCGTCGGGACGTTCGTCGAGGATGACCGTCGCGAAATCGGCGGCGGCGTCCCAGTCGCCGGCTTCGAGCGCGGCCTGACTGGCGTCGACCGCAACCCGGGCGATCACCGGCGTGAAGGCCGGCGCCCACTCGGGACGGGTGGAGACGTAGTCTCGCAACGACGAGCAGAGCGCCGCGGGTTCGATGCTTCCGTCGGTCAGATCGCTCACGTCGCCGGAGCGGATCGGCACGGGTCCGGTGATCGCATAGCGTTCCTGGAGCGAGGGCGCCGCCTCTGCGAGCTCGAACTCGTCGCTCACGATCGGCCCGTCAGCTCAGACGCTCGATGATCATGGCCATGCCCTGACCGCCACCGACGCACATCGTCTCGAGACCGAACTGCTTGTCGGCATCGTCGAGGCCGTTGATGAGCGTGGCCATGATGCGGGCACCGGTCATGCCGAAGGGGTGTCCGAGGGCGATGGAGCCACCGTTGAGGTTCAACTGGCCGTCGATGTCGATGCCGAGCTCGTCGGCCGAGGCCAGCACCTGCACGGCGAAGGCTTCGTTGATCTCCACGAGGTCCATGTCGCCGATGGTCATCCCCGCGGTGGCCAGTACCTTCTGCACTGCGGGCACCGGCCCGAGACCCATGATCTCGGGATTGAGCCCGGCCACCGACGAGGCCACGATGCGGGCCAGTGGCGTGAGGCCGAGCTCGTTGGCACGGGTGCCGCTCATCACGACCACCGCAGCCGCGCCGTCGTTGAGCGGGCATGCGTTACCGGCGGTGACGGTGCCGTCGGGCCGGAACACGGGGTTGAGCTCGGACACCTTCTCGAGGGTGGTGCCGGGACGGATGCCGTCGTCGGTCGACACCACGGTGCCGTCGGGAAGCGTGTAGGGCGTGATCTCTCGCTCGAAGAACCCGCGATTCATCGCCGCTTCGGCCCGGTTCTGCGAGCGGACGCCGAACTCGTCCTGGCGTTGTCGGCTGACCTCCTTGAGCTGGGCGACGTTCTCGGCGGTCTGGCCCATGGCGATGTAGATGTCGGGCAATTCGCCGGCCAGCGGGGTCCACTCGGCGGCGTCAGCCTCGGTGCGCTCGGCGGTGCGAGCCTCGGCCGCGGAGAAACCCTCGTTGTGCGGTCCGGTGTCGGACGCCCCGTGCACGTAGCGGCTGACGGTCTCGACCCCGCCGGCGACGAAGCAGTCGCCCTCGCCGGCCTTGATGGCGTGAGCAGCCATGCGAATGGTCTGCAACGACGAGGAGCAGTAGCGATTGACGGTGACGCCGGGAGCGTTCTCGAGTCCGGCGAGCAGAGCGGCGACCCGGCCCACGTTGTACCCGCCCTCGCCCGCAGGTTGGCCACAGCCCCAGATGACGTCCTCGATCGCCTCCTTGTCGAGACCGGGAACCTTGCCGATGGCGTCGTCGATGATGAACGCCGACATGTCGTCGGGACGCGCATCGACGAGTGAACCCTTCACCGCCCGCCCGATCGGCGTGCGTGATGCGGAAACGATGACGGCCTCGGCCATTGGTCTACTCCCAGGGTGCGTTCGACTGCCCGGGTAGCTTCGCCGTTGATCCCGCCCGACACAACTCAGGTGGGGATTTCTCAGGCCACGTCCTCGAGCCAGCGGGGGGCAGTCTCGAAAAGTGCCGCGTACTGACGGTTGCGCTCCGACTCGATGGCCGAGGCCAGCTCGGCATCGTCGAAGTCGTCACCGTTCTCGGGAAGAAAGTCGCTCTCTTGTCGGGCCCACTCCATGGTCATCACTCCGCTTGCATCCGAAAGCGCCACAGGGCCCTTACGGCCCCCTACTCCATGCTCGAGTCAAGCAGGCGTTGGTGTCCGCTGAGTGACGTCCGGTTGACGATCGTGTTGCATTCGCTGCGTTCGTACTCGTGGTAGTGGGTTTTCAACGGGAACGGCCGACGTGGATGAGGACGCCGGCGGTCTCGTCGGCGGCCCGGTCCCACGAGAACCGCGCCACGTTCTCGGCACCGAGCTCGATCAATTCGGTGCGCCGCGCCGGCTCGTCGAGGAGGCTCTGCATGGCCGCGCCCAGCTCGGCCGGGGAGTCGTGGGAGAAATACAGTGCGCCATCGCCGGCGACCTCGGGCAGCGACCCTCCTCGCGACGAGATCACCGGCACACCCAGAGCCTGCGCCTCGAGCACCGGCAGGCCGAATCCCTCGTAAACCGACGGGTTGATGGCGGCCACCGCTCCCCGGTAGAGCGCCGCGAGCTCTTCGGGACTCACCTCGCCCAACGCAGCGACGACGTCGGCGGCTCTCGGTGTCGCCAGAGCCTCGGCCAGGATGCCGTGAGGGTCGGCACCGACGATGCGCACCCGGAAGTCGCGGCCGCGGTCGTGCAGGTCGATCGCGGCTCGGACGACCGTGTCGACGTTCTTGTTGCGTGTCACGGAGGCGACCATGAGGAAGTAGGGCTCGTTCGCCGCGAACGGCGACGCGTCGAGCGCGGCGAGGTCACTTCGTGCGGCCAGGTGGATCACGGTGGTCTTGTCGACCGATGAGGGAATCTCGCGGGCCAGATCCACGGCGGTGGTCGACGAGACGGCGAGCACGGCGGCACAATGGCGCACCGACCACGGAACCCCGAGGCTGTAGTACTGGCGGCGCAGGAACGGAACCGCGGCCGGCACCCGGATGTAGTGCAGGTCGTGCACCGTCACCACGCGGGCTCCCCGCATGAATCTCGGCGCAACGAAGCCGGGACTCCACACCACGTCGAGGTGGTGTCGACGGGCGCGCCATGGCAGCACCATGTGCTCCCATGCCACCCGTTTGACCGTGCTGTCGAAGGACGGACAGCGCACCAGGTCGACCGACGACTGGTCGATGGCAGGGTCGAGGTAGCCGTCCGGGCTGAACACCACGAACCGGAGATCGGGTCGATGCTGGAGCCGTTCGAGCAATGACCACACGTAGGTCGCCGTGCCGCCCATGCGGCCCGGTGGCAGGAACAAGAGGTTGAGCCCGACCCGCAGGGGCCGCACCGCCGTGGCGGGAGCGACCACGCGTCAGGCCCCGCGGATCCGCTGGGCCGGGCCGATTCCCGGGATGATCTGGGGAAGCGCGGCGATGGCCGCACCGCCGACGATGATGGCGATCAGCGCGGCGGTCCAGTGCTCGAGGTCGGGGGTGTTCAGCTCGAAGTACTTCCGCGGCCACGGCCACAGCAACACGATGGCGTACAGGCCGGTCATCGAGGCGACCAGACCGATCTTCCACGGGCGCAGCGGTCGACTCACCACCAGGAGAACGACCAGGCCGATGCCCAGAAGCGTGATGGTGGCAACGGTACGCGCTTCGGCCAGTTCGCTGTCGGTTCCTCGGGGAACCGCGAGGTACGCCGCCCACGTGGCGAGGGCGGCGATGGCGCCGGCGGGCACCGAGAACCTCAGCACCCGGTCGATGAATCCGGGACGGACCAAGTTCACGTTCGGCGCCAGGGCGAGGAACAGCCCGGGGAGGCCGATGCTGAAGGTGCCGATGAGCGTGAGGTGGCGGGGAAGGAAAGGGAACGGAATGCGTTGGATGCCGATGAACAGCGTCAGCAGCACGGCATAGGCGGCCTTGGTGACGAAGAGGTTGGCCACCCGTTCGACGTTGTTGATGACCTTGCGGCCCTCGGCGAGCACGTGTGGGAGCGTGGCGAAGGAGTTGTCGAGGAGAACCAGCTGGGCCACGGCTCGGCTGGCTTCGCTGCCCGAACCCATGGCGATTCCCATGTCGGAGTCCTTCAACGCCAAGACGTCGTTGACGCCGTCGCCGGTCATGGCGACCACGTGGCCGCGAGCCTGGAGCGCTCCCACCATCGCTCGTTTCTGGTGGGGCGTGACTCGTCCGAACACGGTGTTGCGGGCCATGGCGTCGGCCAGCTGATCGGCATCGTCGGGGAGCTCGCGAGCGTCAAAGCCCTCGTGGGCGCCCTCGACTCCGGCCCGCCGCGCAACCGCGGCCACCGTCGCGGCGTTGTCACCGGAGATCACCTTGATCGCGACCCCTTGCTCACGGAAGAACCGCAGGATCTCCGGAGCGTCGGGGCGCACGGTGTCCTCGAGCATGATGAGCGCGACCGGGAGTCGTTGCGGGGGAAGGTCGTCACCGTTGAGCGGTTGGTCGGTTCGGGTGAGGAGCAGAACGCGACGGCCGGCCTCGGATTCGATGGTCATCCGGTTCCGGGCGTCGACGTCGCCGTCGTCGAGCAGGATCTCGGGCGCCCCGAAGAAGAAGAGACCCTGGTCGCGGAACCGGGTGGCCGCCCATTTGCGCTTCGACGAGAACGGCTCGGTGTGCACGACCTCCCAGTCGGGGTGACTGCGGTAGTTGTCGACCACCGCACGAAGGGTGGCGTTGGGGTTCGGATCGGCGGCGCCGATGGCCCCGAGGGCGGCCGCGACGAACTGCTCGTCGTGCTCGCCGAGGGTCACCACCTCACCGAGGGAGATCTGGCCGGTGGTGATCGTTCCGGTCTTGTCGAGGCACAGCGTGTCGACTCGAGCCAACAGCTCCACGGTGGCGAGCTCCTTGGCGAGGGAGTTCCGTCGGGCGATGGCGATGATGCCGGCCATGAACGACAGGCTGGTCAGCAGCACCAGACCGTCGGGAACCATCGCCACGGCCGCGGCGACGGTGCCCTGGAGGGCGTCCTGCCAGCGAGGTTCGGCATCGAGGAGCGACCACAGCAACAACGCCGACGCCGGGGGGATCAAGACCACCAACCACTTCAGAACGAGGTTGATGCCCGCCCGGAGCTCGGAATTCACCAGCGTGAAGCGCTTTGCCTCGGCGGCGAGGGTGCTCGCGTACGAATCGGCACCGATGCGGGTGGCCTGGTAGCGCCCCGAACCGGCCGCGACGAAGCTTCCCGAGAGCACTTCGGTACCCGGGCCCTTGGGCACGGGATCGATCTCGCCGGTGAGCAACGATTCGTCGAGCTCGAGGCCGATCGAGGTGAGAACCGTGCCGTCGACCACGATCTGGTCGCCCGGGGCGACGTCGAGCACCTCGTCGGCCACTACACCGCTCACGCCGATCTCCGACACCGACCCGTTTCGCACGACCCGGGCTCGCGGCGCGCTCAGGAGGGCGAGCCGATCGAGCTCACGCTTGGCCCGTAGCTCCTGCGCGACACCGATGACCGCATTCGACACCACGACGCCGATGAACAGGCCGTCCTTGGGATAGCCGGCCACCAGGATCAGCACGAAGAGCGTGACCATGATCGCATTGACCGGAGTCAGGAGATTGGCCCGGATGATCTCGCCGATGGTGCGGACGGGGGCGTCGGGTACCTGGTTCGTGCGGCCGGCTCGCAGCCGCTCGCCGACGGCTACGTCGTCGAGCCCGATCGCCGGGTCGATGGTGATCAGCGCGGTCATGGATGATCGACCAGTAGCTTCCATCCGTCGACCGACATCTCCACCCGGTGTCGCGGACCGTCGGCCCGGAGGTCGCCGGTGTCATGGGCCACATCGCCCTCCCACAGCAGGGCCCTGAATCCGTTTCCTCGGGCCAGAACGGTTCGATACCGCTTCGGTTCGTTGGTCGACGCGTGATCCAGGAGCTCGGCGACCGTGGCGAACTCTGCGAGGTGGTGCAGCGTGACGAAGGTCGGGGGAGCGAGCTCGATGTCGACGGCGGCGTGCCGCTCGAGGGCGCGGTGGGGCGCGAGCCAGGCGTGATCGGTGATCTCGCCGTCGTCGATGGTCACTTCTCCGGCGACTCCCCCAGGAGCGGGGCCTACGAAGAACCAGGTCAGGAACCGACGGGCAGCCTCGACTGGGGGTGTCCAGTGCGAGTAGGGCACGAGGGCGTCGGCTACGAGGTCGAGGTCGGCCTCTTCCTTCGCCTCGCGCACAGCCGCTGCTCGGCTGGCGAGCAGGAGGTCGTCTGGCGCATGCGGTGAGTGATCGGACGGGTCGACCTTGCCGCCGGGGAACACCCACATGCCGCCGAAGGCGGTGGCCGAGTTGCGGCGGGTCATGAGCACGGCGATGCCCTCGTCGGTATCGCGGGCGACGATGACGGTGGCGGCGTCGGCAGGCGGACGAGGGTCGCCGGGTCCGTCGCCGAGCCCGGCAAGCCGATCTGGTCCGGTCATGGGCGACAGCGCGAGGCCGTGAGCGCGAACGCTTGGTCAGGGGTTTCGACGAAGAGGGTGTCGGAAGTCGCCCACAACCACCAGATCGGACCATCGACGTTCACGGTGGCGGTCACCGAGCTCGTCGCGGGATCGACGAGAGAGACGAACCAGGAGTCGTCGGACCGCGAGGACGCCCACAACGAAGCGGCAGTGGCGGCGATCGAGGTGGGCCGACCGATGACGGAGATGTCGATGTCGTCGACACCGGGCTCACCGAGGTGGACGAGGTCGCCCCCGCTGATCGAGAAGCGATCGGTTTCGACCTGAACCGATGACCACGGCACTGGTCCGTCGTAGGGTTCGACGGCCGAGACGCCGAGCGACCAGACACGGTCGCTCATCAATTCGCGCAACACGAGGGTGTCGTCGACCACGCCGAGCTCGGCGATGGGATGATCGACGCGGATCCGTTCGACCACGGCGCGCTCGTCACCGAGGGCACCGAGCGCATCGATGTCGATCACGGTGAGGTGCTCACCGCTGGCCACGTAGGCCAGATCTCCGATGGCGACCACGCCGGTGACGAGCTGGAACGCATCGCGCTGTGCCGCGGGCGCGGCACCGAGACCGATCGTGGCCACTGCGTTCCCCGTCTGGGATTCGAGGAACTGCACGGCACCCTGGCCCGGCCCCGAGATCGACACGGCAACGAGCCCGCCGACGTCGGACAGCGGAGTCAGGACTGCCGCGGTGGTCTGCCCGAGCTCCTTGTCGATCACCGGTTCGAGCGAGTTGGGGTCGAGAGCGGTCACTCGCTGCTCTCGGTAGGACACCCGCCAGATGAGGCCGCCGATCTCGATGCCCTGACCCGAGCTTCCCGATTCGACATCGATTGCACCGGCGTCGAGCACGCAGATCGCTCCGCTGTCGGCATCGAGGCCGATCTGTTGCGCGGCCGCAGGGCCCGTCGACGCCATGGCCGCAGCGAACAACAGGCCCGCCACTCCACCTCTACTCGTCCGGGTCAATCGTCGGCCCATTTCGTTCTCCACCTCGTGGGCGAGACTACCGTCTCGATGGACCCGCGGTGTGCTGGCGGCGGCCACCGGTGGCGGCTGGAGATCACTCCCGTGTCGAAGCCACCGAGGTGGAGACCGCCGGCCCGACCTCAGGTGACCGACGCCGATCGGCGAGACGTCGCTCGGTACATTGAGGTCGATGGGAATCGACTACTTCCCCCTGCCGTTCCGGCGCGACGAACCCGACCGCGTCGTCGAACACATGCAGGAGATGCTGCGACGAGCCGACGGGCGACGATGGATCAACATCCGGCCTGATCTCGACGCCGATCTCATGGCTGCTCTCGACCGGCGCCCTTCGGTCTTCTCCGGACGTGGTCCCCGGATCCCGACCGCAACGTGGGTACCCACCTCGATCAACCGTCGCGGCCGGCGATCGCCCGTACGTGCGGGCATCACGCATGCCCAACGCCACGACGCCGAAACGAAGCTGAGTCAGGCGAATGTGATGGTGCCCGAGGGCTGGGAGGTCGAACAGGACCACCCCAAACGCGGCCTCACCTTCATCGTGCCCGACGGAGACGATCCGTTGACTGCGGTCGATTTCCTCGTGGCCGCATCCGATGCTCTCAGCGGCGTGATCGTCGACGACGACTGGGTGGCGATCATCGCCGTCCGCTGAGCGACCCCGAACGATCAAGAACCGATGACCTGCACGGTCACGACCAGATCCGTGAAGTCGACCGGGCCGATGCCGTCACTGCACTGGAGGGTGTGCCGGTCGCCTACGGAGTGGACAACCATTCCGGCGTTGCCGATCCAGGCATGCTCCAGACCACCGAAGCGCCAGGAGTTCCAGATGTCGAGCGACGTGGGCTCCGAGGCGTCGACGCGTGCACGAGCCTTGCGCGGGGCCGTCGTGGTCCACAGAGCGACCTCGTCGGCGGAGGTCGACGACACGATCAGCTGTCCGGCGTGGACCGCCAGCCGCAGCGCCTGGGGGCGTTGGCGGCTCGCGGTGAGTCTGGTGATCTCGAGCACGTCGCCGGGATCCACTGTGAGCGTGAGCAACAGCTGGACGTCCTGACCGTCGACATCGAGCACGTCGTGGCCCGATTCGGCGAAGCGAGCCGCGAGATCGATGTCGGAGGCGTCGCTCATGAGACGGCGTAGGGATCGACTGCGTTGTCGTTCCACGTCGGCGACGGAGCACGGCCCGATGCTCGGCGGTAGTCGGTGACCCGCAACGTCATGGTCTCCATGGCTCCGGTGCGGGCGTTGCGCCGCATGGGTGGCTGGCCGGCGGCCAGTCGTTCGGCATTCAGGGCTCCGAAGGCGACGACGTGATCGCTGACACCGACGTTCTTCCAGAACCGGCGGCGTATCGCGTTGGGTGAGGGTTCGTTGCCGCTTCGCGTGCGGTTGAACACGTACTGGCCGGGGCGCCATCCGGTGCTCCGGGGGGGAAGGTCGGGTGGATCGACCGGCTCGGCCGCCTCGCCGAGCTCGGAATCGACAGCGTCCGATTGCGGTTCCGGCCCCGCCGACTCGGCTTCTGGTGCCTCTTCTTCGACGGCCTGATCTTCTTCGGTGGCTTGGTCGGGGATCTCCGCGAACAGGGGCGGGGTATTTGCGGTGGCGTCGGTGATCTCCGGAATCACCAGAACGGCATCGGTCCATTCCGTCGAACCGTCGGCGTACTCGATGGGGGCATCGTCAGGCGGATTCTCGGGAATGCGAAAGGTGTCGTCGGACCACTGGGTCAGGCTCGGATCGGGCGGTGGGGCGAGCTCTTCGGGGTAGCGGTAGATCTTGGGAATGAACCGTCGGTGGATCGGCTTGCCGACCCAATCGACGGCGATCGCCACCAACGCGAGGGCCAGCATCGCCAGCGCGAACAGCACGATCATCTCGGAGTTGGTCATGGCATCATCGGGGAGAAGGGTCCGGCTGATGGCCGGCAGCGAACAAGTGTAGAACTCACGGGAGCGAGGCCGGTGCCCGGTGGCTACGGTTCGGCCCGTGCCGGTTCCTGAATGGATCGAACAGCTCTACGCCCACCTGCCGACGCCGGTCCGCCGGGCTGGGTACCTTGCACGGACCCGACCCGGTCACTACTACTCGCCGTACCCAGACCTGGCCGACATCGCCCGCCGCGCCGACAGCATCTGGAGCCCATTGGAGAAGGCGCCAGGCATCGACCTGCGCGAGGCCGAGCAGTGGTCGCTGCTCGACGAGCTCGGTGGGTTGGCCGCGTCCCTGCCCTTCGCCGATCCGTCGTCGTCCCCCGCCACTCGATACCGCGCCGACAACCGGCCCTACGTCGTCGGCGACGCCGTGGTGTTGGGGGCCATGTTGCGCCATCTGTCCCCCCGTCGCTATGTCGAGGTCGGTTCGGGTTGGTCGACGGCGGTCGCCCTCGACGTGCGCGACCGCTTCTTGGACCACACCGAGATCGTGTGCATCGATCCCCATCCGTCACGGTTGCTCGAAGCTCTCGCCGGCGAGGTTCCGGCCGACTTCTCGCTCCGTAGGGAGGCGGTGCAGGACACGGCCTCTGCCGTCTTCGAGCAACTCGAGGCGGGTGATGTGTTGTTCATCGACTCGACCCACGTCGTGCGCGCCGGTGCCGACGTGAATCACCTCGTGTTCGAGGTGTTGCCGCGCTTGGCTCCCGGCGTTTCGGTGCACGTGCACGATGTCTTCGACGGATTCGAGTACCCGCGGAAGTGGGTCGAGGAGCGCAGGGCGTGGTCTGAGGCCTATCTGCTCCGAGCGTTTCTCCAGTTCAACGACGCCTTCGCCGTCACGTTGTTCACGTCGTGGCTCCATGCCCGCGATCGCCGACGCTACCTCGGAGCGATACCGGCCGCCGCTGCCAATCCGGGCGCTCAGCTGTGGATCATTCGTCGATGAATCGCCCCTGACGGGTGATTGCTCAGTCGCCGGAGGCAGCGGCGATACCGGACTCGCCGTCGTCGTCCTCGTCGTCGGGAACCTCGTGCCAGAAGTCGCGTTCGGCTTCGGGGTCGAGTGACCAGAACGCGTGGTCTTCGATGAAGGCCCGGGCGTCTCGCAAGAATCCGTCGTTGTCGTGACGCGAGCCGAGCATCCAGGAGTCACGGCCGAACAGCTCACGGCCGGCGCCCGAGACGCGCAACAGCAACAACGTGGTGAGCGCAACGACGGCGGCGGCGATCAGTAGTACGGACAATGGCATGAGAGATGGAACCCTATTGCGCTTCTGAGGGGGCGACAACCGCAGTGACGGCGGGGTGGTGTCAGGACACGTGGCTCGTGGCGAGATCATGCAGCGACGTGATTGCGTGCAACAGGATCTTCTTCGCGATGAGGGGGCTGTCGTCGAGCAGCGACATGAGCTCTCGACGATTGAGGGATTCGACGACCAGGTCGGTCTGGGCCACGACGGTGGCGGTGCGGGGCAGGCCCGACAGGATCGACAGCTCACCCATGATGTCGCCGGCCCCGAGAGTGGCGATCTTGCGGCCGTTGCGGCGGACGACTGCGACACCGTCGACGATGATCATGCACTCGCGACCGACGGTGTCCTGTTCGATGAGCGTGGTGCCGGCCGCCACCGTGATCTCGGTCATGAGCTGCGAGACGGTGCGCAGTTCCTTCTTCGACAGGCCCTGGAAGAGCGGATTGGCCGCCAGGTGTGCGTCGATGTCGTTCTTGGCCACTTCTTCTCCCGAGACGAGGACCTGGGCAGCGTAGCGGAGCGATCCGGGCGACGCGAAGACTCTCCGCGATCCCCGAAGGCAAGGGTCTCTGGGCCGATCGACTCATCGACCCCGGGTACTTCGGGAACATACCCGGCTCGAGCGAGGGGAGAACGCGATACTCCACCCGTGACCGCGAACCAGCGCCGCCCGAGCCGGGCGTCCCGAGCCAAGCTCTTGACGTTCTTCGTGCTCATGGTCGTGTGTGCGGGCGCACTCAGCGTCGTGATCGGGTTCGTCGCCACCGGTTCGGCGCGAAGCAGCGGACTCGACGCGGCCGCCACCGTTCGCCAAGGCGACATCGAGCACGATCTCTGGTCGGTCCTGAACGCCGACGACTTCCAGGGTCCGCTGGCGCCGGGTGCGGTCGGCGATCTCGATCGCATCGTGCCGACGTCCTTCGGTGCGCGCTCGAGTCTCGTCGGCGCGATGCTGACCGACGCCGACGGAACACCGATCTGGACATGGGGTGAAGCCGTCGGCCTCGAAGCCGTCGACGCTGGGTTCACCTCACCGACCGCGACCATGGCACGCTCGGACGAGACGAGCATCACGTGGGTCACCTACCGGCTCCCGATTCGGCCGCCTCTGGTGTCCCAGCCGGTAGCGATACTCACCGCCACCGTTGCCGACCCTGATGTCGCGGCCCTCGGGTCGCGGTATCCGATCGGGTCGATCGCGATCATCGTCGGCAGCGTGCTGCTGGCCTGGGGATTGGGTCTTGCGCTGGCCCGGGGGCTGTTGCGCCAGAGCTGGGGCGAGACCGAGACCCAGCGCCGGGTTGCCATGATCGATCCCCTCACCGGGTTGGCGAACCGATCTGCGCTCAATGAACGCGGCGGTGCCGCCATCGCCAGCGCGCTACGACAGGGCGGCCACGTCGGGCTCGTGTTGATCGACCTGAACCGCTTCAAGGCGGTGAACGACACGGGTGGCCACGCCTTGGGTGACCGGGTACTGGTGGAGGTCGCTCGTCGCCTGCTCGAGATCACCCGACGCGGCGAACTGGCCGTGCGCGTCGGTGGCGACGAATTCGCCGTGCTCGTCCCGGTCGTGCACCGACGTTCGGAGCTCGAGGCGCTGGCCGTGCGTGTGCGAGCGGCGCTGGAGATCCCGGTCAGGTTCTCGTCGGCGGCCGATGTCCGCGTCACGGCCAGCGTGGGAACGGCCTGGTCGCCGGTCGACGGGGTATCCATCGCCGAGCTGTTCAAGACCGCCGACACGCTCATGTACGCGGAGAAGAACAGGGTGCGAGCTCCGCTGAACGACAGCATCACCCGAGCGAAGGAGCAGGTCGCGGCCCGCCCCGACCGGCGAGCCGAGGCCGAAAGGGTGACCGTGAGCGCTCCCTCGCCCGACAACACCTGACCTAGAGGTCGAGCTCGAACACCACGATCGCCAGCGCGGCCAGCAGGGCGACGACGATGATCCAGACCGGCAGACCGAGGGCGACGAGCAGGACGCCGATGAGGACCAACGGCACCCCCCAGATGAGCAACCGCCGAGCCATGAAGCGCAGCACCTCGGCCTGATCGACTCGGTCGGGGTCGGGTTCTTCGCGGGCCGCGGTCGGCTCTGGGGACGGAAGCGGAGTGGTGTCGTCGAGGGGCTCGGTCGGGTCGTGAGCACCGGGCCCGGACTTCTCGGGCTCGGTTTCGTCGGGGTCGGTCATGAGGTCATTCGTCGGGTCGACACGCAGTGGCTCGGACGAAACTACCGCGAGGCCGAGCTCGCTGTTCGTCGTCGGCTGAGGCCAGCATCTATGGTCACCGCGATGAACCTCGCACCGTCGGCGCTGGCAACGGTCGAAACCGCGGTGGTCGGTCGCCGACGCGAGACCGAGCTGGTGCTCGCCGCCCTCGCCGCGGGGCGCAACGTGCTGCTCGAAGGCCCGCCCGGCACCGGGAAGTCGACGCTCCTGCGCAGCGTGGCTTCGGTGATCGGGACCGAGTTCGTCTTCGTCGAGGGCAACGCCGAGCTCACCCCGGCCCGGTTGCTCGGATCACACGACCCCGCCCAGGTGCTCGAACGCGGGTACAGCGCCGACACGTTCGTCGACGGACCGCTCCTGACCGCGCTTCGCGCCGGATCGCTCCTGTACGTCGAGGAGATCAACCGGGTACCCGAGGAGACCCTCAACGTGCTCGTCACCGTCATGGCCGAGCGCGAAGTACACGTGCCGCGCGTCGGCATCTTCCCCGCTGAGCACGGCTTTCGCATGGTTGCGGCCATGAATCCCTTCGACGCGGTCGGAACCGGTCGGATCTCGGCCGCGATCTACGACCGGACCTGTCGCGTCGAGATGGGCTACCAGACCGACGTCGACGAAGTCGACATCGTGGCGGCCGCCGTGCATCAGGCCGAAGGTGAACCGGTCGAGGCAGAACGGACCCGGCTCACGGTTGCCCTCGCCCGCAGCACGCGGTCGCATGCCGACATCCGCGTCGGATCGTCGGTTCGCGGTGCGATCGACATGGAGCTCGTCACCCAGCAACTGGCCGCCCTCCGATCGACCGATGTCGACGACCTGGCCGTCTCCCTCGACGCCGCCAAGACCGCGTTGTCGGGTCGCATCCGTCTGTACGAGGGATCGGGCCGCTCGGCCGACGAGGTCGTCGAGGAGCTGTGGCGGGCCGCCTTCGCCGAGCGCATCGCCGAGGCAGGTGCCGATTCGGGCAAGGCGCCCCCTTCGGGAAAAGCGCCGACCCCGTAGGCCAACCGCCGCGGGGCAACTCCCTCGATGACGGCGAGATCCTCGAAGGCGCCGATGCCCAACAGGCCGTCGCCGAGGCCCGCCAGCGAACGGTGCCGAGACCGCAGCTGATGCAGCAGCCTGCGTTCAACGAGCTCTCACCCGAGGCGGGGATGCTCGACCTCGATGCCTGGTCGCAGGCCTTCGCCGAAGATCCCGACGAGGCGCTCATCACGCTGGTCGCCGCCCATGGCTCCTCCGATCGCGCCCTACGCGACCTCGCTCGCCGATTGGCCGGGCGGGTGGTGCTCGATCTGGCTCGAAGGGGGAACGGGCGCCGCCGCGGCGTCGATCGACTCCGCCGCGAACCCTGGAGCGAGGGCGCCGACCTCGACCTCGATTCCTCGTTGCTCGCCGTGGCCGAAGCCCGCGGCCGAGGTACCGCCACCGATCTCGACGATCTCACCGCCCGTTCGTGGGCGCGCTCGGATCACGCCTTGTGTCTCATCGTCGACTGGAGCGGCTCGATGGGCGGCGACCGCCTGGCTGCCGCCGCGCTCGCAGCGGCAGTCATCGCGCTTCGCGCGCCCGACGACTACAGCGTCGTCGCCATCGCTCGTGACGCGGTGATCGTCAAGGGTCAGAACGAAGCGCGGCCGGTAGACGACGTGATCGACGACGTCCTGTCGCTACGGGGATTCGGCACCACCAATCTCGAACTGGGAGTGCATGCGGCGATCGATCAGTTGAATCGCTCGAGATCGAGTCGCAAGGTGGCGGTGCTGCTGTCCGACGGCAACGCCACCGTGGGCGGCGATCCCGTCGCCGCGGCGCGCCTGCTCGACGAGTTGCACGTGATCGCCCCGCCCGACTCGCCACCCGAGGCGGCCGAGCTCGCCCGCGTCGGCGGCGGGCGCTATGTCGAGCTGGTGTCACCGTCGAAGATCCCCGAAACCTTGCTGGCACTCATGCGGTGACAGGCATGCGGTCCTGCCGGGGAGCCGAGTCGTTCTGACATGCTGGCCCGATGGTCGAAGCGAACGAAGTTTCCTGGAAACGGATAGCGGCGCTGTTCCACCCCCATCGCCGTCGGGTGATCTACGTGGTGGTGGTGGTGGTCACCTCGTCGGTCATCGGAATCGCCAATCCGCTGCTCGTTCAGGCGGTGTTCGATCGAGCCTTGTTCGGCGCCGACGGGGTGCGGCTCGGCCTGCTCGTCGGACTCGTCGTGGCCATGGTGACCATCGCGCTGGTGTCGGGCGGGCTGGGTGTGCTGCAGACGATCGAGACGAACCGGCTGGGTCAGACCGTTCTGCGCGATCTCCGCGATCGACTGTATGTGCACCTCCAGTCCCAGTCGCTCTCGTTCTTCTCCGGTGCCCGGACCGGGGATCTCCAGAGCCGGCTGTCGAGTGATGTCTCGAACGCCCAGAACGCCGTCACGACCACCCTGTCGTCGATCCTGTCGAACGCGATCACCTTCGCCAGCGCCGTCGTCGCCATGCTCATCCTCTCGTGGCAGCTCACGATCGTGACCCTGCTGGTCGTACCCCTGTTCGTCCTTGCCACCCGGTGGGTGGGCGCCCGCCGCAAGCAGTACACCCGTGAGGCCCAGCAACACACGGCCGCGATGTCGGTGATCACCCAGGAGACACTCTCGGTGTCGGGCATCACCCTGGCGAAGCTCTTCGGTCAGCAGCAGCGCGAGATCGATCGGTTCCAGGACGCGAGCGCACAGCTGGCCGAGGCATCGCAGCGCCAGCAGGTGATCGGCCAGACGTTCTTCACGATGGTGCAGACGTTTCTCGGCATCACACCGGTGGTGGTCTATCTGGCGGCGGGTTTCGCCATCGACGGTGGCGCCGACATCAGCGCCGGCACGGTCGTGGCCTTCACCACGCTCCAGTCCCGGCTGTTCTTCCCGGTGGCCCGCATGCTCGAGACGATCGTGGAGCTCAGCTCGGCCAAGGCGCTCTTCGGTCGTATCTTCGCCTATCTCGACGTCGAACCCGAGATCGTCGAGGAGCGGTCGGCGATCGAGCTCGATCGCCGCACGATCACCGGCGTGGTGGCGTTCGAGAACGTGCGCTTCGCCTATCCCGAAGCCGACGTGGCTGCGCTCGACGGTATCGACTTCACCGCCGAGCCCGGGCAGCTCATAGCCCTGGTCGGGCCCTCGGGAGCGGGCAAGTCCACGGTGTTGCAGCTGGTCGCCCGGCTCTATGACCCTCGAGAGGGGTCGGTGACCATCGACGGTCACGATCTCCGAGATCTCAGCTTCTCGTCGCTGGCCAACAGCGTCGGTTTCGTGACCCAGGAGAGCTATCTGTTCGCCGGGAGCCTCCGTGCCAACATCGCGTACGGACGGAGCGACGCCACGATCGACGACATCGTCGAAGCGGCCCGGAGGGCGGCTATCCACGACCGGATCCTCGAGTTCGTCGACGGGTACGACACGGTTGTCGGCGAACGCGGGACGCGACTGTCCGGTGGTGAGCGCCAGCGCATAGCCATCGCCAGGGTGTTGTTGGCCGATCCTCGGGTGCTGGTGCTCGACGAGGCGACCTCTGCGCTCGACACGACGTCGGAGCGACGCATCCAGCGGGCCCTCGGCGAGCTCGTCTCGGGGCGCACGACTCTGGCCGTCGCCCACCGACTGTCGACCATCCAGGCGGCAGACACGATCCACGTGGTCGATCGGGGCCAGATCGTCGAGAGCGGCTCACACGCCGAGCTCCTGGCTCTCGGCGGCGCCTATCGCGCGTTGTACGACGAGCAGTTCGACGGGGGCCGGGTCGAGACCCGCTGCTCCGACGGCGTGGTGCGCAGCGATGGAACCGTCGAGTACGACCACGCCGAGCAGCGTCGTCTGGTGCGCGCTGCTAGGTAGCGCTCATTCCCCCGTCGACAGGTATCGCGGCGCCGGTGACGGCCGAGGCGGCAGGGGAGCAGAGCCACGCCACCGCCGCGGCGATCTCCTCGGGGCGCAGAAGTCGGCCGAGTGACTGGTGACCGGCGAAGTCGTCGCTCGAATGAAGGCCGTAGACTTCCGCGCTCGCCGCGAGGACGTCGGTGTCGGTGGAACCCGGGCACACCGCATTGGCCGTCACTCCCGAGGCGCCGAGATCAGCGGCAAGACCACGGATCAGGCCCAACACGCCGGCCTTGGCGGCGTTGTAGGCGGCCAGCCGGGGCATCCCCGTGGTCGCCGCAGTCGAGGCGATGGCCACGAAGCGGCCATCGCCGTGAGTGTGCCGCAGGATCGCAGGGATGGCGACGGTCACCAGATTCTGGACGCCACCCAGATCGATGTCGAGCACGGTTCTCCAGGATTCCCCCGACATCTCCCAGGCGGGCTCTCCGCCGATGACCACACCGGCGGCCGCGACCGCGGCGTCGAGTCGTCCGTAGCGTTCCTCGGCCAGGTCGACCGCTGCTCGGAGACCGTCGACGTCGCGTACGTCGGCCATCACGGTGGCCGATTGTCCGGTGGCGGC
The DNA here is from genome assembly GCA_024638845.1 of Acidimicrobiales bacterium. Lineage (GTDB taxonomy): Bacteria > Actinomycetota > Acidimicrobiia > Acidimicrobiales > JAHEJN01 > JAHEJN01. Next base: position 14,356 of record JAHEJN010000030.1, on the reverse strand, counting down.
GGCCACCGACGCCAGATCGTCGGGGGTGGCGAGCGGATACGGCACGTGCGGATCGTCGGCACAGATGTCGACGAGGACCAGCTGCCATCCGTCGGCGTGCAGCGCGGCGGCAACGGCGGCGCCGATGCCGCGGGCTGCTCCGGTGACGAGGGCGACGGGCACGGGCGTTCTCAGTCGAACACGATGACGCCGCGGATGTTCTCGCCGTCGCGCATGTCCTGGTAGCCGTCGTTGATCTCGTCGAGCGTGTAGGTGCGGGTGATCATCTCGTCGACCATCAGCTGGCCGTTCCCGTAGAGGGTGGCGAGGTGCGGGATGTCGGCACGAGGATTCCCCGAGCCGAACAACGTGCCCTTGATCTCCTTGTTCGACAGCGTGAGGTCGACCAGCGACAACGTGGCCTGCGTTGCGGTCTCGGGTCCCAACCCGGTGACGACGCACGTGCCTCCCTTCCGTACGAGGGCCATGGCCGGCGCAATGAGGTCACCGGTGACGACCCCGGCGGTGAGAATCACCTTGTCGGCTCCCTGGCCGTTGGTCGTCTCCATGGCCAGTGGCGCTGCGGTCTCGAGGCTGGCCGCCGTGTGGGTGGCGCCGAACTCCATGGCCAGCTCCCGTTTGTTCTCGAGGGGATCGACGGCGATGATGCGCGTCGCGCCGGCCAACCTCGCGCCTTGCACGGCGCCCGCGCCGATGCCCCCGATCCCCGCCACGACCACCACGTCTCCCACCTGCACGTCTGCTCGGTGTACCGCCGAGCCGTAGCCCGTGGCCACCCCGCAACTGAGCAGCGCGATCGCCTTCAGGTCGTGGTGGGCGTCGACCTTCACCAGCGAGTCCTCCGATGCGACGATGTACTCGGCGAAGGTGCCGAGCTTGAGCATGGGGCTGAGGTCGGCCCCGTTGGACGCATGGTGGCGGAACGACGAGTCGGGCATCATGCCGGGCTCGAGGAGCTGGGCGCCGAGATCGCACAGGTTCTGTTGGCCGCTGGAACACCACCGGCAACGACCGCACGAGGGGATGTAGCTGCTCGACACGTGATCGCCGACCTCGAGCGACGTAACGCCCGGGCCCATTTCGACCACCACTCCTGCACCTTCGTGACCGCCGACGATCGGCAGCGGAGCGGAGAGATCGCCGACGAGGACGTGTTCGTCGGAGTGGCACAGGCCGGCGGCGGCCATCTTCACCAGGACCTCCCGCGCGCGTGGGGCATCCAGCTCGATCTCCTCGACGCTCCACGGGGTCTTGGTCTCCCACAAGATCGCAGCCTTCGTCTTCACCGTGCACCCCTGTGTCGCATGTCGTCGGGCGGAGCAACTCCAGTCAAGCCGACTCGGGAAGGACGGGCGAAACGGTCTCAGCTGAGAAGCGCGACCAACGAGTCGACCAGATGGTCGAAGAGTCGCCTCCCGTGGTCGGCGCTCGCACCACGCGGATCACCGAGGACCCCGTTGGCTGCAACGGCGACCACTCCGTCGGCGGTGAGGCGCGACGCGAGCTCGGCGAGGGGTTCGGTGTTGCCGACCTCGGCGCGATCGATGTGCACCACATCGGGAGCAAGGGCGAGGAGGAGCGAGGTCTCGGTGTGGCCGGCGTGGGCGTCGCAAGGTTCGACCGCGGGGAGGTCCGGCTGCCATGCGGCCACCGGTCGGCCTTCGGACAGGAGCAGCTCGACCGCGGCCTGAACCGCCTGCGCATTGCCGCCGTGGCCGTTGACGAACACCATGCGGGCAAACGGCGGCAGCGCCGAGCGACCGAGCTCGACGAGCACCATCGCGAGGGCTTCGCCGCCGATGGAGAGCGTGCCGGCGAACGCCTGGTGTTCGCCGCTCGAGCCGTAGTCGACGCAGGGAGCGACGACGACATGGTCGACGCGGTCGGCCGCGGCGAGCGCGACGGCAACCGCGATGCGGCTGTCGGTGTCGAACGGGAGATGCGGGCCGTGCTGCTCGGTCGAGCCGAGGGGCACGAGCAGGGTCTCGGCGGCGGCATCGACGTCGGGCCAGGCCCGTTCGCCATGGGCGGTCACTCCTGGATTGTCGCCGACGCGAGGCGAGGAGACGAATGCGGGATCGGATTCGGCCGATGTCGGGCGATCGAAGGTTTCGGATGGGCGATCGTCACGCCATCCTGCACGGATGAGTCGCATCCTGGTCACCGAAGAGATTGCCGAGTCCGGTCTTCAGCGTCTGCGTGATGCCGGCCACGACGTCGACGTGCAGACGGGTCTGTCGCCCGACGAGTTGCTGTCGGCGATCCCGGGCGCAGCGGCACTGGTCATCCGCTCGGCCACCAAGGTGACCGCCGAGGTCATCGCCGCAGCCTCCGACCTCCGGGTCGTCGGACGAGCCGGTGTGGGCCTCGACAACGTCGACGTGGCCGCGGCGACTGCTGCAGGCGTGTTGGTGGCCAACGCTCCGCACTCGAATGTGGTGTCGGCCGCCGAGCAGACGATGGCGTTGTTGTTGGCCGTTGCCCGCAACGTCCCGCAGGCTCACGCCGCGTTGGTGCAGGGCCGTTGGGAACGCTCGAGGTGGAATGGCGTCGAGCTGAGCGGCAAGACCCTGGGCATCATCGGCCTCGGTCGCATCGGCGGGCTCGTGGCCGAGCGGGCGGGGGCGTTCGGCATGCGCCTCGTCGCCCACGATCCCTATATCGGCGCCGACCGAGCGGCGGAGTACGGCGCCGAGCTGGTCGATCTCGACACCTTGGCCCGCACCAGCGACTTCGTCACCCTTCACCTCGCCAAGACGCCCGAGACCATCGGCTTGATCGGCGCCGACTTCCTGGCCAAGGCCAAGTCGTCGTTGCGGGTGGTCAACGTCTCGCGCGGTGGCATCATCGACGAGGCTGCCTTGTTCGATGCCCTCTCGGCCGGGACCATCGCCGGCGCGGGACTCGACGTGTGGGCCACCGAGCCCACGACCGACTCACCCCTGTTCACCCTCGACAACGTGGTTGCCCAACCCCACCTGGGCGCCAGCACCGCCGAGGCCCAGCACAAGGCAGGCGATCAAGTGGCCGAGCAGGTCAACCTCGCGTTGGCGGGCGAGCCCGCGCCGTGCGTGGTCAACGCCGATGCGGTGATGGCCGGCTGAGCCTCAGCTCTTGGCCGCGCGGTACCCGTCGGCTTCGGCCGCCTCGGGTGACAGATAGCACCGGTCGGCGTTGGTGCGGTCGTAGGCGATGTTGCCCTCGACGTGGAAGATCCCCGAGCGGGTCTTGCCCTTCACCGGGTGCGAGGGCGGGCAGTTCCCATCAGGCAGCGGATCGATCCATGACCCCGAGCTGCCCTCCGTGACCGGCGACGACCCGTTCGTGTCGGAGGTGTCCATCTGCAGGCGTGGCCATTCGGCCTGCGCCCGGGGTTCGTCCTCCCAGGCCTGCCGTTTGCGTCGCTGATTGAACCAGGACGCGCCCACCAGGGCAGCCGCGAGAGCGAACACTCGTGTCAGCCAGCGCTTCATGTCGGTCAAACCTAAACCAAATCCGGGGCGGGAGAGCCCATGGTCGGCCCTCTCGCCCCGTGATCGGGTCGGTGCGGGTCAGTCGATGGCGATCCGGGCGAGCAGCTCGAGGCTGGCGAGGTCATTCGATTGGAGCCACCGGTACGACATCGTGAACAGGTCGTCGTCGACGATCAGCGTCCGCACGACGGGGTCTCCGCCGTAGTAGTCGGGCCAGCAGAAGAACAGATGGCCGTCGACGGGGACCGGCTCGGTCAGGGTCGAGATGATCTCGTCCTCGCCGATACCGAAGTAGTCGAACGCCTCCGAGACCAGGATCGGGCCTTCGCACGACATGCCCTCGACCGGATTGCCGACGGCCTGGTCCGGTTCACAGACCACGACCTTGCCGCCCTCGAGGAGCACGTAATCGAGCTCGGTGCGGGCGTCGTCGTAGCTCGTGGCTCGTTGTGCCGGCTCGACCGGCACACATTCGGTGGCCCCGGTAATGGCGTCGTCGGCCTGGTCGACCCGACCTCTCTCGACGATGCCGTCGCGGGTCACCTCGAGCACGACGGCGCCGAAGAACTGGTCGCCATAGGAGCTGAGCGGCAGGATGGCGAGATTCTCGGGTCCCCACCAGGTGAAGGCCCGATGGTCCCACTCGGCGTCGGTGTAGCTCTCGCCGCCTCCGGTCCACACCGCCAGCTCGACGGGATCGGCGCGGTTCGAGACGTCGAACAACGACACCTTGGCGCCGAGCGTGCGGCCGTTCTCGTCGGCGTCCTGGCCGACCCCGAGCACGAGGTCGTCACCGATCGGGTGCAGGTACGAGGAGTAGCCGGGGATCTTGAGCTCGCCGACCACCGTGGGGTCGGTGGGGGAGCTGAGGTCGACCACGTAGAACGGGTCGACCTGACGGAATGTGACCACATAGGCGACATCGTCCATGAAGCGCACCGAGAAGATGCGCTCACCCTTACCGAGCCCGCCCACCTTGCCGACCTCGGTCAAGGCTCCGCCGCTCTGTTCGAGCACGGCGATGAAACTCTCGGCGTCGGGTCCGCCGCCCCACGGCGAACCGGCGGTGGTGGCCACTCGGAGGTAGCCGTCGGCCTCGTCGAGGGAGAACTGGTTGAGCAGGTGTCCGTCGACGGCACCCGATGCCTGGTATTCGGCGCCGCCGCCGTCGGTGAGGGAGAACTTGTGCACCGAGGTGGTGTAGCGCTCTTCCACGATGCGTTCGGCCCCCGCCTCGACGGGGAAGGTGTCGAACCACCGGTTGGTGGCGACGTACAGGCTCTCGGTGCTGGCGTAGACCGTCTCACCCGAAGCGAGCACGCCGGTGGCATCGGTGGGCACCACGTCGTCGGCCAACAGGTCGAGGCCGACCACGGTGAGCATCTCGAAACCGGCGAAGGCCTCGGGGCGGTGGATGCGGTCGCAGGGCACGAGCTGACCCTCGTCGAGCACGGTTCCGCCGGCGTTGCGACGTTGGAAGTCGGGTACCCACTGGTTCACGGTGCTCTCGTTCACGATGTCGCGGTTGGCCTCGGCCGCCCGCTCCTCGCCCGAGGGGTTCTGCGGGTACAGGAAGGGGAGGTCGTCGGGACGGCTGGTCAACACGACTCGTGCGGTGCCATCGACGGCCCGGGCCGAGAGGTATCGGCCCTCCATCTCGAGAACGTCGGTGACCGTCGGTGCGCCGGCCAGGTCGATCGTGGTGACCTTGGTGGTCTCGCGCCAGTTCTCGAAGTACGGCGCTTCGACGATGGGCGGAGCGGGTTCGGTCTCTTCGGGGGCGAATCCGGCCTCGGCATCGTCGTCGCCGCTCGGCTCGACCTCGCGGCTCACGCTGTCCTCGAGGGGGTACGGAACGGCGAAGCCGCCGTCACCGTCGCTGATGAGCACGAGCTTGTCTCCGGCAAGAAAGGCCTCCCGGGCCCAGCCGCCTTCGAGGCGGACCTTGCCGATCTCGGTGGGTTCGCCGGTGACGTCGACGACGGTGATGACGTTGTTGGAGATGGTGACGATCCGGCGGCCGTCGGTCTTGACGATGTCGGGCTCGTCGACGCCGGTCTCCTGCACGTTGGTCTCCGAGAAGACCGTCCCTTCCGTTGCCTGGTCGGGTCCGATGTTGGAGGCGGCGTCGTCGGCGCTCGGTGCGGGGGCACCTCGAGGCGGGGAAGCGGGTTCCTCCACGGGCGCGACCTCGGCCATTGCCTCGTCGCTCATGACGTCGATGGCGATTTCGCCCTCCATGATCACGGGCCCGCCGCCGTAGCCGTCGATACCGTACGGGCCCACTCGCTTGGCGGCTTCGGCGTGCACGTGATCGAGGAACGACGCGCACGCATCGAAGGGGACCAGTGACGCGGTCAGGACGAAATCGTCGGTCACGACCACCGGGTCGTCGTCGCCGGGCGCCTCCGGAGTCGGCCCTGCGCCGATGGTGGCGGGGCCCGAGCTCGAACACGAGCTGGCGAACAGAGCGATCAGCAGGGAAAGGACGGCGAGCTTGCGCATGACGGGAATCTCCGGCGTGGTGGTCATCACCCTTCGGACGACGCCGACCTCTCCGTCGGTTCCCGGTATGGCGAATTGACACCGCTGTGGGCCGAACGGCCCAGAGCGGCGATCAGCCGGCCGGAGTCGACGGGAGCCAGGCCGGACGCCTCGACTCGAAGTCGTCGATGGCGTCGGCGGAGCGCAACGTGATGCCGATGTCGTCGAGTCCCTCGAGGAAACGCTCCACCACCGATTCGTCGAGCGGAAACGTCGTGTCGACGCCGAGGGCGGGCACCTCGAGGGTGCGTCGCTGCACGTCGATGGTCAGCTCGATGCTCGGGTCGGTGGCCACGGCCTCGAGCAGCCGCTGGGCGATGTCGGCGCCCACTTCGACCGGAACCAGTCCGTTCTTGGTGGCGTTGTTCTTGAAGATCGGTCCGAATCGCGACGAGATCACCGCCTCGAAGCCGTACTGCTGTATGGCCCAGACGGCGTGCTCCCGAGACGAACCGGTGCCGAAGTTGGGGCCGGCGAGGAGGATGTTGGCGCCTGCATACTCCTCGCGGTTGAGGACGAACGACGGCTCGTCGCGCCATTCCGAGAACAACCCCTTCTCGAATCCGGTTCGTTCGACGCGCTTGAGCCAGTCCGACGGGATGATCTGATCGGTGTCGACGTCGGAGCGGTCGAGCGGAACCGCGGTTCCCTGCACGATGCGAACGGCCCTCATGCGAGATCCTCCGGTGTGGCGAAGTGCCCGGCGATTGCGGTGGCGGCGGCCACGGCGGGGGAGACGAGGTGGGTGCGTCCTCCTCGACCCTGCCGCCCCTCGAAGTTCCGGTTGCTGGTGCTCGCGGCGCGCTCACCGACCGCGAGCTTGTCGGGATTCATGGCCAGACACATCGAACAACCCGGTTCTCGCCAGTCGAACCCGGCCGCGACGAAGACGTCGTGCAGCCCTTCGCGTTCCGCTTGCTCCTTGACCAGTCCCGAACCCGGGACCACCAGGGTGCGCACGCCGTCGGCGACCCGACGACCTACGGCCACCGCGGCCGCGGCCCGGAGGTCTTCGATGCGACTGTTGGTGCAACTCCCGATGAAGACCGTGTCGACGGCGATGTCGTTGATCGGTGTGCCGGCGGCGAAGCCCATGTACTCGAGCGCTCGTGCGGCGGCGTCCTTCTCGGCCGGGTCGTCGAAGTCGTCGGGGCCCGGGATCGTGTCGCCGAGGCGGATGACCTGCCCCGGGTTGGTACCCCAGGTGACGTGCGGGGTGATGGTGGAGCCGTCGATCACCACCTCGCGGTCGAAGACGGCGTCGTCGTCGGTGCGTAGCCGCGACCAGGCCTCGACCGCAGCGTCCCACTCGGGGCCCGACGGGGCGTGGGGGCGATCCCTCAGGTAGTCGAACGTGGTGGCATCGGGAGCAATGAGACCGGCCTTGGCGCCGAACTCGATGGCCATGTTGCACACCGTCATGCGGCCTTCCATCGACAGCGCCTCGATCACCGGGCCGCGGAACTCGGCGATGGCACCGATGCCGCCGCCGGTGCCGACCTCGCCGAGGACGGCGAGCACGACGTCCTTGGCGGTCGAGCCGGCGGGAAGCTCACCGGTGATGGTGATCGACATGGTCTCCTGCGGCGGCTGCGGGAGCGTCTGGGTGGCCAACACGTGCTCGACCTCGCTCGTACCGATGCCGAAAGCGAGCGCGCCGAACGCCCCGTGGGTGGAGGTGTGGCTGTCGCCGCAGACCACGGTCATGCCCGGTTGGGTGAGGCCGAGCTCGGGTCCGATCACGTGCACGATGCCGTTGTTTCGCTGACCCATGCTGAACAGACGGATGCCGAACTCGGCACAGTTGCTGCGAAGGGTGTTCACCTGGGTGAGCGATACCGGATCGGCGATGGGCCGGTCGATGTTCGCCGTGGGGATGTTGTGGTCCTCGGTGGCGATGGTGAGATCGGGGCGCCGAACCCGTCGGCTGCCGAGACGCAAGCCGTCGAACGCCTGTGGCGAGGTCACCTCGTGCACGAGGTGCAGGTCGATGTACAGCAGATCGGGCTGGCCGTGCCCGTGGCGCACGACGTGGTCGTCCCACACCTTCTGGCTGAGCGTCTGGCTGGGCTTCTTTCCCATGGCGGTGCCGCCTCACGTTGACCGTCTTGTTATTTGGGACAATAATCCCGAGGTATGGAACGTACTCTAAGCGGCGTCGGCGTCATCGACAAGGCCATGGCCATCATCGCGGCGGTCGAGGTCGAGCCGCTGGCTCTGGCCCAGTTGGTGGTGGTCACCGGCCAGAGCCGAGCCACCGCTCATCGCCTGGCCACGGCGCTGGAGGTGCACGGCATGCTGCGGCGCGACGATGACGGCCGCTTCACCATCGGCTATCGAGCCCTGTCGCTGGCCCGAGGGGTGGGGGCGTCGCTGCCGCTCATCGATGGCGCCCGGCCGGTGCTCGCCCGACTGCGCGACGACACCGGCGAGAGCGTGCAGTTGTTCGTCCGAGACGGTGACAGCCGCGTGTGCGTGGCGTCGCTGGAATCGCCCCACGGCCTCCGCACCATCGTTCCGAACGGAGCGGTCCTCCCCCTCGACCAGGGCTCGGGTGGACGGGTGCTACAGGGCGAGACCGAGCCCGATATCGGCTTCGTGGTCAGCGTGGCCGAGCGTGAGGCGGGCGTGGCCTCGGTCAGCGCGCCGGTCGTGGTCGAGGGTCGGGTCGTGGCCGCCATCAGCGTGTCGGGGCCGATCGAGCGGATGACGACCGACCCGGGTGCCCGCTTCGGTCCGCCGGTGGCCGCCGCCGCCTCAGCCGTCGGTTGAACGCGAGTGCACCGAGTCGAGGGCGTCGAGCAGACCCTCGTTGAACTCCGCAGGTGCGGTGACCGGGGCGGCGTGCTCACCGGGCACCGGATGCAGGGTGGTACCGGGGATGAGCTCGGCAAGGGAGCGCTGAATCTGTGGCCTGACCTTCGAGTCGTCCTCGGTGATCACCACCGCAGCCGGCGCGGTGATGTCGGGGAGCCAGTGGCGGCTGTCGTGGTTGAACAGCGACGAACCCACCTCGAGCAGGATGCGCGGATCGTTGTGCTTCAGCTGATCGACCCCCCACGGGTGCAGACCCGCGGTGCGTCGGGCGAGCATGCGCCCGAACACTCGGTCGACGAGGGCGTCGGGAACGATGCGGGTCGCCGTGGCGGTGCCGAACATGATGCCGGGCCACAACCGCAGGTCGCTCGCCCGGAATCGGGGAATGGTTGCCGCGAGCACGAGGCCGGCGAGGCGATCGGCGTGACGGCGCGCCATCACCTGGGCCACGGCGCCACCCAGGGAATACCCGAACGGTACGAAGGTCTTCACGTCCAGTGCGTCGGCCACCGCAACGGCGTCGTCGGCCAGGCTCTTCACGCTCACCCGACGTCGCGGGCGCAGCCCGCTGCCGTGTCCCGCGTGGTCGAAGGCGATCACCCGGTAGCGGTCGCGCAGAGCCGGATACTGGCCGAAGTAGTTGAGGTCGGCCGTGACCGTCCAGCCGTGCAGCATCATCACCACCGGGGCATCGGCCGGGCCCATGTCGCGGACGGGCAACGAGCCTCGACCGGGAAGATCGACGCGGCCCGCAGGTTGCAGATCGGGTGGCTCGGTGATGCTGGCGGCGAGGCCGCCAGGGCCCGTCTCACTCACCGATTGCGACCACCTTGACGGTGAGCATGGCACCCGTCGGTGACGCGAACTCCACATCGTCGCTGACGGAGCTTCCGAGCAGCGCGGCGCCGAGCGGCGAGCCGGGGGAGATGACGTCGATGCCGTCGCGACGCTCCTCGATAGAACCCACCAGGAACCTCTCGGGCTCGGTGTCGCCCTTGTAGAGGATGGACACGACCGAGCCGGCGCTCACGGTTCCGTCGCCCGCATCCTCGACGATCTCGTGGTTCTCGAGGATGCGCTCGAGGTGCATGATGCGCCCCTCCATCTTGCCCTGCTCCTCCTTGGCGGCGTGGTAGTCGCCGTTCTCGGAGAGGTCGCCCATCTCGCGCGCGGTCTCGATCTTGCGGGCGATGTCGATGCGGCCGCGGGTGGTGAGGTCTTCGAATTCGGCCTTCAGCCGATCGAAGGCCGCCTGGGAGAGCTGGGTGGTCGACGCCATACGCGAAAGGGTACCGAGGCCGCCGCCCCTCACCGTGCGGGTTGACGTTCGGAGCCGGAACCGGCGACAATCGTCGCCGTGGTTCGCATCTCGCGCCCTCTCCACCTGCACGTCGCAGCGATCATCATCATTCGTTAGCGCGCGGCGACCCGCCGTGCGCTTCACCGACCGTCCACCCTGGTGGGCGGTTTTGTTCGTTCAGCAACCCGTCCCTCTGGAGGACTCGTGACAACTCATCGCATCGGCGTGATCGGCGGCGATGGCATCGGCCCCGAGGTGATCGCCGTCGGCCTCGACGTGATCGCCGCGACCGGCGTCGAGCTCGACACGGTCGACTACGACCTCGGCGGTGCGCGCTATCTGCGCGATGGGGTCGTGCTCACCGACGAGATCGTCGACGAGTGGCGTGAGCTCGATGCCCTCTACCTCGGCGCCGTGGGCACTCCCGACGTGCCGCCGGGCGTGATCGAGCGCGGGTTGCTGCTCAAGATGCGCTTCGACCTCGACCTCTACATCAACCAGCGGCCCTTCGTGTTGGAGGGTTCGCACGAGTTCGTCGTGATCCGTGAGAACACCGAGGGCACCTACGCCGGCGAAGGAGGTTTCCTGCGCAAGAGCTCTCCCCATGAGATCGCCACGCAGGGGTCGGTGAACACCCGCCACGGGGTCGAGCGGTGCGTGCGCTACGCGTTCGAGCTGGCCGACGGTCGGCCGCGCCGTCATCTCACGCTCGTGCACAAGACCAACGTGCTCACGTTCTCCGGCGATCTCTGGGCGCGCACCTTCGACGAGGTGGCAGGGGAGTATCCCCGGGTCGACACCGCCTACAACCACGTCGATGCCGCGTGCATCTACTTCGTGCAAGAGCCCCAGCGCTACGACGTGATCGTCACCGACAACCTCTTCGGCGACATCCTCACCGATCTCGGCGGCGCCGTGTCGGGGGGCATCGGGCTCGCCAGCTCGGCGAACCTGCGACCCGGTGGGGTGTCGATGTTCGAGCCGGTGCACGGGTCGGCGCCCGACATCGCCGGCCGGGACGAGGCCAACCCCATCGCCGCGATCCTGTCCGGTGCGCTGATGCTCGACCACCTCGGTGAGGGTGAGGCAGCCGACCGCATCCGCGCCGCCTGTGGTGCCTATGCCGATCACCCGGGGTCGACGACCGAGATCGGTCGGGCCATCGTCGACGAGCTCACCGGTGGACGCTGACATGGCCGCCGATGCCGTCGAGCCGGTCGATCGGTCCGCCCACCACGATCCGTCATGGCCGACCGCCGTCGAGATCTTCGACACCACCCTGCGCGACGGCGTGCAGTTCGAGGGCATCGCCGTGAATGCCGACGACAAGATCCGGGTGGCCCGCAAGCTCGACGAGCTCGGGGTGCACTACATCGAGGGCGGGTATCCCGCGGCCAACCCCAAGGACACCGAGTTCTTCGAGCGGGCCCGGACCGAGCTCCGCCTCGAGTCGGCCCGCCTGGTCGCCTTCGGATCGACCCGCCGACCCAAGGGTCGGGTCGACGAGGACCCGACCCTGGAGGTTCTGGCTGCGTCCGGAGTAGGTGTGGCCTGCATCGTGGGCAAGTCGTGGGACTACCACGTGACCCATGCACTGCGTACGACCCTCGACGAGGCCGTGGCGATGGTGGGGGAGTCGGTCGCCTTCCTGAAAGGAAAGGGCCTCGACGTCTTCTTCGACGCCGAGCACTTCTTCGACGGCTACAAGCGCAATCCCGAGTTCGCGATGCGCGTGCTCGAGGCCGCCGCGACCTCTGGAGTCGACACGCTCGTGTTGTGCGACACCAACGGCGGTTCATTGCCCCACGAGGTCGGGCCGATCGTCGCCGAGATCGTGGAGCACTTCTCCGGCGTCCGCATCGGCATGCACACCCAGAACGACACCGGATGTGCGACCGCCAATGCCATCGCCGGCGTGGTTGCCGGGGCGACGCACGTGCAGGTGACGATGAACGGGTACGGCGAGCGCACCGGCAACTGCGACATCACCCAGCTCGTGCCCGACCTCACCCTGAAGATGGGCATCGAGACCCTGCCGCCGGGTCGCCTCGAACGACTCACCGACATCAGCCACAGCATCGCTGAGCTGATGAACATGCCCCAGCAGCACCAGCTGCCCTACGTCGGCACCTCCGCTTTCGCCCACAAGGCCGGACTGCACACGTCGGCCCTGGCTCGTCGTCCCGACAGCTACGAGCACGTCGATCCCGGGGCGGTCGGCAACGGCACCCGCTATCTCGTGGGCGATCTGTCGGGTCGGGCAACCATCGAGCTCAAGGCATCCGAATACGGCCTGGCGCTCGACAAGGCCCAGGTGGGCGCCGTTGTCGACACCCTGAAGCGTCTCGAACACGAGGGCTACCACTTCGAGGTCGCCGACGCATCGCTCGAGCTCCTCTTGCGTGGCGCCTCCGGCTGGGTGCAGCCCTTCTTCGATCTCGAGTCGTTCAAGGTCCACACCGAGCACCGATCGGGCTCGGGCGCGCGGGCGTGGAACGACGTCGCCGTCGACATGGAGACCGAGGCGACAGTGAAGCTCCACGTCGGGGGTCAGCGCATCATCGCCACCGGCGAGGGCAACGGTCCCGTCGACGCGTTGCACGAGGCGCTCATGGTGGCCATCGGGGATCAGTACCCGACGGTGCACCGCATCAAGCTCACGGACTTCAAGGTGCGGGTCCTGGCCGCCGAGAAGGGGACCGCCGCCGTCACCCGGGTGCTCATCGAGAGCTCGAACGGGCGTCGGACCTGGACGACGATCGGTGTGAGCGAGAACGTCGTGGAGGCGAGCTGGCAGGCGCTCATCGACTCGATCGTGTTCGGGCTGTTGCACGACGCGGCTTGATTCGCCTCGGGCCACCTGGCCGCGGCGATAGCGTTGAGCGGGTGGACACGGCCGCGCTCTCGTTTCGGATCGGCCCCGTGCCGGTCACGATCCGACCCTCGCTCATCGTGGTGTTGGCCGTCATCGGGTTCCTCGTCGACCCGTCGTTGGCGAGGGTGGGGGTCTGGACCGTCATCGGCGTCGGTTCCATCCTCGTCCACGAGATGGGTCACGCCGGCGTCGCCCTCGCGTTGGGGGGACAGCCGAAGGTGCAGCTGATGGGGCTCGGCGGTGCCACCGACCCGGGCCTCGACGCCCGCCCCGACCGACTGCGCTCGGCCCTGTTGTCGCTGGCGGGCCCGGCCGCCGGTCTCGCGGTGGGTGCCGCGGTCTGGATCGTTGCCGGCCCCGATCTCGAGGCGCTCACCTCCGATCGCGGTCTCGGGGCCTTCAGCCTCGCCACGGTGCTGTGGATGAACATCGGCTGGAGCATCCTGAACCTCGTGCCGGTGCTGCCCCTCGACGGTGGGCGACTGTTGACCGAGGTGCTACCGGGTGACCCGATGACCCGCAGTCGACGGGCCTACCTGGCGTCGGCGGTGCTCGGTGTCGCCGTGGCCCTCTTCCTGCTGTCGATCAACGAGCCCTTCGCCGGAATCCTCTTCGGCTTCCTCGCCTCGCAGTCGTTCACGGCGTGGCGTACGTTGCGGGCCCGCGGCCACCAGGTCGAGCGCGTGGCCACGCTCCGCGACCTCCACGAGCGCCTCGCCGAGGGCGACCTCGAAGCCGAGGCAGAGCTCAGGACCATGGTCGACCATCCCGGAGACGGGCCCATCGTTCGCACGATGCTGATCGATCACTTCGCTCGCAACGGGCGAGCCGCCGATGCCGACGAGCTGTCGCGTGCGCTCGGCAACGCGACACCAACGGCCACGTTCCTGATCGAGGTCATGCAGTCGGGCGGTGCGCGAGGCGCCGACTCGCTGACCGAGGCATTCCGGCGGGCGCCGTCGCCGCTCGCCGCGCAGCACGTGGTCCTCGGCCTGCATGCGGCCGACCTCGACGACGACATCTTGGGGGTGATCGCCGGCGTCGCCCGTTCTGCCGCCGACGCCGACCTGGTGACCAGCGCCCAACACGCCGCCCACCAGGTCGAGAGCTACGCCGTTGCCGCCGAGCTCGGCGCCCTCGCGTACCGCATCGCACCTCGTGCCGACGGACTCACTGCGTTCAACGTGGCCTGCTCACTGGCCCGACTCGGCGACTCCGACGCCGCCCTCGAGTGGATCGGCGCCGCCGTCGACCGAGGCTTGCCCGACCCCGAAGTGCTCGACTCCGACCCTGATCTGGCCGACCTGCGGGAGCGGGCCGAATTCACCGACCTCCGCCGTCGAGGCC
>JAHEJN010000004.1 GCA_024638845.1 Acidimicrobiales bacterium | reverse complement strand
AGCGACTCACCGACACCCACGGCGTCCACCGTGGCGTGGAGCGAGACGGCACGACGGTCATCGTGTCGTCGAGCCCCGACACCCCGGGCACCGTCACCACCGTTCGTTCGGGCGAGCGCCATCACGTCATCGGCAGCCGTGCGCTCGACCCTGCCCTGGTCCCGAATGTCATCCAGCTCGAGCTCGGCGAACGCCGACTCAACAGCGCCCTGGTACTCCCCCGTCGCCACGACGGCACCACGGCGCTTCCCGTACTCCTCGACCCCTACGGTGGCCCCCACGCCCAGCGGGTCATCGCCGCCCAGAACGCGTACCTGGTCCCCCAGTGGTTCGCCGACCAGGGCTTCGCCGTGCTGATCATCGATGGTCGCGGCACCCCCGGTCGTGGAACCGAGTGGGAGCGAGCCGTCGCCGGCGACCTCGCCCGGCCCGTGCTCGACGACCAGGTCGACGGGTTGGCCGCGATCGCCCAGCAGTTCTCCTTCCTCGATCTCGATCGCGTAGGTGTCCGCGGCTGGAGCTTCGGCGGCTACCTGGCCGCCCTGGCCGTGCTGCGTCGACCCGACGTATTCCACGCGGCCATCGCCGGCGCCCCCGTGACCGACTGGCGGCTCTACGACACCTTCTACACCGAGCGCTACCTCGGTCATCCCGACGCCGAGCTGCAGAACTACGTGCAGTCGAGCCTCGTCGCCGAAGCCCACACCCTCGAACGGCCGATCCAGCTGATCCACGGCCTGGCCGACGACAACGTGGTGGCCGCCCACACACTCCACCTCTCGCAAGCACTGCTCGAGGCCGGAAAGCCGCACGAGGTGCTGCCGCTGTCCGGAGTGTCGCACATGACACCCCAGGAGGTCGTGGCCGAGAACCTGCTGTTGCTCCAGGTCGAGTTCCTGCGCCGATCACTCGGCGACGGCTGAGCCCGACGGAGAGTCAGATGGCAATGACCACCACCAGCCACACGAACGTCCCGGCCACCAGCGCCGCCGCAGCATCGACCCGGGCCGTCGCCATCGAGAGCCGGCCGCTGCGGTACAGCCGCATCCACGTCACGCCGAGCCCGGCGAGCACCCAGCACACCAAAAGGAGTCGAGCCACACGACTGGTCTAGCCGTTCCACGTCGGCCTGCGGTGGCTGGGCCCGACGGCCCATTGCGATGGGTGAGCCTGCCCATTCGTCTCCAGGGGAGGATTTCACATGAAACTCCGGCATCGTTTACCATCTTCAGGTCGAGGATGGATCATGATGCCCATCAACGAGTTCCTCTTCACAGGAGTGCAGGACATGACACGAGCGAAGCTGCTCATCATTGGTCTCGGGTTGGCGATGGTTGCAGCGTTTGCCGGCCCGGCGGCGGCCCAGGATGGCCCGGCCATCACGGTCGATCCGACGAGCGTCGATGCTGCTGGCACCGTCGCGGTCAGCGTCTCCGGCACGGGGTACACGCAGCCGGCGCTGTTCGTGCTGCCCTGCACCTACCCCGAGGGCGGCGATGTCGCACTACTCAGCTCAGACGACTGCGACCTGACCGCCCTCACCCCGGTCTCGCCCGACGCCGACGGCGCCTTCGAGATCACGATCGAGTACGACATCCCGGCCGAGGGTCTCGCGATCGTCGCCGCCGATGCCGGCCAGGTCGAACAGGCGGCTGCCGTTATCAGTGTCGGTGCGGCCGAGGAAACGCCCACGCCCGAGCCCGAGGTCGTCGAGGAAGCCCAAGAGCTGCCCGAGACCGGCTCGGAGAACGCCGTGATGGCCATCGTCGGCCTCACCCTCGCCGCGGCCGGCGCCGTGGTCCTCGGTGGCGGCCGTCGCCTCGGACGCATCTGATCAACCGTCGGCGGGCTGAGCCCGACCGAGAAACACCACAACGATGCCGGGTCCTCGGGCCCGGCATCGTCGGTTACTCGGTCGGATCGGGCTGGATCAGATCGGGGCGGACGATCACCACCGGACAGGTCGCATGGTGCGCGATCTGCTGGCTCACCGAGCCCAGCAGCAGCCCACGGAAGCCGCCTCCGCCCCGAGAGCCGACCACCAGCATGTCGGCGCCAGTCGCCGCCGAGATCAGCGAATCGGCGGGACGGCCCTCGACCACGGTGTAGCGGATCTCCACCGCCGAGTCGTCGAGCTCGGCGAGCACCTCAGCCACCACATCGGCCTGGAGCCGGGTGACCTCGTCGCGGATGTCGCCCAGATCGAAGGGCACGTAGTTCACATCGGGCGCGATGGGCACACGAGTGGCCGAGTAGGCGGTGACCACCTCGATTGCGGCATGGCGGAACTCCGCCTCACGCAAGGCCCAGCGCAGCGCCGACTTCGCGCCGCCCGACCCTTCGATCCCCACGACGATCCGACGCTCGGTCTCCATGCCTCGAAGCGTAGTCCCGTCGGACGAACCGCTCAGCTGCGGGGAACCTCGGTCCAGGGAACGTCCTTGTCGACCCGAACGTCGCCGGGCAGGCCGAGCACCCGCTCGCCCAGGATGTTGCGCATCACCTCGGACGTGCCACCCTCGATGGAATTGGCCCGCGACCGCAGGAACGCCTTCTTGGTGTCGGCACCGTACATCGACGCGTGGTCGGCCCGCGAGAGCGGGTACCCGGCCTCGAACACCATGCCGTCGGCGCCGTGCAGGTCGATGGCGGCCTCGAAGATGGCCTGGTTGAGCTCGGCGCCCATGAGCTTGCCGATCGACCCGCCCGGTCCGGGCACGCCGGCCTTGGCCTCGGCGCGAGACCGAAGGGCCGTGAGTCGGAGGGTCTCGGCCTCGGCCCAGAGCCGGGTCACCCGCTCGCGCATCACTGCCGCGTGGGCGGGGGCCAGTTCGTGCTTCTTCTTGTTCCAGAGGTCGACCAGCAGGGCGATGGCCCCGCCGCCTTTCGGCGCGCCTCCGCCACCGAGCGCCACCCGTTCGTTCATGAGGGTGGTGATGGCCACCCTCCACCCGTCGCCTCGTTCGCCGAGGCGCATGGCATCGGGTATGCGCACATCGGTCATGAACACTTCGTTGAACTCGGCATCTCCGGTGATCTGGTAGAGCGGTCGCACATCGACACCCGGTGCGTGCATGTCGATCACGAAGTAGGTGAGGCCCTTGTGCTTGGGCTGGTCGGGGTCGGAGCGAGCCACCAGCATTCCCCATCGCGACACGTGGGCGAGGGTGGTCCACACCTTCTGCCCGTTCACGATCCACTCGTCGCCGTCGAGCTCGGCCCGAGTCGACAGCCCCGCGACGTCGGAGCCGGAGCCCGGCTCGCTGAACAGCTGACACCAGATCTCCTCACCGGTGAAACAAGGTCGCAGGAAGCGCTCGCTCATCTCGTCGGTGCCGTGGGTGAGCACCGTGGGCATCCCCATTCCGATGCCGATGGGATTCACCACGAGCGAGTGCACGGCGAGCGGGTGCCCCCGCAGCTCGGCGTCGACCACCGCCTGATGCTGCGGCGTGAGCCCGAGGCCGCCTCGGCCCTCGGGGAACTGCACCACGGCCAGACCTGCATCGAACTGCATGCCCCGGAACGTGACCTGGTCGGCGCCGGGAGGAACCGACGCCAGGAAGTCATGCGTTCTGACGCGTAGTTCGTCATCGGTGATCGCAGGCACGGCTCACTCCTTCGAGGCCACGGCGTTGGGCGTGACGTTCATCTTCGGTTCGTATTCGACGGCTTCGACGTCGCGAGCCTCGCCGCCGAGGGTGGCCCGCAGCTCGGCCCGACAGGACGCGCACGGCCCGTAGTACTCCTCATCGACGAGCTGCGAACAACGAGGGCATGTATGCGACATCCCCGAAGAGTACCCGCCAGTATCGGCGGGCACCCCGACGATACGCTCGGCTCACCGCCTTCTGCACCGATCGAGATCATGCCCCACGCCGACGAAGACATCCTCACCTGGCACGACGATCCCGACCTTCGGCGTCCGATCATGGTCCTCGGTCTCGAGGGGCTCTTCGACGCCGCCGAGGCAGCCACCTCGGCGTTGCGACGGCTGGCGACGCGCCATGGCGCGACGCCCCTCGCCGAGATCGACCCCGAGCTGTTCTTCGACTTCACCCAGCGCCGACCGACGGTGCACTTCGACGGCAATCGACGCCGGGTGCTCACGTGGCCGGCCAACACGACCGTGGCCGCCCAACGGCCCGACGCCGACCACGACCTGCTGGTGCTCGCCGGCGTCGAGCCCCATCTTCGCTGGCGGACCTTCACCGATCAGTTGGCCGAGATCGTCCACCGAGCCGGAGCCGAGATGGTCGTCACCCTCGGTGCCATGGCGGGCCTGGCCCCCCACACCCGGCCTCTGGGCGTGGTCGCCAGCTCCACCGACCGCCACCTCGCCGCCCGGCTCGGCCTCGGCACGCCGAGCTACCAGGGTCCGACCGGGGTGGTTGGTGTTCTCCACGATCGGCTCGCTCGCGACGGCGTGCCCGTGGTGTCGTTGCGGGTGTCGGTGCCCCACTACGTGCCGGGCCCGCCCAACCCCGAGGCGGCCCGATCGCTGCTGTCGAGGCTGGAACTGGTCACGGGTATCGACGGTGGACACGACGAGATGCAGGAGATGGCCAGCGACTGGCGGGCGCGGGTCGACGCGGCGGTGAACGACGACGACGACATGCGCGAGTACGTCCGGCATCTCGAGAACCAGGTCGACGACGAGGTCGACGAGCTGTTGCCGTCGGGTGATGATCTCGCCGCGCAGCTCGAGGCGTTCCTGCGGAACCGCCCCGACGGAGACGACTGACGAAAGGGAACGGCTGGGCTCAGCCGCCCAGACGGGCGCGAGCGGCCTTGGCCCGCTCGAGGAGGAAGCCGGGGACGGCGACGCCGTTGACGGTTGCCGACTCGGTCGCCGCGCCACCCCCGCCGGCTTCGGCATCAGCGGCGCCGCCGACGGCTTCGGTCACCTCGGGAGCGTCGGCACGGGCCTTGCGCTCGGCGAGGAAGTCGTTCCACTCCTTGGCTCGAACCAGCTTGGCCTGGTCGATCGAACCGATGTCGGTGCCGCCGTCGAAGTGGACCCAGTACCGAATCCAACTGAACCCGTTGACGAGCATGACCTTGCCCTTCGTGCCCTCGGGCACGTGGTCGATGGCCTCGGTCGAGATGACCTTCTCGCCGCGACGGAATGGGGCTTCGGTGACCGGCATGGCCAACAAGCTAGCCCGCTCGATGCCCCGAGCCGCCATCGAGCGCGGGGACCGCCGGGCGAGTCATCCGGTCGGATCGGCGATGGCGTGCACCTGTCCCCCGCGGGTGCCCACGTAGATCACCCCGTTCCACACCGCGGGGGTCGACTCGATACAGCCACCGAGGGGAATCGTCCACAGCTCGGGCGGGTCGACTGTGGTGTCGGAGAGGTCGAAGGCATGGAGAACCCCCGAGCAGTCTCCCTGGAGGAGCACGCCGTCGACCACGACCTGGGAGCTCCACAGTGGCCCGGGCAGCCGCTTCTCCCAGCGGATCTCACCGGTGAATCGATCGATGCCGAGCAGCCGCCCCCCGTCGGTCGAGGCCACCACCAGATCGTCGAGCACCGCCGGGGTCGCCCAGAATCCGGCGGGAAGGGTGCCCCGGTCGTCGATCGACCACACGACCGGATCGTCGGGGCGGCTCGGGTCGAGTTTCACGAGCTGGCCCACCTGACGAGCTCGGGGGAGGGCCCGCTCGTACTCCGCGGCGACGTAGAGCATGCCCTCGTCGTCGATGACGATGCTGGCGTCGACATCGTCGCCGCTCCACCACCGAAAGATGCGTTCGGGGGTCTCGCCATCGGCCAGGCCGCCGATGTCCCAACCCTGCACCAGGCCGCCGGAGTTGGCGAACCACAACGTGTCGCCGCTGATCGCGACCGAGTTCTCGATCGAGACGTCGCCGCCGACCGCACCGATGAGCTCGTCGTCCCATCCGGGCGCGTTGAACACCAGCTCGGGGTCGACGGTGACCATGCCGTCGACGTCGTAGTCCCGGTTCAGTTTCACGATGTGGATCTGGGAGTTCTCGCCGCCTTCGAACAGGTAGTCGTCGAGCACCAGCGCTGCGCCGTCCCAGTCGTCGTTCCACCGGACGGGGCTCACGGCGTCGGCACTCAGCTTCCACAGCTCGGTGAACCGGCCCCGGTCATAGGACAGCACCCGGAAGAAGTCGTCGCGCGATCCCGTGTAGACGAGCGGAAACCCGTCGGGGTCGACGGTCACCGATCCCTTGATGATGTCGCCGGTGACGAAGTCGTCGACGACGCGCTCGCCGGTTTCGGCATCGAGCAAGTGGACGGCGGCGTCGTAGGCCCCGAAGGCCACCAGCGTCGTACCGTCTCGCTCCCACACGGCGGGTTGCCCGGTCCAGCCGGTGCCGCACCAGTTCGTGGTCTCCTGTCCCACCGTCGAGGTCGAGCACATCGTGCCGTTGGGAAAGGTCCAGGCGATCTGCGGCGCGGCCGGGACCGGTCCCGAGCCGTAGAACGACCGGGTGGGTGAACCGCGGAAGGTGAGCAGCCCGTCGACCGCGGTGCCGTAGGGCTGCCCGAACGACGCCGGGTCGACCCATCCGGGATACGGCGTCGGTGTCGGCGTGGGCGGCGGTGTCGGCGAGGGCGTCGGCACTGCGGCGGTCGGGGTCGGAACGGGCGTGGGAATCGGTGTGGGGGTCGGCGTGGGGAGGGCCCGGGTGGCTTCGGGCTCGTCGGGATCACCCGCCTGGCTACCGAAGGCGAGAAACCCGAGCGCGACGACGACGGCGACACCGAGAACCAGGACGATCTTGGCGATCAACGGCCGGCGTCCGGGTCGGTGCCGACCAGAGGGTCAGTCGATGTGGGCGGCGCGAAAGGCCCGACTGAGCATCGGCGTCTTCGAGTCGACGCGCAGACTCTCGGGCTGGTCCTCTGACCACAGGGTGGGCTCGGCCACGTCGTCGGGGTCGTTCTCGGGGTCGTCGTCGTCGGGCTCGTCGGCGGCATCGTCCCCATCGTCCTGGACGGCGTCGTCGGAGGGAGCGCCCACTGCGTCATGCTCGTCGTCGGGCTCGTCGGGCTCACCATCGACCTCGATTGTGGCCTCGGCATCGGGCTCGGCGTCGCGCGGCTCGGGTATCGAGGTCACCGTTGCCAGCCGGATCGGCTCCTCGGTCGTGTCGCTCGTGGGGTCGGCGCCACCCGCCCGCGACCGCTTCTCGGGCTGGTTCTTGGTCTTGGCCGCCACCCGGTTGGTTCCGCTGCGATCGTCGGTGAGCGTCCATCCGGCCGGCACCGTCACCCGATTGGCATGGTCGAGACACAACCCGATGCCCACCGTGCGACTCTCGAGGTCGATGTCACCCAACCAGGCCGACGTGAGACGGGGATCGAAGAGGAGGACCACCGTCGCCTCACGATGGCAGGTGACTCGATCGCACAGCGGTTGAGAGACCGACGTCGAGTCGGCCGATCGCGGCTGGTTCATGCCGATCGAACCTAGCTGTAGGCCCTGCCTCGCTGGCGGATACTGTGTCCAGATCAACGACTGGACCAGCATCGACATCCTCACCCGCCAGCTCGACCTGTGCGGCGTTGCGCCCGGTACCTCCTGCGTGATCCTCCTCGATGCGAGCTCCGATCCGGCCGTCGGCGAATCGGCCGCCCTGGCCGCTCGTCGCTTGGGCGCCGATACCGCCAGCGTCGTGTCGCCGGTGTCGGTTTCCGCCGGCGGTGAGCTGTCCGAGAGCCTCCTCGGTCGGCTCGTCGGCAGCGCCGATCTGGTCGTCGACCTCACGTCGCCGGGCATCGCCTCGATGCCGGCGCCGGCCCCCGACGATCCGACGCCGACCGGCCCCAAGCTCCTCGTGGCCCGGGGCCTCGACGTCGCCCGACTGCATCGACTCCGACCGCACTCGGGGCTGGTCCGTCGGACCGAACGCGCCCTCGAGCGTTTCCGGAGCGGATCGGTGCTCGAGCTCACATCTGGATTCGGGACCGACATCGCGATCCAGCTGGCCGAGGCTCGGCTCACGAGCGAAACGGGCATCGTCGACCAGTCGAGACCGGTAGCCGTGTGGCCAGGAGGGCGTATCGAGGTCGCACCGGCCGGCGGCACGACCACCGGCACGCTCATCGCCATGCCGCGAGACCTGCTCGTCGATGTGGCCAACTACATCCGTTCGCCGCTCACCCTCTCGATCAGAAACGATCACATCGCCGATGTGTCGGGCAGCGCCGGCGATGCCGACCTGTTGCGATCGCTGCTCGGATCGACCGGTTCGATCGACGGCTTCGGTGTCGCTTCGGTGGGTCTCGGTTTGTCGCTGGCACCGGTTGCCCGCACGGCACCACAGTCGTTTGCGCCTCACGTCGACCCGCGCGATGCGCTGCTGGCGGCCGGTTCGATTTCGCTCACCTTCGGTCCGAACCCCAATGCGAGTCGCCTCGGCGGTGAACTGGTGACCATCGTGGTCGATCACCATTCACTCGCGGTCGACGGTCGTCCCCTCGTGGTCGACGGTGAGCTGCAAGGCGACATCCGACCCGACGTGTACGAGACCGCCGGCACCTGAGCCCTGGGGGGAAGACCGTCTGCTGCCTCCGAAGTGACAGGGTGCGGCCGCAGACTGTCACACCCCGTCCGTAATGTCGGTGCCATGACCGATTCCACCGTTCTGCTTCCCTTCCGTCGGCCGACCCACCCCACGACGCAGCCGATCGCGCGGCGGCCCGGTAGGCGCAGTGGTGCTCGGCGGTCGGCGCGCGATGTCGCGGCCACCGCTCCGGTGAGAGCGCGACGCGCCGATCTGCTGCGCTGGTCCCTGGCCAACGGCCGGTCGGTCGACCGCGACTCCGTGTCGGTGATCATCGCGGTATTGCACGCGAGGAACGGCCGGCGACTGCTGCTGACCGACGATCTCGTCACCGAGCTCGTGTGGATCGATGCCGTGCACTGGTGCGACACCCATGGTGTCGATCGTCCGTCGGGTTTCGCCACGACCATGCACGCACTGGTCGACTTCGCCTTCGCCTCCGGTTGGGCCCACCGCGACAGCGACAGCGCCGACGAGCTCCATGCCGTGATCGAAGCCGTCGGCGCCCCTGCGCCGGAGGTCCGTCGGCGTCGACCCACTCCCGGCGCCTGATCACCCCGGATGCGGCCACGTACAATCACCGTGTGTTCGCGGGTCGCCATCACCGGGCAGCATTGGGTCTCACCATCGCATCAGCCGTTCTCGCGGCGTGCAGCACCGGCGGCCCCACATCGGCCGACCGACCCGAAGACGATGCACTCGATCCGACCCTGGTCGTCGCCACTCCCACCCCGGTCGCCGCCCCCACGCCCGCGACCACCGACTACACCATCGTGGCCGGCGACACGCTGAGCGGAATCGCCACCAGCTTCGGGGTGTCGATCGACGAGCTGCTCGAGGTCAACGGCATGTCGATCGACACGGTGCTCAATGTCGGCGAGGTCATACGCATCCCGATTCCGGTCGTGACCGAGCCCCTCCCCGCCGATGACTCGGCCGGGGGAACCGATCGGGTGCTCACGACCTACACGGTCGCCGTCGGCGACACGCTCGGCACCATCGCCGACCGGTTCGACACCAGCATCGACGAATTGCTCGAGCTCAACCCCGGGCTCGACATCACGACGGTGCTCAACGTCGGCGACACGCTCGAGGTGCCGGTGCCCTCCGCGAGCGCGCCCGAGACTGCTCCCGAGGGACCCGTACCCGCACCCGGTTCGAATCGCCTGGAGCTCGACGAGTACGTGGTGGTCTCGGGCGACACGATCGGCGGCATCGCCGACCGATTCGGACTCACGATCGGCGAGCTCCTCGAAGCCAACAACCTCACCACCGACAGCGTCCTACAGGTGGGTCAGGTTCTCACGATTCCCGAGCTGTGAACCGGGGCCGGAAGCTCAGTCGGCTTCGGTGATGCGAACCGCGTCGATGACCACGTCTTCGACGGGGCGATCACCCGGGCCGGTGGCCACGTTCTGGATGGCCTCGACGATCTCGAGCCCCTTGACGACCTTTCCGAACAGCGCGTACTGAGGTGGGAGTCCGGCTCCGCTCGGGCCACTGATGAGGAAGAACTGGCTGCCGTTGGTGTCGGGGCCGGCATTGGCCATGGCCAACGAACCGATCTCGTAGCGGCCGGGCTTGGGCAGCTCGTCGGCGAATCGATAGCCCGGGCCTCCGCGACCATTGCCGTCGGGACAGCCGCCCTGGCACACGAAGCCGTTGATGACGCGGTGGAAGGTGAGACCGTCGTAGTAGCGGTACCGGGCCAGGAACACGAAGTTGTTCACGGTGAGTGGCGCGTTGACCGGATCGAGCGCGATGACCATCTCGCCCTTCGACGTCTTCATCGTGGCCGTGTACCGCTTCTGGGGATCGATGCACATCGGGGGCGCTTCGTCGAAGCGCGTGGTACGGGGGCTCGAACCGTCGACTGCCGGACACTCTGGAACCATGTGAGACCTTCCCTGGGGATCGTGCCGGAACGGTACCGGCATCGAGCCCGCATCTGGCATCCCGCCCCCTCGCCCGGTGTCTCTAGACTCGACCGCGAATCGTGACCGACCATCCAGCGCCGACCAACCAGCGAGGTACAGCCATGACCCGGATCGAACGAGTGGGAGTGGTCGGGGCCGGAACGATGGGCTCGGGTATCGCCGAGGTGTGCGCCAAGGCGGGCTTCCCGACCACCGTCATCGAGTCGGCCCCCGAGTTCCTCGAGACCGGTCGCATTCGGATCGAGTCATCGATGGCCAAGGCTGTCGACCGGGGCCGGCTCGACGCGGCCGACCGAGACGCCGCCTGGGCTCGACTCGGATTCGACACCGACGTGAGTGCCCTGTCCGATGCCGATCTGGTGGTCGAGGCGATCAGCGAGGATCGCACCGCCAAGTTCGGCCTGTTCGCCCGACTCGACGAGGTGACCCCGGCGCACGCCATCCTGGCGTCGAACACGTCGTCGATCCCCATCATCGAGCTGGGCATGGCCACCGGGCGGCCGCGCCAGGTGATCGGTGTCCACTTCTTCAACCCGGCGGTCGTGCAGAAACTCGTCGAGGTCATTCCCTCGACGGTCACCGAGAACGCGGTCACCGCCACCGTTCGGGACTTCGTCGGCGAGCGGCTGGGCAAGACCGCCGTGGTCACCGCCGATCGAGCCGGGTTCGTCGTGAATCGGCTGCTGATCCCGTACCTGCTCCAATCGATCGAGCTGCTCGACTCCGGGGTGAATACGGCAGCAGAGATCGACACGGCCATGAAGCTCGGGTGTGCCCATCCCATGGGCCCTCTCGAGCTGTGCGACCTGATCGGTCTCGACATCGTGGCCGGCGTGGCCGACGTGTTGTTCGAGGAGTTCCACGAGCGCCACTACGCCGCGCCCCCCTTGCTCCGCCGGTTGGTTGCCGCCGGGCATCTCGGACGCAAGAGCGGCGTCGGCTTCCACGACTACTCATGACGCCCGACGTGTAGCGGGGCGGTGCATCCACCGACGGGCATGGTGCGTGTTCCTAGGATGACCTCCGATGAACCCACGACCGCTCGCCGGCATCATCGGTCGCTCGCGTCGATCACCTCGGGCCACCATCACCTGCCCCGAGTGCGACGTGACCTGGCGAGGCACCGTCGAGGATCCGTGTTGGGCCTGCGAACGAGAGGGGGCGGCAATCGTGGCCGCGGCGCCCGCGGTTCGACTTCGATCCTGACGCGACCGCAGCCACCGTCGGCCGCTCCCTTCTTGTCGACACCGTTCAGGTGGCGCAGCCGGCGGAAACCCCCCAGCAGCCGCCGGCTGCGACCAATACCCGAAGCCTGACGACGAGATCCCCCCGGATTGCCATCGTCTGGCCTGTGTCGCTCGTCACAGTATCGATGATGGCGGCATCGTCGCAACCCACGCGGTTGTGAATCCCTTCACCACTGCCACGGGCGCGCGCTGTGCCGCCACTAGGGTGACGCTCGTCCCCTTCGGAGGCTCTCGTGTCGACGCTCGACCTCGTGGTACCTGCCGCCATCGTCGGCGGCTGTCTTTTGCTCATCGGACTCGTCGCCTGGCTTCGACGCGACCGCACGCCACGGTGGTCGATCGAGGCACCGCCCGACGACACCACGGCGCTTCCGGTCGTCGACCCGGCAACGCTCCAGGAATGGCATCGTGCGAACGGGTCGGTGGTCATCACCTGGATCGCCACGCACGAGACGGTGCTGCGTCGGATCGGAGACGCTGAACTCGCGGTGGACCTCACCGATGCCTCGCTGTTCGAGGGAACGGCCCACGCCACCGACGGCCTCGGCGAATCCGTCGCCACTCATCCGGCTCCGGTGATGCGCGCCGAGCTGTCGGCCATGCAGGTGGCAGCCGAGGCCACGCTGCATGCGGTGAAGCGCGGCGACTACGTCACCGCCGAGCGCCAACACCTCACCTACGTCGAGTACCGCGACGAGTGGATCCGTCGCCTGCGGCAGTTCTCGCTCGACGATCCGAGCCTGGCCGAGCTTCGCGACTCGCTCTCGAGCGACGAGGCCATCTCATCGTTCGGCGAGGAGCTCGGGAGCGCCGACCATCCTGCCGATGACGCGTCGACCCACGGACGCGACGACGATCTCCGCCTGTCGAGTTGACCGGGACCGGCAACCCCGACGGCTTCGCCGACGACACGGTCGACGTGGTCGTGATCGGTGCCGGCATTATCGGCCTGGCAACGGCCCGAGCCCTGCTCGATCGACGCAACGACCTGAGCATCGTGGTAGTCGACAAGGAAGGCACGATCGCCGGCCACCAGACCGGGCACAACTCCGGAGTGATCCACAGCGGCATCTACTATCGGCCCGGATCGGCCAAGGCCGAGCTGGCCGTCGAAGGCCGCGTCCGGATGATCGACTTCTGTCTCGACCGCGACATCGCCCACGAGATGTGCGGCAAGGTGATCCTTGCGACCGATCCCGGCGACGGCGCGCGTCTCGACGAGCTCGAACGTCGGGGCAACGCGAACGGGGTGCGTCTCGAGCGACTGTCGAGCGACGCACTGCTCGAACGCGAGCCCCACGTGCGGCCCGGTGCTGCGCTGCTCGTGCACGACGCCGGCATCGTCGACTACGTCGCGGTGTGCCAGGCGATGGCCGCCGACCTGATCGAGGCCGGGGTGTCGATCTCGACCGAATTCACCGTGTCAGCCATCGCGACGGTGCGCGAGTTCGTCGAGGTGGCAGCCGACGACGGTCGGGCGGTACGAGCCCGGTGGCTGGTCAACTGCGCCGGCTTGCACAGCGACCACATGGTGGCCCTGACCGGCGTCTCGCCGCCGGCGGCGATCATGCCCTTCCGAGGCGAATACCACCATCTCCGTGCCGAGCGCCGGGACCTTTGCCGCCATCTGCTCTACCCGGTCCCCGATCCAGACTTCCCGTTCCTCGGCGCTCACTTCACGCGCGACATCCACGGCGGTGTCCACGTCGGTCCCAACGCGGTTCCCGCCTTCGCTCGCGAGGGCTATCGGTGGCGCGACATCGACCTGACCGAAGTCAGGCAGCTCTTGGGCCGGCGGGCGACCTGGCGTCTGGCCCGGCGCTACTGGCGGACCGGCGCCGGCGAGATCTACCGGTCGCTGCACCTGCCGGCACTCGTCAAGGCGCTGCGCGAGCTCGTACCCGAGACGACCCTCGACGATCTCGAACCGGCACCTGCCGGCGTCCGCGCCCAGGCGATCGCCCCCACGGGTGATCTGCTCGACGACTTCGTCTTCCACGACACCCCGAGGGCGGTGCACGTGGTGAACGCACCGTCGCCCGCTGCTACGGCATCGCTGGCCATCGGTGATCGCGTGGCCGCCCGCCTCTTCGAACGCTTCGACGCAGACGGTCGCTGAACCGGGTTGTAAATCCAGATGAGACTTGTCACGATCGGGTTCTGACCACAGCAAGGCGAGGTAACCCCCATGGCGATCCGACTCGGCGATACCGCACCCGACTTCAGCGCACCCACCACCCAGGGCGACATCGATTTCCACGCATGGAAGGAGGGCAGCTGGGCGGTCTTGTTCTCGCACCCGAAGGATTTCACGCCGGTGTGCACCACCGAGCTCGGCTACACGGCCAAGCTGAAGGCCGAGTTCGACAAGCGCAACGTGAAGGCGATCGGCCTCAGTGTCGACTCGGTCGACGACCACATGGCGTGGCTCGGTGACATCGAGGACACCCAGGGCATCGCGGTGAACTTCCCCATGATCGGCGATCCCGACCGCAACGTCGCCGACCTCTACGACATGGTCCATCCGAACGCCGACGACACCCTGACCGTGCGTTCGGTGTTCGTCATCGACGACAAGAACAAGGTGCGCCTCACCCTCACCTACCCGGCGAGCACGGGGCGCAACTTCGACGAGATCCTGAGGGTGATCGACTCTCTGCAGCTCACCGACACGAAGAAGGTCGCCACGCCGGTGAACTGGAACCAGGGCGACGACGTGATCATCGTGCCTGCACTGTCGAACGACGAGGCCGCCGAGCTGTTCCCGGACGGCTGGGACGAGCAGCGCCCGTACCTGCGAGTGGTGAAGCAGCCCGGCTGACCCTCGAACGATCGAGGTCGTCGAGGCCACCGCCACCAACGGGTAATCCGGTGCATCGTTCGAAAGGACGATGAAACCGTGGGCCCGGCGGCCTACGGTTTCGTCATGTCCACCTCTGCTGCCCCTCCCACCTCGCCCGCGCCTGACACCTCCACTACGGCCGCTCATGCGCAGGGGGCCACCAAGATCTATGGAACCGGCGACACCAAAGTCCTCGCGCTCGACGCAGTCGACGTCAGCTTCGGCCGCGGCGTGTTCAGCGCCATCATGGGTCCGTCCGGGTCGGGCAAGTCGACTCTCATGCACTGCATGGCCGGCCTCGACGACCTCACGAGTGGTCGGGTCTTCATCGGCGACCTCGACCTCACCACCCTGAACGACAAGGAGCTCACCCTTCTGCGACGGGACCGGGTCGGCTTCGTCTTCCAGGCCTACAACCTGGTGCCCACGCTCAGTGCGCTCGAGAACATCACCCTCCCGATCGACCTCGCCGGGAGCTCGGTCGATCCGGCCTGGATCGACCAGGTCGTGGCCACCGTCGGCCTCGGCGATCGACTCGCGCACCGGCCCAATGAGCTGTCCGGTGGTCAACAACAGCGCGTCGCCGTGTCGCGGGCGCTCGCCAGCCGGCCCGAGATCATCTTCGCCGACGAGCCGACCGGCAACCTCGACAGCCGAGCCGGCACGGAGATACTCGATTTCATGGGTCACGCCGTGCGTGACCTCGGTCAGACGATCGTGATGGTCACCCACGATCCGGTGGCCGCGGCCCATGCCGACCGGGTGGTATTCCTCGGCGACGGCCACATCGTCGACGAGCTCGCCGATCCGACCGCCGACGCCATCTTCGACCGTATGCGCGCACTCGGCGACTGACCGATGACGCTCCTGAAGCTGACCTTCAGGAACTTCCGGGCCAACAAGTGGCGGTTCCTGCTCACGCTCATCGCGGTGTCCCTCGGCGTCACCTTCACCGTCGCCGTCTTCGTGTTCACCGACTCTCTTCGGTCGACCTTCGGTGACCTGTCCCAGGACATCCAGAGTGGCTTCGACATCGCCGTTCGCTCCGAGATCGACTTCGGCGATCGGATCGAGGCGGCACCCGTGCCCCTCGGGCTCGACGACGAGCTGGCCGCCCTTCCCGGTGTCGAGGCGGCCCAGCCCCGCGTGGTAGAGATCAATGTCGTCGCGCTGACCGCCGACGGCGAGGCCGCCACGGCCAGCGGGCCGCCGAACATCGGCGTCAACTGGGAAACCGAGACCGACCAACGAGTGCTGTTCCTCGCCGACGGCCAGGCGCCGATCGGCGGCGGCGAGTTCGCCATGGACACCGCCACCGCCCGCGCCGACGGGTTCGTCGTCGGCCAGATCTACGACGTGCAGACCCCACGGGGGATCGATCCCTTCGAGCTGGTGGGAACCTTCACCTTCGCGGCGGCCGATGAGTCGGCCCAGGTGGGCGCCAAGATCCTCGCCTTCGAGACGACTACGGCCGTCGACGCGTTGAACAACGGCGAGGGATACGACGACATCGTGCTCACGCTCGAGCCTGGTGCCGATCCGGCCGCCGTCGAAGCAGCGGTCTCCGCTCTGTTGCCTGCCGGCCTCGAGACCGTGACCCAGGAAGTGCTCGTCGAGGAGCAGGCTGCCGAGTTCGACGAGATCATCAGCATCTTCCAAACCGTCCTCCTGGTGTTCGCTTTCATCATCTTGTTGGTGTCGGCCTTCATCATCTTCAACACCTTCACGATCCTGATCGGTCAGCGGGTCCGCGAGTTCGGTCTGCTCCGAGCGTTGGGGGCAACCGGTCTCCAGATCACGCGGTCGATGGTCCTCGAAGCCTTCATCGTCGGTGTGATCGCCACGGTCAGCGGCATCGTGGCCGGCTATGCGCTGGCGGTGTTCCTTCGATGGTTGTTGGCCCTGCTCGACTTCGGCCCCGAAGGAAACGAGCTGCCCGTCGAGATGCGAACCCTGCTGTTCGGCGCGTTCGTCGGGATAGGCATCACCCTGGCCGCTGCGGTGTGGCCGGCACTCAAGGCGCGGAAGGTGTCTCCCATGGCCGCTCTACGCGACGACGCGCGGCTCCACTCCGACGACGCCCCGCATCGCCCACGTCTCGGGGCCGGATTGATGGTCGCCGGCGCGCTGGCGATTGCCGTCGGTTTCGCCAGCGGCGACTGGCCGCCACTGCTCATGCTCGCGCTCGTCGGGGCCCTGCTGGTTCATCTCGGGGCCAAGCGGGTCGACAACCGAATCGGTCGCTTCACGGCCCTGATTCTGGGGATTGCGTTCCTGGCCGTCAGCGCGGTCGCCGACCTCGGTACCGGACGGGTTCTGGTCGTGCTCGGAGCCGGGGCGATCGTGACCTTCCTCGGCGTGAACGCCATCAGCCCGTTCCTCGCCCGGCCGGTGGCCTCCACCGTCGGCCGTTGGCCCACCACCGTGATCGTCGGTCTTCTGGGGGTGGTCGCTGCGGCAACGACATTCGTTCTGATCGGGGCGGGCCTCACGAACCTGCCAGCGGGATTGTTCCTCCTGGTTCCGGCGGCGCTGTTCGGTATCGCCTCCTGGCTTGCCGTCGACACGGTTCCCGCAGGCTTCCGGGTGGGCGGCCGCATGGCGCGTGAGAACGCCAGCCGCAGTCCGGAACGAACGGCCGCAACCGCGGCCGCCTTGATGATCGGGCTTGCCTTGGTGACCGCGGCCTCGGTGGTCGGGTCGTCGCTCAAGGCCACCTTCTCCGACGTGCTCGAAGAAGCCGTCATCGCCGACTGGTTCATCTCGCCCGAGAACAACACCGACCCCTCACAGGCGTTCAGCACCGAGGTCGCCGACCGCGCCAGCGGCCTTCCCGAGATCGAACAGGTGTTGTCGTACCGTTTCAGCCAGGAGGCATTCCGCATCGGAGGGGAGGTGTTCGACGGTCAGGCCACCGATCTCGCCCAGGTCGATCGGCACATCGACCTCGACTACGTCGAACGCAACGACGACCTCATCGGGCCGAATGCCGTTCTGTTGTTCGACGGCTTCGCGACCGACAGAGGGCTCGACGTCGGTTCGATGCTCGACGTCGAGTTCGCCGACGGCTCCTCGGAAACCCTGACCGTGGCGGCGCTGTACGACGACAACTCGATCCTGGGTGACCGCGTCGTCGATCTCGACCTCTGGGACCGCAAGTTCACCTCGACGAGCGACCAGTTCCTCTCGGCCATCGCCGCCGACGGGTTCGACGAGGACGAGGTCCGTCAAGCGCTCGGCACCGGCATCGGAGTCGACTTCCCTCAGCTCTCGATCCAAACCGTCGAGGAGTTCCGCGACTCGGTGGCCTCGGCCGTCGACAATCTGTTGATCGTCGTCAACGTGTTGCTCGGCCTGGCCATCGTGATCGCCCTCGTCGGCGTGACCAACACTCTCGCGCTGTCGGTGTTCGAACGGACCCGTGAACTGGGCCTGATGCGTGCGGTCGGCATGACCGGGCGCCAGATGCGTCGGATGGTGAGGTTCGAAGGCGTGATCGTCTCGATATTCGGTGGACTGCTCGGCGTTGGTCTGGGCCTGGTACTCGGCACGATCGCGGTCGAGGTCATCCCCGACAGCTTCGTCAGCCGACTCGACGTCCCCATTGGACAACTCGCGGTGTTCGTGGCAGTTGCCGCAGTCGCAGGCCTGTTCGCGGCCGCCCTCCCGGCCCGGCGGGCATCGAAGCTCAACGTCCTCGAGGCCATCAACCACGACTGAACTGGGGCGTCAGCCCGCCTCGCCCGTCATTGGCTCGGCCAACAGCCGAGCCAATGTGACAGAACTAACACGACGGGCTCACATGGTCGGACCGCTGACCATGTGAACCCGCCGCGATTGGGGCCGACCCCGCGTCGAGGTCGGTGTCGGGCTCAGCCGCCGCCGCCGCCGTTGATACCGCCGTTGCCCTGGACACGAACCACGGCCGGGCCGAGGATGGCGATGAACAACGACGGAAGAATGAACAGCACCAGCGGGAACAACAACTTCACAGGGAGCTGCATCGCCTTCTCCTCGGCTCGCTGACGTCGCTTCTCGCGAGCTTCGTCAGCCTGAACCCGGAAGACCTGTCCGATCGGGATTCCCGAGCGGTCGGCCTGGTTCAGCGCCCGCACGAACATGCGGAGCTGGACCACGTCGGTGCGTTCGAGCAGCTGGTTCATCGCTTCGTTCCGGGACATGCCGAGACGAATGCTCCGCAGCACTCGGGCGAACTCCTCCACCAGGGGAGTGTCATTCGACTCGATGACCCGCTGGAACGCACCTTCGAAGCCCAGGCCCGCCTCGACGATGATGGTGAGCTGATCGAGGATGTCGGGCAGCGCGTACTCGATGGTCTGTTGTCGCGCCTTGGCCTTCTTGTCGAGCACGTAGTCGAAGCCCATCCAGCCCGCCGCCGCAATCGCGGGCCCGAGCGTGATGTTCACCGGGGTCGATGTCGTGAAGAAGACGGCGGTACCGAACAAGAGTCCGACCACACCGAACACGAGCTTGTAGAGTTGCACCCGCTCGATGGGCCAGTTGACCGACATGCCGGCCATGGCAACACGCTTCTCGAGCAGGGCCACCCGCTCGGTGGGGTTGAACTTGCCCGCGAGGTCGGCCAGCCACTTCAGACCGGGATTCACCAGACGCTTGCGGGCCGAAAGCTGCAGAATGGCATCGTGGATCCCGAGCATTCCGGGATTGACGTCGACCGGATCGGGAGCCTGCACCGTGAAATAGGTGACGGCACCGGCGACGAGGAACATGGCCGCGCCAACCAACAACACGTTGGGGCCGCTGAGCAGATCAGAGAGTAGTTCGATCATCACAGTCTCCTCAGAACTTGAAGGCGGCCATCTTGCGCAGCCAGAGAGAACCCATGGCCAACAGGAGCAATGCGACCCCGATGAGCTTGTGGCCCAGCGACGTCGTGGTGAGCTCTTCGATGTAGGGCCGATTCGAGACCCACATGATGAGGACCACGCCCGGCGGAAGCGCCGTCATGACGTGACCCGACATGCGACCCTCTGCGCTGAGGGCACGGACCTGACCACGAACACGGTTGCGGGCCCGGATGGTTTGGGCCACTCGGTCGAGAACATCGGCGAGGTTGCCACCGACGTCCTCGTGGACCTCGACGGCGGACACGACCCACTCGAAGTCCTGGCTGTCCATGCGATGGGCCACGTCGCGCATCGACTCGACGAAGCTCCGCCCGAGCCGGTTCTCGGTGAGAACCTTGCGGATCTCCTCCTTGGCCGGCGGCGGTGACTCGTGACCGACCGCACTCATGGCTTGGGTGAAGCTCATGCCCGCCCGCAGCGATCCACCGAGCAACTGCAACATCTCGGGCAGCTGATCGCTGAAGGCCTTGCGCTGTTGCTTGACCTTGCGATTGAGGACGATGATGGCCAGCACCGGCGGGAGGAGAATGCCGGCGATGAGCGCCGTCGATCCCGCGAAGAACAGGCCGAGAACGCCGAACAGGACCGAGGCCAGGGCGACGATGCCGAAGAACTCGACCGGACGCATCTTGGCGCCGACAACTTCGAGCTTGGTTCGCACCGCCTCGGCCAGACCCGATCGCTCGAGCCGACGATCAGCGGCGTCACCGACGCCGGAACGGAACTTCTCGAGCAGGCTTGCGTCAGCTGCGGCCTCGGCGTCGATCTCTCGGGTGGCCGACTCGATGGCGAAGGCTGCGCCTGCGCCGGCGAGCACGAGGAGTCCGCCCCAGAACAGGTACGGGTCGATTCCCCCGATGGTTGGGAGAGCGAGGGAGAGGATCACCACTCGCCTCCCAGCAGGTCGACCGGGCCGTTCGAGAACAGGCTCGGATCGAGCTTGACGCCGTAGTCCTCGAGCTTCTCGCTGAACTTCGGGCGCAACCCGGTGGGCTTGATGTAGCCGAGGAAGCGACCATCGTCGTCGATGCCGGCATCGAAGTCGAAGGCGAAGATCTCGTTGAGGGTGATCACGTCACCCTCCATGCCGACGACTTCGCTGATGGCCATCACCCGACGGGTGCCGTCCCGCAGACGGCTCAGCTGGACGATCACGTCGACCGCCGAGGCGATCTGTTCACGGATCGCACGAGCGGGCAACTCCATGCCCGCCATGAGCACCATCGTCTCGAGGCGGCTGAGCGCATCTCGGGGGCTGTTGGCGTGAAGGGTCGAAAGCGACCCATCGTGACCGGTGTTCATCGCCTGGAGCATGTCCAGGGCCTCGCCGCCACGACACTCACCGACGACGATGCGGTCGGGGCGCATGCGCAGCGAGTTCTTCACGAGGTCACGGATCTCGATGGAGCCACGGCCCTCGAGGTTGGCCGGTCGGGTTTCGAGCCGAACGATGTGTTCCTGCCCGAGCTGGAGCTCGACCGAGTCCTCGATGGTGACGATGCGTTCGTCGTCGGGGATGAACGACGACAACACGTTCAACAGTGTCGTCTTACCCGAACCGGTACCACCCGAGACGAGCATGTTCAGCTTGCCGCGAACGCATGCGTCGAGAAGGCCTGCGGTCTCCAACGTGATCGACCCGAAGCGGACGAGATCATCGACGGTGAGCGGATCCTTCGAGAACTTTCGAATGGTGAGCGATGATCCGTCGACCGCCAGCGGCGGGATGATGGAGTTCACACGAGAACCGTCCGGGAGACGAGCATCCACCATGGGAGACGACTCGTCGATACGACGACCGACCTTCGATGCCATCCGCTGAATCACCTGGCGAAGGGCGTCCTCGGAGGTGAAGACCGCCTCGGTCCGGTACAGCCGACCACTCTTCTCGACGTAGACATTCTCGGGGCCATTCACCATGACTTCCGACACGTCGGGATCCTGCAGCAACGGTTCGATCGGTCCGTGACGGAGCACGTCGTTGATCAGCTCTTCGGCGAGATCAGCCCGCTCCGACTCGGTGAGGTGGATGCCTTCCTCGACGAGGAAGGCGGCGAACTCCTCGATCACCACAGGCTCGAGCTCGGACTCGTCAGCGGTGGCGTTGAAGAGGCGGGTGCTCAACCGGCCGATGAGCTCTTCGTGCGCACGGGCCTTGAGCTGCACCATCTCGGGCGACAACTTCGACCCTGTGCCCTTCAAGACGGCGGTGGTGCCACCCTTGGGCGGTTCGGGCGCGGGAGTGCGTTGGGCGGTGCCGTCGTGGGCCTGCGCCGGAGCGGCGGCGGGCGCCGGAGCGGCGGCGGGCGCCGGAGCCGCGGCCGGCGCGGGCGGGGCAGGGGGAGCGGTCGGTGCACTTGCGGCAACCGGTACCGGCGGGGCGTCGATCACGGCCTGTCCGCCGATCACGGGGATCTCGGCCCGAGGCGGAAGCGGATTCATCTCCGCCTCGTGGTCGAGCAGCAAGTCGTCGTCGAAACCAGGCGCCGCAGCCGCCGGAGCGGGAGGCGGTGGTGCCGCCGCGGCCGGAGCCGCCGGCTCTGCAGTATGGAACGGGTCGTTCAGACCGAAGTCGAACCCGTCACCTCCGAGCAGCGCATCACTCGACACGGCATGCTCACCGAAGATGACCTTCTCGGGATCCTTGCGCCCCCCGAAGAGCTTACGGCCCTTCTTGTCGTCTGCATTCTCGTCTTTGCGGCCCATGATGATCAGCCCTCGCCTTCGACAACGGGCTCGGCATCGCCTTCGAAGGCGAGGTCGGCCGGAGCGTCTTCACTCAGTGCAGCGAGGTCGTCGCGGTCGATGAAGATGCTGACCTCTTGATGGATGTTGGTGGCGGTCACGATGCCGTTGGTGGTCTCGCCCGCTTCGGCACCCTGGTAGGCAAGCCATACCGAGCCGTACTCGAGCGCGTACACGAGGCGCTCGACCTGGGTGGCCGGAACCGCAATCGTGATCGTGTAGGCCTGTGAGTTGGTGGCGTTCAGGGCGCCTTCGGGGACTTCGACCGCAACGCCTGCCGAGCTGGTGGTCGCGCCGAGAACGTCTTGGACCTGGACGTCGGCAACGAGCGCTTTGTGCAGCAGGACATCGGTGGTCTGCACGGTCTCCGTGCTCGTACCGTCAGCGGTCGGAAGCGCCTCGTTGAACGAGGCGATGACCGCCACGGTGTCACCGGGACGAACGCGGCCACCAAGAGCCCGCTCGGTCCCCATGGTGAAGCTCACCTGGAGGTAGTCGGGTGGGACCACGACCGGATCGCCCAGTTCGATGATCTGGTTCGTGGCCGTGACCGCGGTCAACGATCCGTTCTCGATGACCGGATCGACGGTCAACGGATCGGCGTCGGGATCGTCGGTCGAGACCGGAAGCGGCTCGGGGGCGATGACATCATCAGCGATGGCCACATCGGCGGCCGGCTCTGGCGCCGCAGTCGTGGTGCTGCGGTTGTCTCGAAGATAGAGGAATACGAGGAGGGCGCCGAAGGTCGCCATTACTCCGGCGACGGCAAACCCGATCTTGCGCTTCATGTGCGGTCCTTTCACGTGGAGGCCGAGGGGCCCACCTTGGGCACTCCCCGGTTTCGACCCGATGTCTCGGGTCGTTGCAGACCGGATCGTTCGACGATGCCGGTGGAACACAGCGGGGCGGGGACGAGATCTCGTCCCCGCCCTGCGGTGTGAAGTGCTGGCCGGCTACAGAAGGCCGACCATCAGGTCTTCGTCAGATCAGTTGGTGTTGGCCTTGGTCAGCTCGCCGTTGACGGTGTCGAAGCCTTCCTTGACGCCACTACCAACCGCGGCCACGAGGGCGACGATGACAGCAGCGATGAGGGCCACGATGAGGCCGTACTCGACGGCGGTGGCGCCACGCTCGGACTCCTTGAGCTGAGCAAGCATGTTCTGGATGCGGATGTAGGTCTTCATTTTTTCGGGTTCCTTCCGATTCAACAGGATGTTGTCCTCGAGGTGCTCGGGTCGGAGCTCACGGTTCGACCGAACGACGCCGGCCGCCCAGGAGGCCGGCCGCCGTCCGCTTCGAGCCGTTTTCCGACCCGATGCGATAGGCACCGACAAGCTCAACCCTTGCGGTCTCGATTGTGCGTTCCCGGTGTTTTCCGGGGACATGCAATCAATCGGACCCATCCCGCCCGAGGTTGAGGACTTTCTTCCGGTCTGGGCCGTTGGTCCTACGGGCGGCGGCCGCCGCCAGCCGGCGACGGTCGGCAATCCGGCAGAAGCCCTGCTGTCTCAGAGCCCGCCGTGACGCAGCAGGAGTCCTCGATAGCCCCGGGAGAACCCCACCGACTCGAATGCAGGAACCAGCGGCGAGGCGCCAGCAGCCTCGCCGTCGATCTTGGCGATCTCGAGCTTGGACACCCGACCCGAAGCCACCAGATCGCGCAATCCCCCAATCCACCGGGCCGGGTCGGCGTCGCCATCGAGGACAACGACGCTGCGGCCGCCGCGCTCGAGGAAGGCGACGGCACGACCGTCGTCGATCACGACATAGGCCCTCGCCGAGCGGCTGGGCCGATGCTCGGTTTCGGGCCAGGGAACCGCAGCGCCGAAGGGTTGGGCCGGGTCGGTGGCCGCGAGTACCAGGGCCGGCGCCGGATCGGCGCTCTCGCGGTGATCGCGGAGGCGATCGACGGCACCCGGAAGGGCGAACTGGGCTGCGCCGAGGCCCGCCACGAAGTACCCCCGCCGCACCTTCCCCTGCTCTTCGAGGGCCCGGAGGATGGGATAGACGCCAGCAAATCCACCCGTTGCCCCCTCGCCGAGGGCCATCTCCCTGGTGAGCACGCCGTAGCGCTCGAGCAACTGGACGGCCCGGGCATGGGCCATCTCGGTCGGTGTGGCCGGTGCTCCTACCAGCGTCGACACGAGTGACCACCGGCCCACTGCGCTCGGCGGCCCGCTGCTGGTGAGACGACCAGGTCGTCGGGCTCGGACCCCACGAGTCTTGCCCCCGCGACCGCGGCGCATGGCGAGGGCCCGCACCGGGGCGAGCGTGTCGTTGGTGACCTCACCGGCCCAGACGAGATCCCACAGCGCCGCAACCACTGCCTCGGACTGATAGGAGAGGCCCGCCGCCGATGCTGCCGCCTGGATCTCGGTCCAGAACGATGCGCCCCGCTCCACAAGGTGCGACCGAATGGCATCGTGCAGTGGGTCGTCGGGCCCTTCGTCGCCGCTCGCGTCGACGAAAAGCCTGACCTGGTCGCGAAAGACCAGCCGGATCCGGCCGTCGCGGGCACCGATCGACCCACCTCCCAGCCACACGACGTCACCCATCGAAGCGAGCTGGTCGAGCATCGACGACTCGTATCCGTCGATGCGGCTCGCGAGCACGTCGTTCTCCAGCGTCGATGCGACAATCGGGGCTCCCTGGAGCACACCGATCGTTTCCACCAGCGCATCGACGCCTCGCCGCGTGCCGCCGAGCCCCTGCCAGACCGGCAGGAACCGGGCAAGGGCTTCTACATCGACCGGTTCGACCTCATGTCGGAGCGCGGCCAACGATCGTCGGCGCAGTCGCCGAAGCACCTCAGGATCGCACCACTCCCGTTCGACCCCGTTGGGTCGAAACTCGCCGTGCACGAGCAAGCCGTCGGTAGTCAGCTGCTCGACGGTGACCCGCAGATTCGGCACCTCACCGCCCAGCCACTCGGCCAGCGAGTCGATGACGAAGGGACCATGACTGCGCGCGTACCGCAGCACGAGATCACGGAGCGGCGTGGCGACCGGATCGGTGAACGCCGCCGGCAGACCGACCGGCAGCGCAACGCCCAGCGCATCGCGGAGGCGCCCCGCATCCTCGGCCACGGCGAGACGCGTCTCGCCGGCGATTCCGACCTCGATCACCCGACGGGCGTCGATCAGCGAGGTCGACATCGCCGTCGCGTCACCGTCGACGCGGGTGCTCAAATCGAGCAGTGACAGCGGCCCGATGCGCCGCAGCAGGTCGGCCACGCCTTCGGCATCGTGCACGCGACGCTCCTCGGTGAGGAACTGGAGCTCGAGCTCGAGCTCGACCAGAACGTCGCCGTCGAGCAGCTCGCGCAGCTCCTCGGATCCGAGGAGCTCCCGGAGGAGGTCACGATCGAGGGCGAGGGCCGCCGCCCTCCGTTCGGCCAGCGGCGCATCACCCTCGTACATGTACGTCGCGATCCACGAGAACAGCAGCGACTGAGCGAACGGCGACGCCCGATCGGTGTCGACCGCGACGGCTCGCACCTTGCGGCTCTGGAGATCGGCAAGCAGCGTGCGGAGTGCAGGCAGATCGAACACGTCGTTGCAGCACTCGCGCGTGGTTTCGAGCAGGACCGGGAAGTCGGCATAGTCGGCCGCCACCCGCAAGAGATCCGCCGCCCGCTGGCGCTGTTGCCACAGAGGCGTGCGCTGATCGGGTCGACGACGGGGCAGGAGCAGCGCCCGGGCCGCGCACTCGCGGAACCGCGCCGCGAACATCGCCGTGTTGGGGAGATGGGCGATCACCAGCTGATCGATCTCGGCCGGATCGAGCAGCAGGTCCTCGATGGGTACCTGGTCGATCGCCTCGGGCAGGCGCAACACGATGCCGTCGTCGCTCCAGATCATCTCGGGCTCACTGCCCCACCGTTCCCCGAGTCGCGCCTGCAGGGCCATCGCCCACGGCGCATGGATCTGGGCGCCGAACGGTGACAGAACACAGACCCGCCAGTCGCCGATCTCGTCGCGAAAGCGCTCGACGACGATGGTGCGGTCGTCGGGCACGACCCCGGTCGCCTCGGCCTGCTCGGCGATGAACGACCGCAGGTTGGCTGCCGCGCGCCGGTCCAGCCCGACCTCGTCGACCAGCCAGGCGTCGTCCCGCTGGTCGCGGACCCGTCGTATGAAGGCACCCATCGCCTGGCCGAGCTCGATGGGACGACCCGGCCCGTCGCCGTGCCAGAACGGCATGCGTCCGGGCTCACCGGGTGCCGGCGTGACGATGACCCGTTCGAAGGTGATCTCCTGGATGCGCCAGGTACTGGCACCAAGCAGGAAGGTCTCGCCCGGTCGGCTCTCGTACACCATCTCCTCGTCGAGCTCGCCGACTCGCGTCCCGTCGGGCAGGAAGACGCCGAACAGGCCGCGATCGGGAATGGTTCCGCCGGATATCACCGCCAGCCGTTGGGCGCCCGGCCGACCGGCGACGATATCGGCCACCCTGTCCCACACGACTCGTGGTCGCAGCTCGGAGAACTCCTCGCTCGGATACCGACCGGCCAGCAGATCGAGTACGTTCCGGAACACGTCGTCGCTGAGCTCGACGTAGGGCGCAGCCCGTCGAACCAGCGAGACGAGGCGGTCGACGGGCCAGTCGTCCATGGCGCACATGGCAACGATGTGCTGAGACAGGACGTCGAGAGGGTTGCGCGGGTACCGAGTCGACTCGATCCGGCCGTGCTGCATGCCATCGAGCACCACCGCAGCCTCGACGAGGTCGATGCGATGCTTGGGGAAGATCCGGCCCCGGCTGGCCTGGCCGACCTGATGACCGGCGCGACCGATTCGCTGGAGACCCCGGCTGACCGCTCCTGGGGACTCGACCTGGATCACCAGATCGACCGCACCCATGTCGATGCCGAGCTCGAGCGAGCTGGTGCACACGATGGCCTTCAGCTCACCCCGCTTGAGGTCGTCCTCGATCTGGAGTCGCCGGTCACGACTCAGCGAGCCGTGGTGGGCCCGAACGACCTCAGGGACCGCGGCCGGTGGGTCGGCACCGTCGTCGACCGGTTCGAAGGACTCTTCCTGCTCACGCGCCTGTTCGAAGGCCAGCTCGTTCAGGCGGGCGGCCAGGCGCTCGGCCAACCGGCGGGCATTCACGAAGATCAGCGTCGACGCGTGCCCTTCGATCAGCTCGAGCAGCCGGGGATGGATGGCGGGCCAGATGCTGCGCCGCTCGGGGCCACCCTCGTCGCCGCCACCGCCCTCGCCGAGGGCGCCCATGTCGTCGACCGGCACGACGATCTCGACGTCGAGGGTCTTGCTGACCCCCGCATCGATGATGGTGACTGCTCGGTGTCGCCCACCGTCGTGACCACCGAGGAACCGGGCGATCTCGTCGAGTGGTCGTTGGGTCGCCGAGAGGCCGATGCGTTGCGGGGGCTGGTCGCACAGCTCTTCCAGCCGTTCGAGCGACAGCGCCATGTGGGTGCCCCGTTTGGTCG
This sequence comes from Acidimicrobiales bacterium, assembly GCA_024638845.1. GTDB lineage: Bacteria > Actinomycetota > Acidimicrobiia > Acidimicrobiales > JAHEJN01 > JAHEJN01. The sequence goes on along the minus strand of JAHEJN010000004.1, from coordinate 67,147 downwards.
GCGCAAGTGCGTGGATCTCGTCGATGATCACGTGCTCGACGCCGCGCAGCGTCTCGCGCGCCTTGGAGGTGAGCATCAAGAACAAGGACTCGGGGGTGGTGATGAGGATGTCGGGCGGATGCCGCACCAGCCGCCGGCGCTCGTCGGTCGGCGTATCCCCCGATCGGAGGCCCACCGTGGGCTCGCGTACGGGCTCGCCCCGACGTTCGGCCGCCAGTGCGATCCCGCGCAACGGCGACCGCAGGTTCTTCTCGACGTCGACGGCCAGGGCGCGAAGCGGTGACAGGTAGAGGACCTTGGTCGTGCGTGTGTCGGGATCGGGAGGCCGGGTCACCAGCCGATCGATGGCCCACAGGAACGCCGCCAGGGTCTTGCCCGAACCCGTAGGCGCCAGGACGAGGGTGTGATCACCATCGGCGATGGCCGGCCATCCCTTGGTCTGGGCGGCCGTGGGCTCGGGAAATGTGGTGGTGAACCACTCCCGCACGACGGGCGAGAAGCGGTCGAGCACCATGCCGCTCAACGGTAGAGTGCGGGCATGGATGGTTACACCTCGCCCGAGTACCACCCGGCCTTCGAGGAGTACTGCGAGACCATCTTCGAGCTGGCCGAGGACGACGTCGATGTCATCCAGGCCCGAATCGCCGAGCGCCTCCGGGTCTCCCGTCCGGCGGTGAGCGAGATGATCCGCCGCATGACCGCCGAGGGTCTCGTCGAGGTCGATCGTCAGGTAAGGCTCACCACCAGCGGGCTCGAACTGGCCGAGGCACTGGTGCGCCGGCACCGCCTGGCCGAGCGTTTCCTCACCGACATCCTCGGTCTGTCATGGGCCGATGCCCATCTCGAGGCCGGGAAGTGGGAGCACGTGATCTCACCGGCGGTCGAGGCGGCCCTCGTTCGCGAGCTCGGTGACCCGACGACGTGCCCGCACGGCAACCCCATTCCCGGCAGCGGCTACCGTGAACCGGAGACGGTGTCGTTGTCGGAGGTCCCGACCGGAACGACCTTCGTGGTCTCTCGCATTCCCGAGGAGCTCGAGTTCACCGAGGGCCTGCTCGACTTCCTCGAGGCGTCCCATGTCGTGCCGGGTCGGGCCGGCCGGCTCACCGCCACCTCACCCGACGGAACGACCACCGTCGAGATCGACGGCAATCACATCGGCGTCGGCGCCTTCGCCAGCGAGCGGATCCTGGTCACCACCGACTGAGTGGAAGACCAGTCGCAGAGGTCATCCGTCGAGGCGATCGGCCGAGCGGATCACCAGGAGCCAGGTGAGCACCGCCGACACGGCGAGCAACACCATCGACTCGAGGCCGGCCTGGGCGTAGCTGACCGTCTCCATCGAGAACCAGATCTCGGTGGCGAGCGTACGAAAGCCGGTGGGAGCGAGGAACAGCGTGGCCGGGAGCTCCTTCATGGTCGACAGCAGCACCAGTCCGGCGGCCGCTCCCAGCCCCGGCAACATGAGCGGCAGCTCGATGCTGACGAACCGGCGCAGCCTCCCGGCCCCGAGCATTCGGCCTGCATCGTCGAGACGCTGCGACACCGCACCCACGGCCACCTGTGAGGCCCGACTCCCCTGGGCCCCGAAGTGCACCACATAGGCGAGGATGAGCAGCGGGAAGGTCTGGTAGAGGCCGGCCAACACGTCGTTGCTGAGCACCCAGAACACCAGCGCCAGGGCGGTGACCAGGCCGGGAAGGGCAAAGCCGCCGATGACGAACGCATTGGCCACATCGGCGGAACGACTACGGCGCCGCACGGTTGCGTAGGCAATGGGCAAGACGACCGCAACGGTGACAACGGCCGCCGCCAGACTCACGATCACGGTGTTCACAATGGCGGGGGCGAGGCTGTCGCCGCTCACCGCGAGCGACCCGGAGGTTCGGGTACTGGCGACGCCACGGATCGTCCAATTGGCGAGCGACGCCACCGGTCCCACGATGACGAAGCCGATGAACACGACCAGCCCGACAGTCACCGGAGCACGCAAGCGACCGAGCGGCGTGATGAGGGCCATCCCGCGTCGGTTGGAGCCGTCGGGTACGTCGCTTCGCATGATTCCTCGCTCGGCGGCGACGACGAGCAGGGCCAACGTGCCGAGCAGCAAGCTGAGGGCCATCGATGTGGGACGGTCGGCCAGGCTGTTCGAGAAGATCACCCTGGTGAGCGTGTCGTAGCGCAACAGCTGGACGGCACCGAAGTCGCTGATCGTGTACAAGAACACCAACAGCGCCCCGGCGGAGATCGCCGAGCGGGCCTGAGGGACCACGACCGTGACGAAGACCTGCCATGGACGACGCCCGAGCAGTCGAGCACTCTCCTCCACCGACGACGGCAACCGCCGAAGGCGCGCCAGAACCGTGAGGTACACGTACGGATAGGTGAACACGGTCAACACCAGCCACGCCGCACGGAAGCCGGCCAGGACCGGCAGCTCGATACCGAGCGGTGCGGCCACCCGATCGAGCAGACCGCCCTTGGCGAAGCCCGAGATCAGCGCAGTGGCCCCGACGAAAGAGGGAAAGACGAGCGGCAACGGCAACAGCACCGCGAACAGTCGCTTGGCCGGGAGGTCAGTGCGTGCGACCAGCCAGGCGAGGCCCGTGCCCACGATCGCAGCCGACAGGGAGACGGCCACCGCCAGCTGCAGCGAGCGGCGCAGGGGCTGCCAGGTGTCGGCGCTGGCGAAGATGTCGACGAAGTCGGCACCGAGCCGCACGTTCTCGATGACGACATACACAAACGGGGCCACGAACAGCGCACCGATGACCAGAACCGACGCCGACGCCCATCGGTGCGAGGTGGTCGGGGCCACCGCGCGCGGGCCGCTACGCCGCCGTGCCGCAGGGAGCTGCACGACGAGCGACGGGTCAGCGCTGGATGCCACTCGCGTCGATCAGGTCGGCTGTGCCCAGCAGGCCCTCGGCGAGAACGTCGAGGTCGACGGTCACGGCAACGACGTCGGCCAGGGGGGCCAGTCCCTCGGGAACGGCCACACCTGCGACCAGCGGATACTCCTTCTCGGCCGATGCGGAGAGCCGCTGGGCCTCGTCGGACAGGAGGAATTGCACCAGCGCCTCGGCCGCCGCCGGATCGTCGGACGAGTCGATCACACCCGCCGCGCTGACGATGAGCAACGATCCGAGGTCGCCGGCCGGGAAGAAGTAGTTGACCGCCGAGATGTCGGGGTCCTCCTCGATGGCCTCGGCGAGGTAGTAGTGGTTGACCAGGCCCATGTCGACCTCACCGCGGGCCACGGCATCGAGGATGGCGCCGTTGTTGGTGTAGTTCGGCGAGTCGTTGGCCGCCAGCCCCTCCAGCCACGCTCCGGTGGCGTCGTCACCGAGCTCGGCGCGCATGGCGGTGACGAAGTCCTGGAACGATCCGTTTCCGGGGGCCACGCCCACCCGACCCGCATACTCGGAGTCGGTGAGGTCGAGAACCGACGACGGCAGCTCCGACTCGTCGACGAGGTCGGGGTTGTACACGAGCACCCGAACGCGTGCGGTGATGCCGACCCAATTGCCGTCGCTGCCCTGGTACGCCGCGTCGACCAGGTCGAGGGTGTCGGCCGACAGCGGGGCGAGACGCCCTTGTTGGTCGAGGAATCCGACGGCGCCAGGGCTCTGGGAGATGAACACGTCGGCCGGCGACCGATCGCCCTCGGTGTCGATGAGCAGCGCCTGGTCGGCCGACCCGCCGTAGCGGGCGTCGACGGTCGCTCCGGTGCGTTCTTCGAAGAGGTCGAAGACCGGGCCGATGAGATCTTCGCCGCGTCCCGTGTACACCGTGATGGTCACACCTTCGAGGGACCCGTCGCCGGTGGCGTCACTCTCGGAGCCGTCGGAACCGCAGGCCGCCGCAACCAAACCGAGGGAGACGACGAGCCCGACGAAGCGTGGGAAGGTTCGATGCATGAAGGCGAAGGGTAGAGGTCGTTTTCAAAAAACGTCAAGCATGCCTAACATTTCGCGGATTCGCCGTCATTGCGCCGGAAGATGGCCGACTTCGGGATAGGCCACGGTCGAGGAACCCGTGTAGCGGACCGTGACCTGATCGCCTCGTTGGAAACGGGGCGCCGACGCCAGCCGGGCCCGAACCAGCTCGCCGCCGATGTCGATCTCATAGGTCGTGTCGTGTCCGTAGTACTCGATCAATCGCACCTCGCCGACGCCGCCGGGCTGCACATCGAGGTCTTCGGGACGGATGAGCACCTCGGCATCGAAACGACCGTTTGCCGGCGAGTCACCCACCACCTCGACCGCTACCGAACCCACTGACGTGGCCGCCAACCCCTCGGCCACCGCCGCCGTGAGCAGGTTCGCCTCACCGACGAAGGTCGCAACCCAGGGGTCCGACGGTTGGGCGTAGAGCTGGGACGGCGAACCCACCTGAACGATGTGTCCGGACTGCATCACCGCCACATCGTCGCCCAGGACGAAGGCCTCGTCCTGATCGTGGGTGACGAAGACCGACGTGACGTCGAGGTCGGAGAGCAGGCGATGCACATCGGTTCGGATCTCCACCCGCAGCGACGTATCGAGATTGGAGAAGGGCTCGTCGAGCAGGAGCACCGACGGCCTCGGGGCCAGGGCCCGCGCCAGGGCGACCCGCTGTTGTTGACCACCCGACAACGTGTGGGGCAGACGATCGTCGAATCCGGTGAGCCCGACCATCGCCATCACCTCGTCGACCCGTTCACCGGCACCCGGCATGCGATGCAGCCCATAGGCGACGTTCTTGCGCACGGTGAGGTGCGGAAACAGCGCCCAGTCCTGGAACACCATGCCCACGCGACGCCGTTCGGGGGCAACGTGGGTGCCGGCTCCGGACATGACCTCGCCTCCCACCTGTATGGCACCGGCGGTGATGGGTTCCAGGCCGGCGATGGCGCGCAGGAGCGTGGTCTTGCCACAGCCGCTCGGACCGAGCAGCGCCACCATGGAGCCGGCATCCACCCGGAGGTCGATCTGATCGAGCACCAAATCGGCGTCGTAGGCCACCGACGCGCCGACCACTTCGATGGCGGCGGCTCGGGAAGCCGAGGGCTCGGTAACGGGCCGGCTCATGACTGCAGAGGGTATCGAGGGGCCAGGGCAAGCCCCGTGAGCGAGGAAGTCAGTCGGTCAGGAACCACGGAAGGGGTTCGGCATGGACGACGGTGAGTCGCTGGGTGGCACGGGTCAAGGCCACGTAGAGCGCCCGCAGACCCTGCCGCTGCTCGGCGACGATTCGGGCAGGCTCGACGACGATCGCCGCGTCGAGCTCGAGGCCCTTCACGAGGCCGATGGGCACGACGGTGATCTGCTGGTTGAGCGCTCCTCGATACGCCTCGCCATGGCTGATCCCGGCCGCATCGAGCGCATCGGAGACCTCGAGACTGATCGAGGCCGGTGTGATGATCGCAAGGTTGCCGGTCCCGACCGAAGCGATCTCCGCGCCGACGGCATCGATGACGGCAGCCGTACGCGAGTCGGCCTCCGTGGCCACGAAGCGCGGTTCGACCCCCTCGGCCCGCACCGCTCGAGGTGGCGTCAGCTCTGGTGCGGCGACGGCCAACACCTTCGCCGCGACCGTCATCGTCGGTCCGGGCAGGCGATAGCCAACGGTGAGCTCGGCGTGTCGGGGTGGGTGCTTGTCGGGGAGATGGTCGAGGATGCTCTCCCAGTCGTCGTGGGCCCAGGCGCCAGTGGCCTGACCGATATCGCCGACGATGGTGAGGGAGCCGCTCAGCGAGCGCCGATCGAGCATGCGAAGCTGCATCGGTGACAGGTCCTGCGCCTCGTCGACCACGATGTGGCCATAGGTTCGGACCGCCTCTTGCTTGCCCTTCCCCGGCCGGGCGCCGAGGAGCCAGCGGGCCTCGTCGAGGAGAGGCACGTCGTCGACGGTCCAGGTCACGTCGTCACTGTGGGCCGACCGCTTCCGGTGTATCGCCTCGATCTCGTCGAGTTCGACGACGCCGGACGCCGCCGAACGCAGCAGCGCCTTCGAACCGAGGAGATCGTGCAGGAACTGCATCGGCGTGAGGACGGGCCACATCCACTCGAGCACCTCGCGCATCTCGATCGTGCCGTGGACGGACTCACGAACCTCGGCCGGGTCGATCGGCGAACGTGCGCTCGCCGCCAGCTTCTCGTACACGAGGTCCTCGACGATCTTGCGTCCGATGTTGTGGTTGCGCGACCGGCGCCGGGCGTCACGCACCACCGCCGAGCTGTCGGCCACCGAGAGATGGAGGCGCTGAAGGCCATACCCGAGCACGAAGTCCTCGCGCAAGGATCGTTCGCGGTCGAGCATCGCCCGCCGGAGCACCTCGGCCATGCGCTCGTCGCCCTTGACCCTGGCGACCGCCTCGATGTCACGTCCCATGACCTTGGTCTCGGGAATCAGATCGGCGAGCACACCGAGCTCGATTCCCGCCTCGCCGAGCGCCGGCAGAACCTGCTCGATGTAGGTGAGGAACACCCGATTCGGACCGACCACGAGCACGCCCTGGCCCTCGAGGGGGAACCGATGTGTGTAGAGCAGATACGCGGCCCGATGCAGAGCCACGACGGTCTTGCCCGTTCCGGGCCCGCCCTGCACGACCAGAACCCCCGGCAACGGCGCTCGGATGATCTCGTCTTGTTCGGACTGGATGGTGGCGACGATGTCGCCCAGGCGGCCGGTGCGAGCCGACTCGAGCGACGTTCGCAGCGTCTGCTCCCCCCGCAGCTGCGATTCGAGCGCTGCGGCACTGCGCTCGGTGCTGCCTTCGCCGAAGTACTCGTCCTCGAGCCCCAGCAGGGTCCGGCCGCGGGTGGAGAAATGACGGCGACGCACCAAACCCAGCGGCTCTTGCCCGGTGGCGCGGTAGAACGGCTCGGCAACAGGGGCACGCCAGTCGACGACCACCGGATCCTGTTCGTCGTCCCACACCGCGACGCGGCCGATGTAGTACGAGTCGCCGTCGGCGTCGCCACCATTGGCCAACGAGATCGCGTCGGCGGTGACGTCGATGCGCCCGAACACGAGCGAAGCACCGCCGAGGTCGAGCTGATCGAGACGCGAGGAAACCGAATCGCGAATCACGTCACGCTCGTAGCGGGCTTGGTGCGTGCCGCCTCGACCCACTTCGGCACTGTCCTGCACGCGTCGTGCCGCCACACGGGCCTCCTCGAGGCACTCGTGTGCATGGTGGATGTACGCCTGTTCGGTGTCGAAATCGGAGTGGATGGCGACTCGCTCGGGGGGAGTTGACGGCGGCTTTTTGGTAGCCGTTCACGCTATCGGCTCCGTTCGCCGAGGCCACACCGGTACCGTTTTCGCTCGTGACCACCCCTGGGCCCTCCCACGACGACAGCCGTTTCCTGCGGGCGTGTCGGCAGGAGCCCACCGACGCCACTCCCGTGTGGTTCATGCGTCAGGCCGGACGCTCGCTACCCGAGTACAAGGCGGTCCGGGGCGAGGGATCGATCGTCGACGCCATCGCCGACCCCGATCGGGCCACGGAGATCACTCTCCAGCCGGTCCGTCGCTACGGAGTCGACGCCGCCATTCTCTACTCCGACATCGTCACGCCCGTGCACGCCATCGGCTTCGGCGTCACCGTCGAGCCGGGCATCGGTCCGGTTGTCGCCACACCGTTTCGGAGCCGCGACGATCTGGGGCGGCTCCGAGATCTCGAACCCGAGGCCGACACGCCCTACGTGCTCGAAACCGTGCGCAACCTGGCGGCCGAGCTCGAAGTGCCGCTGATCGGCTTCGCGGGTGCTCCCTTCACCGTCGCCAGCTATCTCATCGAGGGTGGTCCGTCGAAGAACCATGGCCGCACCAAGTCCTTGATGCTGGGCGATCCCGCGCTCTGGGCCGATCTGTGCGACCGCCTCGCCGATCTCGCCATCACCTCGTTGACCTCGCAGGTGGAGAGCGGGGCCCGAGCCATCCAGCTCTTCGACAGCTGGGCCGGCAGCCTCACCCCGGCGATGTACGAGCGCCACGTCCTGCCGGCGTCGACCAAGGTCCTCGAGGCGGTCGCGTCCCTGGACGTGCCCCGAATCCACTTCGGTGTCGGCACCGGTGAGCTGCTCACGCTCATGGGTGCGGCCGGCGCCGATGTGATGGGCGTCGACTGGCGGGTGCCCCTCGACGTCGCCCGCGATCGACTCGGCCCGACGTATGCGGTGCAGGGCAACCTCGACCCGGCCGTCGTTCTCGCCGGTTGGGAGGCGGTCGAGGGCGAGGCAGCCGACATCCTCACCCGCAACGCAGGACGACCAGGCCACATCTTCAACCTTGGTCACGGCGTTCTGCCCGATTCCGACCCGGAGGTGCTCGAGCGTTTGGTCGAGCTCGTTCATGCCTGGCCTCCCGGCCCGACCGCATCGTGACGAGCCGCGTTGCCGTGATCGGAGGCGGCATCGCCGGCTTGACCGCCGCTCATCGCCTGATGACCCTCGACCCCAGCGTCGACGTGGAGGTCCACGAGGCGTCCGGTCGCGTCGGAGGCAACATCAAGACGTCGCCCTTTGCCGGGCGACCGATCGACGAGGCCGCCGACGCCTTCTTGACCCGGGTCCCGTGGGCGCTCGAGTTGTGCGCCGAGCTCGGCCTCGCCGATCAGCTCGTCCACCCGTCGGGGCTCCCGGCCGGTATCTACGCGTCGGGCGCCATCCACGACCTGCCCACCCCGCACGTGATGGGCGTTCCGGTCGACCCAGCGGCGCTCGCGAGATCACCGCTCGTCGGCGACGACGCCGTCGCCGCCCTCATGGCCGACGCCGAGGCACGCTCGCCGGTCGTCGATCCCGCCGACTCACTCGGCGCACTGCTTCGCGCGCGACTGGGCGACGAGCTCACCGAGCGCATCGTCGAACCGCTGTTGCACGGTGTCTACGCGGCTCCGGTCGACCAACTGAGTCTGGCCACCGTGACCCCCCAGTTCGCCGACGCCGCACGAGCACCCAGCTTCACACGGGCCCTGGCCGATGCGGCGGCCGCGTCGCATGAGACAGCGACGCCGATCTTCGCTGCGCCGCGCGGCGGCATGCAGGAGCTGACCGACGCGCTGGCTCACCGTCTCGGTCCGCGGATCCGATTCGCTTCGCCGGTGGAACGACTGACCGTGGCGAGCTCGGGGGTCGAGGTCGTCGGCCCTGACGACACCTCGGTCTTCGACGCGGTGATCATCGCCACTCCGACGCACGTCACCGGCGGCCTCCTCGGTGCATCACCTGCGGCGTCGGCCTTCGCGCTCGATCCCGTGTCGGTTGCCTTCGTCACCGTGGCCTTCGACCCAGACACGATCGGCGTGCCACTGGATCGATCGGGGTTCCTCGTGCCCGCAGCCGCCGGCCACACCGTCACTGCATGCTCGTGGACCTCGGTCAAGTGGCCGCATCTGGCCGAGGGCTCGGTCGTGGTGCGGGCTGCGGTCGGCCGAGCCGACGACGACGCGATCGTGGCGGCCGATGACCAGACCATCCGGACGACGGTCGTCGACGATCTCCGAGAGATGATGCACATCACGGGCTCGCCGGAGGAGGTCCGCATCTCCCGCTGGCCGAAGTCCTTTCCCCGATACCGCCCGGGCCATCTCGATCGGCTCGCCGCCGTCACCGCCGAGCTGGCCGATACCCGAATCGCCGTTGCCGGCGCCGCGACAGCGGGCATCGGCATCCCCACCTGTATCCACGGCGCGGACATCGCCGCTCGTCGCATCGCCGCGATGGTCTGAGATGCTGGTCGCTGTGGTGGAATCCATATGGAACCGCTCGGGTTCTCACTGCGTCTGCCACGAATCGGAGTGCTCCCCATGGACGTCGACATCACCCCTAGAGCCGCCCAGGTGCTGCGAAGCCGGGGTGGCACCATGGCCATCGACTTCATTCGCCCCACCGGTTGAGGCAAGGTCGCCGAGGTGTCGGTCGACACCAACGTCAAGCACAAGAACCTGGCCCCCTACCGGCGAGTTCGCATCGATGACCTGCGGATTCTCGTGGCCAAGGAGCTTCCCGGCATGGCGTCGGCCATCACGGTCGACACCGGCGGTCTGTTGGGCCGCAAGCTCACGATCGAGCTCTCCGAGTAACGACCACCGCGCCCCGGCCAGGCGCAGTCGATGACCTCTCGACGGCTCGCCGTCGCTGCTCGGTGCGTGGCCGGCGGGGGGCTGGTCGCGTTCTCGATGCCGCCGTGGGGATGGTGGCCGTGCGCCTTCGTCGGGCTGGCCATCCTCGATCACCTCATCGCCGTGCCGAGCCGTTGGCATCGTTTCCGCCGAGCGTCGCTCTTCGCCCTGGCGTGGCTGATGCCGGCGACTCTCTGGATGTGGGCCCTCACCCCTCCGGGCTACCTGGTGGTCGGACCCTTGATCGCGGCCACGCTCGGCGGGCTCGTCGCACTGGTTCCTCACGGTCCCGGGCGGCGACCCTCCCTCGTTGCCGTCGTCGTCGTATGGGAGCTCGTGCGATGGTCGGTGCCCTTCGGGGGCGTGCCGCTCGCCACGCTCGCGATGAGCCAGGTCGGCGGACCACTCCTTCCGACCGTGCGCGTCTTCGGCCCACTTCTGCTCGTGGCCCTCACCGTGACCGTCGCCATGGGTCTCTCCGGGCTGGCCCAACGGCAGCCGGCGGTGGCCGGCCTGGCCGCAGGCGTGGTCATTCTCGCCGTCGCCCTGGCCGCCGTGGCGCCGCGGGCCGAGGTCGTCGGCACCCTCGATGTTGCCCTGGTGCAAGGAGGCGGCGAGCAGGGCACCCGGGCCATCGACACCGATCCCGAGGACGTCTTCGACCGCCATCTCGAGGCGTCGGAGCTCGTCGAGCTCCCCGTCGATGTGGTGATCTGGCCCGAGAATGCCATCGACACGCCGGATCTGCTCGAGAACACCGCCAAGTGGCCGGTGCTCACCGACCTGGCGCGACGACTCGACGCCGTCCTGGTCGTCGGGGTCACCGAGGACATCTCCGACACGGCCTTCGTCAACTCGCAGGTCGCCATCTCGCCCGAGGGCGACTCGCTCGATCGGTACGAGAAGCGGATTCGGGTGCCCTTCGGCGAGTTCGTGCCCTTTCGTTCGTTCATCGAACCCTTGGCCCCCGACTACCTCCCGCGCCGCGACGCAGCCGAAGGGCGAACCGACGCCGTGCTCACGACGCCCGTGGGCGACCTCGGCGTCGCCGTGTCATGGGAGATCTTCTTCGCTCGCCGGGCGGTCGCAGCCGTAGATGACGGCGCCCAGATACTGGCAAACCCCACCAACGGCTCGTCGTACTGGCTCACCATCGTGCAGACCCAGCAGGTGGCCTCGTCGCAGTTGCGGGCCCTCGAGACCGATCGCTACGTGCTCCAGGCGTCCCCGACGGGTTTCACCGCCATCATCACCCCCGATGGCGACGTGCTCGATCGCACGGCGGTGTCGGAACGAGCAGTGGTCCAGGGAACCGTCGAGCTCCGCGAGGGCAAGACGTGGGCGGTCGCCTTCGGACCATGGCCGATGCTCGGTATCGCCGTGGTCCTGGTTGCGATCGGCGAGGGCCTCCGCCGCCGCGACCGACGACCTAGACCTCGAGGCTGAGGGTCACCGGACCGTCGTTCACCAACGCCACCGCCATCTCGGCCCGGAATCGACCGGTTGCCACCGTGGCTCCGAGGGCCCGCAGCCGCTCGACGACGGCCGTGACGAGAGGTTCGGCCTGCTCGGGGCGCGCGGCGGAGACGTACGACGGCCGCCGTCCCTTGCGGGTGTCGCCGTAGAGCGTGAACTGGCTGATCACCAGCACGGCGCCGCCGGCCTCACCGACCGGCAGGTTCATCACGCCGTCGGCGTCGTCGAACACCCGCAGGTTCCAGATCTTGCCGGCCAGTCTCTCCGCCGCGGCGATGTCGTCGTCGTGGCTGACCCCGACGAAGGCACACAACCCGGCGCCGATGGCCCCCACGGTCTCTCCGTCGACGCTCACCGACGCCTCGGACACTCGCTGCAACAGGGCACGCACCGGGGCAACGGTAGCTCTGGGGGTGCCGCCCTCGCCCTGCTCGCGAGGGATTGACGCCGTACTGTCCTACCGTCAAGTGATCCGGTTGACGGATAACGAGAATTACTGGAGCCTGTTGTGGTGATTTCCCCCCACTCCCCCGAATCACTGCGCATCGCGCTGTTGTCGTATCGGGGCAAGCCGCACTGTGGCGGCCAGGGCGTGTACGTCCGCCACCTGTCGAAGGCGCTCGTCGACCTGGGGCACCACGTCGAGGTGTTCAGCGGTCAGCCCTACCCCAGGGTCGACGACGCCGTGCCTCTGCACCGTCTCGAGAGCCTCGACATCTTCAACGACCACTTCCCGGGGCGGACGCCGGCGTTCTGGGAGATCAAGAGCTTCGCCGACTTCGTCGAGACGTCGCAGTTCACGCTCGGCACCTTCTCCGAGCCCCTCGCCTTCAGCCTCCGCGCCTACCAGGCTCTCAAGCCTCGTGTCGCCGACTTCGACCTCGTGCAGGACAACCAGACCCTCGGATACGGCATCCTCGCCATCCAGAGACTCGGTCTGCCCGTGATCGGCACCATTCACCACCCCATCACCGTCGACCGCCGCCTCGAGATCGAACATGCCCGCACCCGAATGGAACGGTGGGGCAAGCGTCGGTGGTACGCCTTCACGAAGATGCAGACACGAGTCGCCACGCGCCTGCAGCGCGTGATCACGGTGAGCGAGAACTCCCTCTCCGACATCCACAACGACCATCGGGTGCCGTTCGAGCGGATGGCGGTCGTGCCCGTCGGCGTCGATCCCGATCTGTTCGGACCCGACCCGGCCGTCACTCGCACGCCCGGTCAGATCCTCACGACGGCATCGGCCGACGTGGCTCTCAAGGGCCTGCGCTACCTGCTCGAGGCCGTGGCCAAGCTGCGGACCGAGCGCGACGTGAACCTCGTGGTGATCGGCAGGGTGAAGGAAGGTGGCACAGCCGAGGCCACCATCGATCGCCTGGGCCTCACCGATGCCGTCAGTTGGGTGAGCGGGGTGACCGACGAGCGGATCGTCGAGCTGTACAACGAGTCCGAGCTGGCGGTGGTCCCCTCGCTCTACGAGGGTTTCTCGCTGCCGGCCATCGAGGCCATGGCGACGGGCATTCCGCTCGTAGCCACGACCGGTGGTGCGCTACCCGAGGTGGTCGGTCACCACGACGAAACGGCGCTGCTCGTCGAGCCAGGAGACAGCGAGGCATTGGCCACCATGATCGGTACGGCGCTCGATGACCCGGCCATGCGGGCGCGCATCGGGGCTGCTGGCCGTCAGCGGGTGATCGATCAATGGAGCTGGCGACACACGGCCGAGCGCACTGTCGAGCAGTACCGCATTCTCCTCGATCTGCAGGCTGGGACGTCGGCACCCACCCCGGCCTGAATCGTGCTCACCGTCGACTACGACCGTCTCGACCTGCGTCCGGGAATGCGGGTCCTCGACCTGGGCTGCGGTTTCGGCCGGCACGCCTTCGAGGCGCTGAGGCGCGGGGCCGACGTTGTCGCCTGTGACATGGCCTTGCCCGAGCTCGGAACGGTCATCGACACCGCCGCCGCCATGATCGACGCGGGTGAGCTTTCGCACCACCGGCTCTCTTCGGCGGTCGCCGGTGACGCAACGCGACTGCCCTTCCGTGATGCGAGCTTCGATCGGATCATCGCCAGCGAGGTGATGGAGCACGTCGGCGACGACCACGCCGCGATGGCCGAGCTCACGCGCGTGCTGGCACCGGGAGGAATCGTCGCCGTGACCGTGCCGGCCGAACTGCCGGAGAAGATCTGCTGGAGGTTGAGCAACGAGTACCACGCACCGGCTGTCGACGGCGGCCATGTCCGCATCTACGCCCACGACGACCTCCAGGAGCTCATGACCCACACCGGTCTCACCCCGTTCACCTCCCACCGAGCCCATGCCCTGCACTCGGCGTACTGGTGGTTGCGCTGCACCGTCGGCCCCCAGAACGACCGTCATCTCCTCGTGCGGCCCTACACGAGGTTGCTCGAATGGGACATCATGAAGCAGCCCCGACTGACCCGGACCGCCGAGCGCCTCCTCGATCCGGTGCTGGGAAAGAGCCTGGTGCAGTACGCCCGCAAGCCCGAACCCGTCTCGACCGGAGCGGCCGATGTTGCTGCCTGAGGTCAGCGGTGTCATCACCGCAGCGCAGATCCGAGCAACCGCCGACACCATCGTCGACCTCCAGTTGCCCTCCGGCATGATCCCGTGGTTCCCCGGCGGTCACGCCGACCCTTGGAACCACGTCGAGGCGGCCATGGCGCTCACCACCGTCGGACTACTCGCCGAGGCCGAGGCGGCCTACCAATGGCTCCACGATCAGCAACGGCCCGACGGAGCGTGGCATCAGTACTACCTCGCCGATTCGATCGAGCAAGACAAGCTCGATGCCAACTGCGTCGCCTACATCGCCACCGGAGTCCTCCACCACCACACCATCACCCGCGACGATGGTTTCCTCGAACGGATGTGGCCTGTCGTCGAGCGAGCCATCGACTGGGTGCTCGACCTCCAGACTCCGCGGGGCGAGATCCGGTGGGCCCGCCACGCCGACGGCACTCCCTGGTCCTTCGCCCTGCTCACCGGTTCGTCGAGCATGTGCCACAGTCTGCGGTCGGCCATTGCCGTGGCCGGACAGATCGGCGAGAGCCGACCCGACTGGGAGCTCAGCGCAGCCCTCTTGGGTCGAGTCATTCGCGAGGTCCCCAAGGCGTTCGCTCCCAAGGATCGCTGGGCGATGGACTGGTACTACCCGGTCCTGTCGGGGGCGCTGTCCGCTCCGGCCAGCCGGTCGCGCCTCGCAGCTCGATTCGACGAGTTCGTCATCGACGGCGAGGGCGTACGTTGCGTGAGCGACAAGCCGTGGGTCACCGCCGCCGAGACCTGCGAGTGTGCCATGGCCCACCTGGCAGTGGGCGAGATCGACATCGCGCTGGCGCTCTTCGCGTGGTCACACAAGATGCGTACCGAGTCGCACGATTACTTCACCGGAATGGTGCATCCGCAGCGAGTGACGTTTCCGGCCGACGAACGCTCGTCGTACACCGCGGCTGCGATCGTCCTCACGGCCGATGCCCTGAGCGGTACCACTCCGGCCAGCGGCCTGTTGTGGGACGAACGGGCTCTCCCCGTGCTCATCGATCTGCCAGGTAGCGACGCACGCGCCGGCGAACCGACCCACTGATCGTCGGACCAGGGCTCTAGCGTCCGGTGCGCGTGAGTACGCGCAGCGAGCCAACCGCTCCGGTCTCGACGAAGTCGCCGGAATCGACCGCTCGCAGGAACAGCTCGAAGGGAGGGCGGCCTCCGTCGGCGGGATCGGGGAACACGTCGTGGATCGCGAGGGTGCCGCCCACGGCGAGCTTGGGCACCCAACCGTCGTAGTCTGCGTGGGCGATCTCGTGCCCGTGCCCGCCGTCGATGAACAACAAGGCGAGGTCGGTCGTCCAGTTCACCGCAATTCGCTGCGATTCCCCGACCAGCGCGACCACCACCGACTCGAGACCCGCATCGTGAACGGTCGCTCGGAAGTGCGGGAGCGTGTCGATGCGGCCGACTCGCGGATCGACGAGATCGGGCTCGTGCCATTCCCAGCCGGGTTGGTTCTCCTCGCTGCCTCGATGATGATCGAGCGCGTACAGAAGCGCTCCTCGCTGCTCGGCGGCCGATCCGAGATACACGGCCGATTTTCCGCAGTAGCTTCCGACTTCGAGGAACGGCCCGGAGATTGCCACTGCGGCTGCGGCGGCGTACAACGCCAACCCCTCGCCGGTGGGCATGAACCCACGCGCCGCCTCGGCTGCGGCCCGTCGGTCGGGCGACAGCTCAGGTTTCAATGGCTGGTGTCGGCGAGTCGACATCAGCCGACGAGTCGGCGTGAGCTGCCGCGAAGAGCACGTGGTGCAAGACGAAGTACTTCCCGACCCAGATGGAGCCGAAGGCGGTCAAACTCGCGGCCGACACCGCGAACACGGTGTCCCAGCGAGCCGAAACGACGGCCACGAGCGCGGTGGAAAGTACCAGACCGAGCAGGGCCATGCCCCAGAACGGCACGATCTCGCTCCAGAAGAGGTTCCGGGAGGTCTTCTTCCACACCCAGTACCGGTTGAGCACATAGGCAGGTACGGAACCGAGCGAGGACGACACGACGTTGGCCGCCACCGCCGACATGCCGAAGCCTGCGTACAACACCACGAGCATCGCTTGGGCGAAGACGACCGCGATGACCGAGACCCCCGCGTAGCGCAGGAATCGCGGGCCGTGTCCGAGCACGAGCGTGGGGACGAATTCGGGCAGCTGCATAGCGGTACAGTCGACCACACTATCGACTGAGTTGAGCTGCGTGACCTCCCCCCGACCATTCCTTCATCTCCTCGCGGCCGTGCCCGCGTTGACGCTCGTCGCCGCGTGCGCCACCGACGCGCCGACCGACTCGGGGCTCGCGCTCGATGTCCCGACGACCACGCCCATCGCCGAAGAAACGGATCCCACCACCGCACCGTCAACCGAAGACGCGCCGACACCGCAGCCCTCACCGCCTGCGGAAGGGACCCCTACGACCGAGCCCACGTCGGCTCTTCCATCCCCGGCCACCTCACTCGACGGGGTGGCCCTCGACTTCGACACGGTGATCGAGCTCGACGGCGTTCCCCTCGCCGTGGCGCTCCACCCCGACGGCGAGTCGCTGATCGTCGCCGAGAAGACCGGCGTCCTCGCCCGATGGACTCCGCAACCCGACGGCACCTACGACCGCGTCGAGCCGCTGCTGATCGACCTGCGCGGGCGAACCTCGACGGGCAACGAACAGGGCCTGCTCGGCCTCGCCGTCGCCCCGGATGGCCGGTACATGTACATCGTGTACACCGACGTCGACGGCAACAATCGACTGGTGGAGCTCACCATCGACGGCACGGGCGAACGAGAGCTCCTGCTGGTAGAGCAGCCCTACCCCAACCACAACGGCGGACATCTCGCCTTCGGGCCCGACGGTTACCTCTACTACGGGCTCGGCGACGGTGGCAGCGCCGGCGACCCGCTCGCCACCGGCCAGGATCCGAGCGATCTCCTCGGCTCGATCTTGCGGATCGCCCCCGACCCCGATGGCGACACCTACGCCATCCCGGCCGACAATCCCTTCGTCGGTCGCGCCGATGCCCGCCCCGAGGTGTTCGCGTACGGCCTCCGCAACCCGTGGCGGTTCTCGTTCGACCCCGCTACCGGCGACCTGTGGATCGGCGACGTCGGCCAGGGGTCGATCGAGGAGGTCGACCTCCTCCGCAGTTTCGACGGCGCGGCCGCCGGGTCGGGCGCCAATCTCGGCTGGTCGGCCTTCGAGGGAACCGTGCCCTTCGGCGTGGGGAACCCGGCCGACGCGATCGAACCGATCTCCCAGTACACCCACGACGAAGGCTGCTCCATCACCGGCGGCGTGGTGGCACGCGGCACGGATCCGGCGCTCGAAGGCGTCTACCTGTACGCCGACTACTGCGGGCGATGGATTCGCGGACTCATCGTTTCCGACGGCTCGGTCGACGTCTCGAGCGAAGCAGAGCTCGGCCGTGTCGAGAGCAACCCGGTCTCGTTCGGCGTGGGCCACGGTGGAGAGGTCCTGGTGCTGCTCGAGTCCGGTGAGATCCAGCGCATCACGGTGAGCTGATCAGAGCTCGAAGCGGTACACATTGGTGTCGCGGGCCACGAATCCGAGCCGCCGGTACAAGCGATTGGCCGCCTCGCGCGACGGACGCGAGGTGAGATCGACGGTTCGGGCACCCTCGGCCGCGGCCCGGGCCAGTGCGACGCCGTTCAGCGCCGCACCCACACCCTTGCCCCGGACCTTCTCGTCGACCACCACGTCTTCGATCCACGCACGCGTGCCGGTCGGGATGCCGAACACGGCCAAGGTCAGGCTTCCCACGATGGCTTCGTCGTCGAGGGCCACGAACAGGATGCTCGCGTCCGAGTCGACGATCTGTTGCAGGGCGGCCGCGTCGGGCGGCGGGCTCGATCGGGAGAGCTGCGGGACGAGCCGCTGCATCGCCTCGACGAGCTGTTCGGAGACGACGGTGGCCTCTTCGACGGTGATCACCCGAAGATCCTAGGCTGGGCCGCACGACCCGATCCGCTACCGGGGCCCGAAGGGTTCCGGATAGCGTGTGGGGGTGGGTCCTCCCGACATTCCCGACATCGTCTGGCACGACGAGTCGCTTCCCCGTGGTCCGGTCATAGTGGCCGCCTTCACCGGCTGGAACGACGCCGGAGATGCCGCCAGCCAGGCCGTGAAGTACCTCCGCCAACGCACTCGGGCGACGCCGGTGGCCGCCATCGATCCCGAGCACTTCGTCGACTTCACCACCGACCGGCCGCTGGTCGTCCTCGACGAAGACAGCAGCCGCCAGATCGAGTGGCCGAGAACCCGGCTCTCGGTGGCCACGCTGCCGGGTGCCGACCGACCCATCGTGTTCGTCGAGGGCACCGAGCCGGCGCTGAGATGGAAGACCTTCGCGTCCCGGCTCATCGCCTTCGCCGAGGCAACCGGAGCGTCGATGGTGATCACGATGGGCGCGTTGTTGGCCGACGTGCCCCACACCCGGCCCGTCGAGGTGTACGGCACGTCCGACGACGACGCCCTCGTCGGCCGCCTTCAGCTCAGCCGCTCGCGCTACGAAGGTCCAACCGGCATCGTCGGCGTGCTGGCTTCGCTGTGTCGCGACGCTGGTTTCCCGACCGCTTCGCTCTGGGCGGCCGTTCCCGCCTACGTGCCCGGTGCCGGCAGCCCCAAGGCGGCGCTGGCGCTGCTCGACCGCCTCCAGCTCCTCCTCGATTTCGATATCGAGACCACCGAGCTCGAGGTCGCGGCACTGGCCTATGAACGACAGGTGAGCGAGATGATCGCCGGCGACGACGACACCGCCGAGTACGTTCTCGAGCTCGAGGAGCACTACGACTCGGCCGACCCGCCCGAGGAGTCGGTCGACATCTTGTTGGCCGAGGTCGAGAACTTCCTCCGCCAACAGCCGGACTAGCCGGACAGGTTCCTCTCGATCCAGGCGATCATGTCGTCGAGCACGTGCTGCCAGTCGAGCTCGTTGAAGATCTCGTGGCGGTGCTCGGGATAGAAGATCACGTCGACGCCGGGGCGACCCTCGAGCAACCGGGTCGAGGCCGGAGGGACCCATACGTCGTCTTCGCCGGCCATCGCCAGCATCGGGGTGCGGATGCGATCGAGGTTGGCACGGGTGTCCTCAACCGCTTCCACGAAGGCGGCGATGAGATCGAGCGTGCTCTTGGTGTCGACGAGTGGATCGGCGTCGTAGGCCTCACACACCGCTTGGTCGCGACTCAGCAGCGACGTGGGCAATCCCGACGAGACTCGGAGCCCACCGAAGAGCGGCGCCACCAGGCCGGGAAGCGGATCGAGCGCAGGGTTCGGGGCGGCGGACGCGATCGGAGGTCCGCTCACGACGAAGAGGTCAGGCCGCGGTCGCTGGCTCTCGGCATACTTGGCGACCATCAACCCGCCGAGGGAGTGCCCGAGGAGGATCACCGGCACGCCCACCCGCCGGGCCTCGGCGAGATGATCTTCGAGATCGTCGAGGTAGTCCTCGAACGAGGCGATCCAACCTCGTCGTCCGCCGCTCTGGCCGAAGCCGCGGTGGTCGAAGGCCACGACACCGAAGCCGTGCTCGGTGAGGTACTGCCCGACGTGTTCGTAGCGTCCGCTGTGCTCGGAGATCCCGTGGGAGATCACCACGACGGCCTTCGGATCGGTGGTCGGCCACTCACGCCGCAACTGGATCACACCGGTACGGGTGGCGCCCAGCTCGACGATGCTGGTGGGTTGATACGTGGTGGGTGAAGGACTGTTCATTGATGCATCATGCCAAATCGCCGGGCCGCCAAGGTTCGGAGCGGGGTTGGTCGAACAACACCTCGATCGGTTCGCCTCGAATCGCGGCGAAGGCCAAGGGACCCCACCGGTCGACGCCGACCGTTGGATGAGGTAGTGCATCGGGGGCGAAGAAACCCACCGCCGACGTCTCGAGAGGATGCGCCCGCAACTCGCCGCCCACCGCCCGGCAGTGGAAGACGATCGAGTAGAGCGGAATGCGGGTGAACCCCATCCGCATGCCGTCGAGCACCGAGATCATGCGCACCACCTCGCACTCGATGCCGGTCTCCTCCTTCACTTCCTTCACCGCCACCTCCGACGGCGAGTACCCGACGTCGGCCCAGCCGGTCGGATACAGCCACACCCCCGAGTCGGCTCGCTGCACCAGCAGGATCTCGCCGTTGTCGTTTCCGACCACTGCACCGACGGTTGCCTTCGGGGTGACGTAGCCCGCCACACCGTCGCCGACAAGACGTAGCCACTCGATGACACGGGTGTCGGGATCGACGCCCTCCTCGATGGCCGCACGGATGTCGGCGGCGACTGCAAGCACCTCCTCGAACCGTTCACGCTCGTACAGGCTCTCGGTGAAGCCGAGCCCGGTCCGGGCGATGGCGGCGAGCGACTCGCTCCAGCGGAGGAGCGTGGCTTCGTCGACCTTGCCCGCGGCGGCATCGTGACCGCTCACGATCGCGACTCTCGGCGCTGGAGGCTGTGTTCGATGCTGGTGCGAATCTCCTCGAGGTGCTCGGCGTCGGTGATCTTGTTGCCGTGGATGTCGGTGACGTAGAAGGAATCGACCGCGCTCTCGCCCAAGGTCTGCACCCTCGAACGACTGATATCGAGGCCCTGTTCGGACAGCGCATGGGCCAGACGACACAGCAGACCCAGGCTGTCGGCGGCTGCGACCTCCACCACGGTGGCCGTCGTGGAGCTGACGTTGTCGAACGACACGCTGGTGGGAAGCGTCGGACGCGTCGACTCCTTCCGCACCGCGGGCTCATACACCCTGACCCGCTCGTCGAGGCGGGCGAAGACAGCCAGGCGTCCGTCGAGAGCCCTCCACACGTCGTGGGTGAGCTGGTCGGCGTCGACGGCACCGAAGATCGCCTCGACCCGGTACACCTCGATGCCCATTCCGTCCTCGGAGTGCACGTCGGCCTGCAGGACGTCGAGCCCGTGCAGCGCGAGTGTCCCCGCAACCCGCCACAGCGATGCGTGGGCGTCGGGCATCACCACGGTGATGGTGTCGGCGTCGACGATCACCTGTCGTTCGCCGGCGGCCATGAGAGCCAGCTGCTCGGACGACGGGAACCCGCTCGTCAGCGTCGAGACATCACCCGAGTCGAGAGCGAGGCGGGTTCGGTCGACCAGGCTGCGAACCAGTCCCGCCTTCCAGCGGCTCCACGCCGACGGCCCGGTGGCGATCGAGTCGGCCTCGGTGAGAGCGCCGAGGAGCTCGAGGGTGGTGATCGAGCCCACCTGATCGGCCACCCACACGATGATGTCGGGGTCGCCGATGTCTCGGCGCGTGGCCACGTCGGGTAACAGGAGGTGATGGCGACACATGTCGACCAGCAGCGCGACATCGTCGTCGGGATAACCCATGCGCCGGGCAATCGTCGGGATCATCTCGATGCCGACCTCGGTGTGATCGCCGGGGTAGCCCTTGCCGATGTCGTGTAGAAGCGCTCCCACCACCAACAGCCCGGGTCGGCTGACGCGATCGACCACCAGAGCCGCCTGGGCCGCGGTCTCTAGCAGATGACGATCGACGGTGAAGCGGTGGTAGGCGTTTCGCTGGGGTCGACTTCGATTGGGCTCCCACTCGGGAACGAGCCGATGGAGCAGCCCGAAGTGATCGAGGCTCTCGAGCACCGGGATCGCCTGGTGGCCGGCGAGGAGGGTGTCCTCGAACAGCCGGCGGGCCTCGTCGGGCCACGGCTCGGTCAGCGGCACCGCCTCGAAGGCCAAGCGCTCGAGCGTCGCTCGGGGCAGTACGAGGGCGTTGCGGGCGGCGAGCTCGACGACTCGCAACGTGAGCAGCGGATCGTCGAGATCGACGCCCTCGAGCAGGACGATCGAGCCGTCGAGCTCGCCCAGGCCCGCCGTCAGCACCCGAGGTTTCGGCGAACGGAAGGGAAAGGATCGGCTCGACGACACCGCCCGCCAGGCCTCGCCCGCGGTCCACGCGATCTCACGGGCCGATGCCGCGATGTCAGCCATGAGCAGATCGGCGTCGTCGTAGTGCAGCGCGGCGGCAACGGCATCCTGCTCCTCGAGCAGCATCACGTTGCTGAGCCGGTTGGTCGAGCGGTGGAGCTCGACACGAGCCGCCAGCAGCACTTCGTACGCGTGCGAGGAGGTGTCCGGGACCTCGGTGTGGAGGCGGGAGTCGGCCGCGGCGAGCCAACTCAGGACGTGGGCGTCGCGCAGTCCACCTTCGGACGATTTGAGATCGGGTTCGAGGAGGAAGGCGAGCTCGCCGAACTCCTCGTGGCGCTGCTGGAAGCGTTCGAACATGGTGGGCAGCCAGCGCTTCGCCTTGCGGACCCACTGCGCCGCGGCGGCATCGCGCAGCTTGCGCACGAGCGCCTTGTCGCCGGCGACATGTCGCAACGAGAGCATCGAGGTGGCGGTCTCGAGATCGGTTGCCGCCAGCGAGAGCGCTTCGCGAGGGCTGCGGACACTGTGACCGAGCTTGAGTCCCTCGTCCCAGATCGGATACCAGAGCGTGGTGGCGAGATCACCCACGTCGGCGCCCTTCTCGTGCAACAGCATCACGTCGATGTCGCTCTGCGGGCTCAGCTCGGCCCGCCCGTACCCACCGACCGCGGCC
The DNA here is from genome assembly GCA_024638845.1 of Acidimicrobiales bacterium. Lineage (GTDB taxonomy): Bacteria > Actinomycetota > Acidimicrobiia > Acidimicrobiales > JAHEJN01 > JAHEJN01. Next base: position 44,400 of record JAHEJN010000004.1, on the reverse strand, counting down.
AGAGCCACGTCGGTTCGGCCCCTTGCGACCTCGTCGAACATCGCGGCAAGCCACTCGTCGACGCGCCGGCTGTAGGCGCGACAGAAGACCGTGCCCACCAGCGACCGATCGGCGAACAGCTCGTGACGGTCGAGGACAGGGGCCATGGCGACAAACTAGTGCGGCGACCACTGAACGCGGCCTGGCCACCGGCGATGCCGGTGGCCAGAACCTCACAGCGAGCTGTGAATCCGGACCCCACTCGCGGCTGCCCACTGGCGAGGTCCGGATGACGGGCCAGGACCGCCCTCCTGTATCCGTCAGGCCTCATGGTGGCGGATTTCCGGCTCGCAGGAAATGAGCAAATCCCTCGCCGATGGGCCGATCGGCCTCATCGGATCATGGGTGTTTCGGAGCGGCCCCGTCGTTGAGATTGCCCGAGCGAAGTCCTTCGAGATCCACGGTGACATACCGGTAGCCCGCAGCCTTCACGGCCTCGACCACGCGTCTGCGACAGGCGATCAAGCGATCGATGTCGGCGATCGGGACCTCGATACGTGCCGTGGTGCCGTAGTGCCGCACGCGCAGCGACGCGAAGCCGATGCGGTGCAGGCTTCGTTCAGCCCGTTCGACCGCAGTGAGGGTGGCCAGGCGCACCTCCGTGCCGTAGGGGAGCCGAGACGCGAGACACGCGGCAGCAGGCTTGTCCCACGTCCGCAGACCCAGCTCGTACGACGCGTTCCTGATGGCCGACTTGTCGAACCCGGCGTCGACCAACGGAAAAGCGGCGCCCCGTTCGGAAGCGGCGCGCTGACCGGGACGGTGATCGTCGAGGTCATCGAGGTTCACACCCAATACGACGGTCGCATCGAACCGGGCCGCCACCGGTACCAGTTCGGCCATCAGCGCGTCCTTGCACCAATAGCACCGGTCGGTGTCGTTGATGCGATACGCGGCGTTGGCCATCTCGTCGGTTTCGACCGTCAGCCAGCTCAGTCCCCACTCGGCGGCGAGCGCACGACAGTCGTCGAGCTCTTCGCCGGCCAGACTGGGCGACACCGCGGTGACCGCAGTCGCTCGGTCGGAACCGAGCGTGTCGTTGGCCATCCAGGCGAGAAAGGCCGAGTCGGCGCCGCCACTGAAGGCGACGACCACCGAGTCGAGGTCGCCGAGGATCCGGCGCAGCTGGGTGAGCCGGGCGGCGGTAGCCGGTGCCACAACGGCAATCTACCGGCGCCGCGGCGTCGACATGGCGCTTGCCGTCAGGGTGTGGTGTCATTGGCGCGTCGCGGAGCGTGAGGAGAACCATGACAACCGGAGGAGGGGCATCCGAGGCCGAGCGAGGCCATCCTGGCCACTACGTCGGCGACCCTCTCGACGTGTCGCAGCAGCATTGGATCAGCGCCGGCGAGCCGGGCTGGACCGAGCGAAACGACGAGGAGCCGTGGTACGACGGCTTCGCATGGTGGGCGGTGATCATCGCCGCGCTGTGGATCGCCCTGGTGGCCAAGGTCGTGTTCGACCCCGACTACGACCTGGCATGGGCCCGCATCTATCCCGGCGTGTGGCTCACGATCACGGCCACGCTGCGAGCGTTCCTCATCGCTTCGGTCTTCGGGGCGCTGTTGGGCCTCGGCCGTTCGTTGAAGGCCGATGATCGCACCAACCCGGCGGCGCGGGTCGTGAAGATCGCCGTACGGAACCTGTGCCGGGCCTACGTCGAGTTCATCCGGGGCATTCCGATCCTGCCCCTGATCTTCACCGTGGCGTTGGTGATCATTCCTCCTGCCACCGAGGCCCTGGGTGTGCAGGGCCTGATCTCGTTCGAATGGCGCGCCATCATTGCCTTGGCCCTCATCTACTCCGGATACATCGCCGAGATCATTCGTGGCGGAATCCAATCGGTCGACCACGGACAGATCGAGGCGAGCCGATCCCTCGGCCTGAGCCGCGGCGCGACGACCCGGTCGATCGTCATGCCCCAGGCGCTGCGTTCGGTCATTCCTCCGCTCGGCAACGACTTCATCGCCATCCTGAAGGACACGTCGCTTCTGTCGGTCCTGGGGATCCTGGAGATCACCCAGCGGGCCAAGCAGTTCGCCAACTCGAGCTTCAAGTTCCGTGAGGGCTATCTGGTGCTCACCTTGATCTACCTCACCCTCACCATCGTCTTGTCGTTCCTGCTCGACCGGCTCGAGCGGCACCTCTCCAAGGACCGGCAGGGCGCACGATGACCTCGTCGATGATCACCGTGACCGATTTGCACAAGTCGTTCGGCTCGCAGGTCCACGCCGTCCGCGGCGTCGATCTGGATGTGGGCACCGGAGAGGTGGTGGTGATCGTCGGCCCTTCGGGCAGCGGCAAGAGCACCGTGCTGCGATGCATGAACCTGCTCGAGACCCCCACGCAGGGGACCATCACCATCGATGGCGTCGTGCTCACCGATCGCCAAGCCGATCTCGATCTGGCCCGGGCCGAGATGGGCATGGTGTTCCAGAGTTTCAACCTGTTCTCGCATCTGACCGTGCTGGAGAATGTCACCCTGGCCCAACGCAAGGTGCGGAACCGTTCGAAGTCCGAGGCGAAGGACGAGGCAATGCGTCAGCTCACCCGGGTGGGCATTCCCGAGAAGGCCGACTCGTACCCGCGGCAGCTCTCGGGCGGGCAACAACAGCGGGTGGCCATTGCCCGCTCACTGGCCATGGGCCCGAAGGTGATGCTTTTCGACGAGCCCACCAGCGCCCTCGACCCCGAGATGATCAAAGAAGTGCTCGACGTGATGCTCGAGCTCGCCGCCGAGGGAATGACGATGGTCGTGGTCACCCACGAGATGGGTTTCGCACGCGCGGCCGCCGACCGGGTGATCTTCATGGACGAGGGTCGCATCGTCGAGGCCGGAACGCCCGAGGACCTGTTCGACAACGCCCAGAACCCTCGCACCATCGAGTTCTTCGAGAAGGTTCTGTCGCACTAGCGACAGAACGGCGCTCCGAGCAGGAGCGCACCGCGATGAGCCCTCGGGCGAAGAGCCAGAGACAAGGTTCTGTCGCACTAGCGACAGAACGGCGCTCCGAGCAGGAGCGCACCGCGATGAGCCCTCGGGCGAAGAGCCAGAGACAAGGTTCTGTCGCACTAGCCCGAAAACGGGACGAGGCCCGGCACCGGGCCGGGCCTCGTCACCGAAGTCGTCACATCACTCGACCTCGGCGATGTCGTCGTAGGTGATGGTGAAGGAGCTGCCGAAGTAGGTCTGGGCCAGCGCGTCGAGCGAGCCATCGGCCTTCATCGAGTTGATGGCGGCGTTGAACGGCTCGACCAGGTCGGAGCCCTTGGGGAAGATGAAGCCCAGCTCGTCGGAGCTGAGCGACTCGCCCACGAGCTTCACCTTGTCGGCATTCTCGCCGAGATAACCCTGGCCGGCGGTCTCGTCGATGAACACGGCACACACGTCGCCGCTGATGAGCGCCTGGACCGCAAACCCGAAGGTCTCGAAGCCCTGCACGCGACCTTCGCCGACTGTGTCGACCGCCTTGTCGTAGTTCGTGGTACCGGGCTGGGTACCGACGTTGCAGTCGGAGGCGACCAGGGCATCGATGTCGACGATCTCCTCCTCGTCGATGCCCACCAGGATGCGCTGGTCGATGTTGATGTAGCCGACCGAGTAGTCGACCACCTCGGCCCGCTCGGCGGTGATGGTGATGCCGTCGGCGGCCATGTCGAACTGTCCGTCGGACACGGCCTGGATCATGCCGTCCCAACCGAAGGTCTGGTAGTCGGGTACGCAGTTGAGGCGAGTGCACATCTCGTCGATGGCGTCGTAGTCCCAGCCCTTGGCCTCACCGTCGGCCGCATCGATGTAGTTGAACGGGAGATAGGCGTTCTCGATGGCGATGCTGACGGTGCGACCTCCGAGGTCGGGCAGGCCGCTCTCGGATGGCGCGTCGGCCGATGCACTGGGCTCGTCGCTGTCGGATCCGCAAGCTGTGGCGATGAGGCCGAAGGCCATGAGCATCGCGAGCAGCCGCAACAAGTTGGTACGCATGTGGGGATTCCCTCTCCTGGAAAACGATGCCGGGCCTGTGCAGCCCGGACAGCTTCGGCTGTGCCGGGTAACCACGATAGGACCGAATTCCCACGAAGGCGATCGCCCCGCCCGCAAAGGACATCGTCGCCAGGGGTGAACCGGCTCAGTCGACGGGGCCCAGGACCTCGGCGAGGATCCGCTCGAGGGTGTCGACGGTGCCGGTGTAGAACGGACCGAACTCGGCGTACACCGCCGAAGCCTCGTCGAAGCGCATCGTGTAGACCACGTCCTTGAGATCGTCGACGTGGGTGCAGAAGAGGGTGACGCCCCATTCGTAGTCGTCGAGACCGGCACTGCCAGTGATGAGCTGGACCACTCGGCCCGCGAAGGTGCGACCGCTGGCGCCGTGTTCGATCATCAGCTCCTTGCGGCGGTCGAAATCGAGGGTGAACCAGTTGTCGGTCTCCCCTCGCCGCTTCGACATGGGGTAGAAGCACCAGGCGGCCTTGCCCTCGGGGGGAAGCTCGGGGTAGAGCCGCATGTTCTTCATTTCGTCGGGCACGCCGGCGGCGTACTCGCTCACCTCGGTGATCGACACGTAGCTGTCGACCACGACCAGGCCGGCCCGCTGGAGGTCGGTCTGGAAGCGGCGGAGCTGCCACATGTCGGTGCAGAGACCCATGAAGGCGAGATCGGCCTTGTGGCCGAGAATCGCGATGGGAATCACCTGTACATCGGCGGCCGTGGCCGAGTCGACCGCGGCGGCGATGGCATCCCGGTCGACCAGGAGGCCGGCAGTGCAGAACAGATGGACCACGACCAGGCCGGTATTCGGCGTGACCGCGGTGGCGGCGGAGTCGGTCATGGGTCCGAGTGTACGAGCAGCTCTGGCTGCGCCGACCGGGCCCTAGCGGTCAGGGCTGTACACGGTGACCGAGTCGCCCCGGGCGAATGCGGCCAGCCCCAGGCCGGCGGTCCGTGCGGCCTCGACGGCCAACGCCGACGGTCCGCTCACCGCGACCAGTACCTCGAAACCCGCAGCCCACGCCTTGCTCACCATCTCGAACGATGCCCGGCCACTGACGAAGAGCCCCAGATCGATCGCCGGCAAACGATCCCCGAGGCGCAATTGGCCGACGACCTTGTCGACGGCGTTGTGTCGGCCGATGTCTTCCCGCACCGACTGCAGCCGCCCCTCGCGATCGAAGACGGCCGCCGCGTGAACCGAACCGGTGGCATCGAACAGGCCCTGTTCGGCCCGGGCGCGGTTCCCGACCGTTGCGAGCATCTCCGGCGGCCACGGGACAGCCGCCGGGAGTCGCCCCAGCCGCGCCCGGAGCTCGGCGATGTCATCGGCGCCGCACAGGCCACACGCCGAGGTGACGGTCTGGAGGCGAGGCGCCAGCTCCGGCCCCGATCCGTCGGTGTCGACCGTGACCACGTTGAACTCGGTCTCGACAGCGCCGCCGGTGCCGCAGTACCGGACCGTCGTGATCGTCGCCCCGTCGAGCGCACCCTCCGCGTGGAGGAATCCGACAGCCAGCTCGAAGTCGTTGCCGGGCGTGCGCATGGTGGTTGCGACCAGGTCACCGTCGCGGTGGATCGTGAGCGGCTCCTCGATGATGAGCTCGGCCGGTCCACGCGACGACTGCCGGCCCGACCACCGGCGGGCGAGAACCGTGCGGGTGCGTCCTCGAGCCATCACGTCGAAGCGTAGGTCGGCACCGACGCCACGACTCAGCGGCGGGTCACCCCAGGAAGCTGGCTGGGACGCAACTCCCGTCGGGGAACCGGCGACGACGTGACGATGTTCGTGATCGTCTCGCCGTAGGGCTGGAGGCGGTCGAGCACCTCCTCGAGGTGGTTCGTGTCGCGCAGCCACACGCGCAACACGTGGCTCTCGGCTCCGGTGACCCGGCGGCACTCGACGACCTCGGGCATGGTGACGGCGATCTCGTCGATCTCGTGGCGGGCACCCGGCGAGTTCACCCGCATGATGCCGAGGAGGGGGTAGCCGATGGCGGCCGGTTCGATCGAGACGGTGTACCCGCGAATGACCCCGGTGTTCTCCAGCCGGCGCATCCGGGCCGCGACCGCGGGCGGGGTCAGGCCGACGCGCTCGCCGAGCTCTCGGTAGCTCGCCCGCGCATCGTCCTGCAGGGCGTCGATGAGAAGGATGTCGATGTCGTCGAGAGCCACGCGAGAAACTCTCCGAAGGTGGTTTCGTGAAGTGAGCGCCTTCCTCCTGCCACCCTATCGGCAATTCCCCTGCTGTTTGTCGATTTCTACTTTTGATTCAAAAGCAATTGGACGATAACGCAATTGTTCCGAAGTTGAAGGTTCGAGGCTGCTCGCTATCGTCGCCTTCATGATCACGACATGGACACCTCAGAACGACCAGGTTTTCACCGAGCTGCTCGCCCGGTGGAACCATCATCAGGATCTCCGCACGAGCGGTGCCGACGTCGCCAGCCTGTTCCAGTCACGCACGGTTCTCGATGCGACCCGTGACGTCGCCCGCCGCTCGATCTGATCCGGACGCTCCGCCGCCGTCGTCGGCGACCCCGGACGCGGCGGTGCCCCGGCGGCCAGGCCGGGGCACCGCAAAGACGTTCAGCGAAAGGGGCGGCTAGAAGTCCATGCCGTCCATGCCGCCGGGCATGCCAGCGCCGGCGTTCTCCTCCGGCTTGTCGGCGATGACGACCTCGGTGGTGAGGAAGAGCGCCGCGATCGACCCAGCGTTCTCCAGGGCCGACCGAGTGACCTTGGCCGCGTCGATGATTCCGGCCTTCACGAGGTCTTCGTACTCGCCGGTGGCGGCGTTGAGGCCGACGGCACCCTTCAGGTTGCGCACCTTGTCGACGATGACGCCACCCTCGAGACCGGCGTTCACCGCTATCTGGTTGAGCGGAGCCTCGAGCGATTTGGCGATGATGCGAGCACCGGTTGCCTCGTCGTCGTCCTTCAGCGACTCGGCCACGGCCCACACGGCATCCTGAGCTCGTAGGAGGGTCACACCACCGCCGGCGACGACACCCTCTTCGAGGGCCGCCTTGGTGGTGCTCACGGCATCTTCGATGCGGTGCTTCTTCTCCTTGAGCTCGACCTCGGTGGCGGCACCGACCTTGAGCACTGCGACACCACCGGAGAGCTTGGCCAGCCGTTCCTGGAGCTTCTCGCGGTCGTAATCGGAGTCGGTGTTGTCGATCTCGCTCTTGATCTGGGCGATGCGACCCTCGACGTCGGTGTGGGCGCCGGCGCCCTCGATGATGGTGGTCTCGTCCTTGGAGATGATGACCTTGCGCGCCTGACCGAGCAGGTCGAGCGTGGTGTTCTCGAGCTTGAGGCCGACGTCTTCACTGATGACCTGTCCACCGGTGAGAATGGCCATGTCCTGCAGCATCGCCTTGCGACGATCACCGAAGCCGGGGGCCTTGACCGCCGTGGAGGTGAAGGTGCCGCGGATCTTGTTCACCACGAGAGTGGCCAGGGCCTCGCCCTCGACGTCCTCGGCGATGATCAGCAGCGGCTTGGTCGACTGCATGACCTTCTCGAGCACCGGAACGATGTCGCGGACCGCCGTGATCTTCGAGCCCACGTAGAGGATGTAGGGGTCGTCGAGCACCGCTTCCATGCGGTCGGGGTCGGTGACGAAGTAGGGCGAGATGTAGCCCTTGTCGAAGCGCATGCCCTCGACCAGGTCCATCTCGATGCCGAAGGTCTGGCCCTCTTCGACGGTGATCACACCGTCCTTGCCGACCTTGTCGATGGCCTCGGAGATCATGGCACCGATCTCGGGGTCAGCCGCAGAGATGGCGGCCACGTTGGCGATCTGTGCCTTGTCGTTGTCGACCCGCTTGGCGCTGTCGAGGATCGCCGTGCGGCCGGCGACCACACCGGCTTCGATACCCCGCTTGAGCGACATGGGGTTGGCGCCGGCGGCCACGTTGCGCAGGCCCTCGTGGACCATGGCCCACGCGAGGACGGTGGCGGTGGTGGTGCCGTCGCCGGCGACGTCGTCGGTCTTCTTGGCGACTTCTTTGACCAGCTCGGCGCCGATGCGCTCATAGGGGTCTTCGAGGTCGATTTCCTTGGCAATCGACACGCCGTCGTTGGTGATGGTGGGAGCGCCCCACTTCTTGGACAGCACCACGTTGCGGCCCTTGGGGCCGAGGGTGACTCGTACCGCATCGGCGAGCTGGTTCATGCCCCGCTCGAGGCCGCGGCGGGCCTTTTCGTCGAATTGGATGATCTTGGCCATCGTTTGGATCGCCTCCGTAGGAGTTAGCAGTCTCGGACTGAGAGTGCTAACGCTACCGGAGACTCCACGATTCCAACCACCCCGCGCGATGAATTTGCCGCGCCGCCCGTGTCAGCCTCCGGCGACAGCCGGGATGATGGCGACGGTGTCGCCGTCGGAAACGGGCGTGTCCATACCGTCGAGAAAGCGCACATCGTCGTCGGAAACGAAGACGTTCACGAAGCGTCGGAGATTGCCGTCGTCGTCGAGGATTCGTTGGGTGAATCCCGGGTGAGCGGCGTCGAGGCGGCCCAGGACGTCACCCACCGAGCCCGAGTCGACCTCGACTTCGGCCTCGCCGGCGGTGAGCGTGCGGAGCGTGGTGGGGATGCGAATGATGACTGACATGGTCGGGATTGTACCGGAGGCGATGAGGAGTCACGCCCGGCGCGCCCGGAGCTCGGTGGCCACCGCGTCCTCGATGCACGCCAACGTGTCGTTCCAGCTGCGTTCTTCTCCGTATGTCTCCGAGATCGACACCAGCTTCACGTCACCGGGTGCCTCGACCTCGGCGGCGCCGCACACGATCACCACCGGCACCCCGAGCTCCTCGGCGATCTCGATCACCCCGCCGACGACCTTGCCCCTGAACGACTGGTCGTCGACCAGACCCTCACCGGTTATCACCAGATCGGCGCCCTCGACCAGCTCGGCCAGCCCGAGCTCGTCGGCTATGAGCTCGAAACCGGGCACGAGCCGAGCGCCGATGGCCGCCAGACCACCGGCGAGACCCCCTGCTGCCCCCGCGCCCGGAAGCGCCGACACGTCGACCTCGTGATCCTCTATGTACATCTGCACCAGGCGTTCGAGGCGACGACGCAAGAGCTCGACCTGGGCCGGCGTTGCCCCCTTCTGGGGACCGAAGATCTGGGCGGCATCGACGAAGCGCGTGGTGACGTCACAGGCCACGACCATGTCGACGCCGCGGAGGCGCTGCGCGGGGTGCAGCGCTCGGAGCGCGCCGAGACCGCCGTCGGTCGTGGCACTCCCCCCGAGCCCCACGATCACCCGGGATGCCCCCCTCTGCACTGCTTGTTCGATCAGCTCGCCGGTTCCATAGGTGGTGGCGGCCATGGGGTCGTTCTCCTCCACCAGGTCCAGCCCCGACGCCTGCGCCATCTCCACCACCGCCGTCTTGTTGTCGAGGCGCCAACCGGCGCTGACCGGATCACCCAGCGGGCCGGTGACGGTCGACTCGCGGTTCGGCCCACCGAAGGCGGCCAACATGCCTTCGCCACCGTCGGCCAGGGCAATCCCGTCGCACTCCCAACCAGCCGAACTGGCCCCCCGGCAGGCTGCGGTCACGACCTCGTCGGCCGCCGCGCTGCCACGGAACTTGTCGGGGGCGATGACCACGCGCATCGACCCATCCTTGCGCACCATCGATGCCCTCGCCGGATCGCCGACCTCGGCCGGCGCCGGTCAGGGACGGCTCAGCCCGTGGTCTCTTCGGCCGCGGGCTGGGTGACCTCGTCGGCACCGAGAATGACCAAGATGTTGGCGCCGCGGCGATCGACACCACCCGGATCGGTCGCCGGCAGCGGTGCGACCTGATCGGGCCGGGCCGAGAGGTACTGCGCGACCAGCACCGCATCGGCCTCGTAGTCGGCTTCGTAGTAGATCACGGTGACGTCGACGGTTTCGGCGTTGGTGGGCGTGAGGGTCGCGTAGTTGCGAGCGATGAGCTTGTCGGTGGCCACACCGGCCGCACCGTTGATCGATGTGCCGTTGGCCACGAGTACCCGGACCTCCGCCGGTGGCCGGGCCTGGGGCGTCAGCGGTGGTGCCGTGTCGATCGGGGTGTCGACCACACCGTCCGCGTCGGTGTCGATCGCCTCGGTGTCGGCTGCGCCGTCGCCGTCGGTGTCGATTGCCGTCGTGTCGGGCTCGCCGTCGCCGTCGGTGTCGATCTCCTCTATCACGGCCCCGGTAGCGGTGGTCTGCGTGCCATCGGCGGTCTCGTCGACCGTGACCGCCCCGACCTCCACGACGGTGAAGGACCCCCCACCTGAGTCCAGACCGCGTCCGAGCACGAACGCGCCGACGATGATGCCCGCGACGACCAGGATTGCGCCCCGGGAGGCAGATGTGTTCATATGCAGTTCCCTGTCATGGGAATGAATCTAGCGCCCCTTCGCCCCGTAGTCCGAACGGCCCTCGAACTTCACCCTTCTCCGTCGCAGTCGCTCGCGGCGGAGCCGGCGCACGACCAACGGATCGTAGGCCAGGGCCTCGGGGGTCTCCAGCAGCCGGCCGAGCAGGTGGTAGTACCGACTCGTCGACAGCGAGAATCGCTGACGAATCGCCGACTCCTTCGAACCCGGCTCGCGCCACCACACCCGTTCGAAGTCGATGATGGCCTGCTCCCGCGGCGTCAGGGTCACCGGACAAGGGTGGACGACGCACCGCCTCCGGACGCGGATGGTGAAGAGCCCGAGAGGAGAATCGAACTCCTGACCTGCTGTTTACAAGACAGCTGCTCTGCCGACTGAGCTACTCGGGCGTCGGCAGCAAGCGTAGCGACCCGTCAGGGCTGCGGCTGGGCCCGTCGCGCCCTGGTGACCTCGAACATGGCCAGGGCACCGGCCGCGCTCACGTTGAGCGACTCGAGGCTCCCGGCCATGGGGATCGTCACGATGAGATCGCAGCGCTCGCGTACCAGGCGGCTCATGCCCTTCCCCTCGGCCCCGAGCACCAGCGCCACGGGGTCGGTGGCCATGGAGAAGTCCCACAACGGATGTTCGGAGGCGACGTCGAGTCCGACGGTCCACACCCCCATCGCCGACAGCTCGGAGATCGCGGCCGGCAGCCCGCTCACCGTGGCGAACCGCAGGTGTTCGATCGCACCCGCCGCGGCCTTGGCCACGGTCGGCGTGATGTGGACGGCGCGATGCCGAGGCAACACCACGCCCGTCACACCGGCGCATTCGGCGGTGCGCAACAGCGCTCCCAGATTGCCCGGATCGGTGACACCGTCGACGAGAAGCAGGAAGGGGGCGACGGGGCTGGACTCGATCAGCTGGGCGAGCGCCACGGGTTCGAGCGCAGCAGCCGAGGCCATGACACCCTGCGGACCGGTGGTACGCGCGGCCGCCTCGAACTTCTTGCGGGGCACCCGTTTGAGCGAGACCTTCGCCTCGTCGGCGAGCACCACGATCTCGTCGATGATGGCGGCCGGATCGAGATCGTCGGCCAACACGACTTCACGAACCCGACGGCTGCCGGCCATCAGCAGTTCGCGCACAGCGTGGCGACCCTCGATCTGCTCGCCGCCGAGCCCCTTCTTCATCGCGCCCGGCCGCGGTCCCGACGACGTCGGCTCGGTGGGCGAGGACCCTGATCGGGTGCGCGAGCTGCCCCCGGCCCGACTCGGACCAGAGCGCCGCCTTCGTTGCGTGCCTCGACCTCGACCCTTGCTGCTCATCTCGACACCAATGCGACAGCCATGCAGGCCACCCCTTCCCGACGCCCGAGGGCTCCGAGGCCCTCGGCGCGTTTGCCCTTGACCGTGACCGGGGCGCCGACGGCCGCAGTCAGGCTCGCCTCGACCTCTGCCCGTCGCGGCGCCAGCTTGGGAGCCTCCATGACGACAGTGCAGTCGACATTGCCCACCGTGAAACCGGCGTCGGTCACCCGAAGCACCGCGTCGGTCAACAGCGACATGCTGTCGGCCCCCGCCAACGCCGGATCCGAGTCAGGGAACAGCGCACCGATGTCGCCCAGACCAGCGGCGCCGAGCAGCGCGTCGATCACCGCATGGGCGACGACGTCGGCGTCGGAGTGACCGGCCAGACCCGGACCGTCGAACTCGATGCCGCCGAGGACCATCACTCGGTCCGGATCGGAACTGAACGGGTGGATGTCGAAGCCTTGGCCAACTCGAACGGTAGGGGTCATCGACCCACTCTTGCACGGGTGAGCGCGGCGTGATCGGGAGCGGCGGCCCAACCGTCGCTCCCGTCACCGGGAACGGTGACGATCTCGACGCCACTGGCGAGGAGGGCGTCGAGGATCGACGCGATCGAAGGGCCGACGCTCGAATCGGCGACCAGGGCGGCAACGGCGTCACCGCCCAGCACCATCGGGGAACCGACCTCCACGAGCGCACGGCGATCGACCAGCCGGCCGTCGGCGGACCGAATCGTGTCGGTGACCGGGGAGATCACGACGACCGCGCCCGCGACACCAAGAGCACTCCGGGCGGCCTGGAGCAGTGCTTGGGACACGTGCGGTCGGTCTTCGGCCTCGATCACCAGCGGCGACTCCCGCTCCCGCGCGTCGGCGAGTGCGGTCCGGAACGCCCCCGCGCCGTGATCGATCTCCCGGCTCGAGGCCGGCAGTACCAGTCGGGGCCATTCACTCGATGAGCTCGGACCTACGGGCTGCGGCACGGTGACTAGCATGGCGCCCAATATGACCGTCCACACCCTGCTCACCCACACCGAGCTCTTCGGCGACCTGCCGATGGATCTGGTCGACGAGATCACTGCGGTGACCACCATGATCGATCTCGACCGGAACGAGGTGCTCTTCCAGGAGGACGACGACACCGACGCGCTCTTCGTCATGCAGTCGGGTCGGGTCGCCATCTCCAATCGCTCGGTCGACGGTCGCGAGTCGATGGTGGCCCTGATGGGTCCCGGCGACCTCTTCGGCGAGATGGGCCTGTTCGACCACCGGGGTCGTTCCGCCGAGGCGCGGGCCCTCGAACCCTCGACGGTGGCACGCGTACCGTACGAACCGGTACGGGGGATCTACGAGCGAGAACCCCGACACCTCTGGCGCGTCGTCGCGCTCCTGGCCCACCGTTTGCGAACGATGGACACTGCCCTCGCCGATTCGGTCTTCCTCGATGTCTCCGGACGCACGGCCAAGCGCCTGCTCGAGCTGGCGGGAGACGACGAGGAGTTCCTGTTGCCCATCACCCAGGAAGAGCTTGCTGGGATGGTGGGAGCGAGTCGCGAGCGGGTGAACAAGGCCATCGCATCGTTCGTCCGGCTGGGCTGGCTCGAACAGCGTGATCGGCGCTACATCATCACGAATCGCGATCAGCTGGCTCTCCGGTCACGCTGATCCCTTCGACACCCATCGAAAGGAGCTCACCGTGTTCGATCTGACTGGCCGGGTGGCCGTCGTCACCGGAGGCAACGGCGGAATCGGCCTGGGCATGGCCATCGGCCTGGCCGACGCTGGTGCGTCGATCGTGGTGGCCGCCCGCAACCCCGACAAGTCGGCCGAGGCGGTCTCGACCATCGAGAAACGTGGGGGCCAGGCCATGGCGGTAGCAACCGACGTGGCCGACAAGGTGGCCGTCGACGCCATGATGGCGGCCACGCTCGGGCAGTTCGGGCGGCTCGACATCCTCGTGAACAACGCCGGTGTCGATGCCGGTGGTGGCGCGGCCGACATCACACCCGACGAGTGGGCCCTCGTGCTCGCCGTGAACATCACCGGCGCGCACTACTGCTGCCAAGCCGCGTATCCAGCCATGCGAGCGGGCGGGAGCGGGAAGATCATCAACATCGGATCGATGATGTCGCTGTTCGGGCACGGCTTCGCGCCGGCCTATGCCGCGAGCAAGGGCGCCATCGTGCAGTACACGAAGGCCATCGCCTGTGGTTGGGCGGCCGACAACATCCAGGCGAACGCGGTACTGCCCGGATGGATCGACACCGACCTCACCCGAGGTCTGCGCGACGCCGTGCCCGAGCTCGACGGAATGGTGGTGAGTCGGACCCCCGCCGGCGTGTGGGGCCAGCCGGCCGACCTGGCCGGGATCGCGGTGTTCCTCGCCAGCTCGGCGTCGGACTTCGTGACTGGTGCGGCCATTCCCGTCGACGGCGGGTACGCGGCGCAGGGCTGATTCAGTCGAGAGGGAGGAAGTTGCAGACGGCGTCGGACAGGTCAGAGCACCGTTGAAGACGGATGCCGGGGGGCTCGTCGACATCGCTGCCGGCCGGAACGGCAGCCGTATCGAAGCCCAGTCGCTTGGCCTCGAGCAGGCGACGGTCGAGCTCTCCCACCCGCCGCAACTCACCGGCCAGGCCGATCTCGCCGAGGGCGACGAGCCCGCCGGGCAGGGCGACATCGGTGGCCGAGGACGCGACGGCGAGGGCGATGGCGAGGTCGGCCGCGGGTTCGGCGGCCCGGGCGCCACCTGCCACCGAGACGTACACGTCGAGCGCGGCCGTCGAGAGACCGGCCCGCCGGTCGAGCACCGCCAACAGCATGGCCAAGCGGGCGCCGTCGATGCCCTGGGCCGAGCGTCGGGGCGAGCCACCCTCGTTGGGGGCGACGAGAGCCTGGACCTCGACGAGCATCGGTCGCTGGCCCTCCATCGTCGGTGTGACCAGGGAGCCCGACTGGCCCGTGCGGCGATCGGCCAGGAACCGACCGCTGGCATCGACCACCGACGCCAGACCCGCGGCGGTCATCTCGAACAGGCCGACCTCGCTGGTCGGCCCGAAGCGGTGCTTGACTGCTCGGAGTAGGCGGAGATCGCCGGTGCGATCGCCTTCGAAAGACAGCACGGTGTCGACGAGATGCTCGAGAACCCGCGGCCCGGCCAGGACGCCGTCCTTGGTGACGTGGCCGACGAGCACGAGCGTGATGCCGAGCCGCTTGGCGACCCGGCTGAGGTGCAGGGCGACGTGACGGACCTGCACCACCGACCCCGCCGCCGACGGCAGCGAGGCATCGGCAACCGTCTGTACCGAATCGACGACCGCGACCTCGGGGACCTCGCGCTCGAGCACTGCGGTCACGGCATCGAGATCGGTGTCGGAGGCCACGAGCAGTCGCTCGTGCAGGCAACCGAGCCGTTCTGCCCGGTGCCGCACCTGAGACGGCGACTCCTCGGCGGAGACGTACAACACGGTTCCTCGATGCTCGGCCACCTGAGCGGCGAGCTGGAGCAGCAGCGTGCTCTTGCCGATGCCGGGAGGCCCACCGAGCAGGGTGACCGAGCCCCGATGAAGCCCACCACCGAGGGCACGATCGATCTCGGGAACCGCAGTGGGAACGGCGACTGTCGGCGGGGACTCGATGGCTCCGATCGGTGCCACCCGAGAGGCGATGACCGACACCGATTGCAGGGGTGTCGGCGACTCGACCAGCTCGAGGGTGTTCCATTCGTCGCATCCGGGGCAGCGACCGAGCCACGACGCCGACTGCGCGCCGCACGCACGACAGCGGTGGACCACCTTGGCTCGAGCCATCACCCGACCCTAAACCGAGCGTGAGACAGTGGGCGTCAACGCCGCTTGAAGAAGTCGGCGAAGCCCGCCACCAGCGCGTGGGGGGGCCGCTGGTTGGCCGGTGGGAGCTCACGGGTGAACCACACCGTCGACATGCCGAGGGTCTTGGCCGCGTCGAGCGACTCGAGGTCGGCATGGATGATCAGCCAGTCTTCGAACGGCACGCCCGTGGCCCGGCGCAGCGCTTCGTACAGCCCCGGATGAGGACTGGTCACCCCGGCATCGCTGCTGGACACCCAGGGCTCGACATCGGCGAGCCCGTCGCGTGCTCGCAGCGCGTTGCTCCACGGCGAGACGGTGTTGGCGATCGCGGCCACGTGCATGCCGCGCCGACGAAGCTCCCGCACGAAGTCGATCGCTCCCGAGCGCACTCGCACGCTGGAGAGGAACGCCACGTCGAGCTCGGCCGGGTCGCCGGACACACCGGCGTCGGCCCACAGCTCGGCGATGCTGCGGCGACCCTCGCACGCCTCGTTGTAGAGAGCGGTGATCTCGGATCGATCGAGGGTCGAACCACGCGCCTTCACGAACGTGACCAGCGGGCCGAGCATCGGCTCGTAGAGCACGCCGTTGGCGTCGACCACGACCAGGGCCAGGCGCGGGCCGCTCCGGCCGTAGCCGCCCGAGCCTCCGGGCGACGCACCGGTGACCGACCCGGCGGTGGCCAGGGCCATCGGTGCCGGCACCGGGCGGACGGGCTCGGGGGTCAAGATGTCGGGCACGAGGCGACGTCGCCGCCACTCGACGGTCCAGATCACGACATTGATGAGCATCGCGACCGCAGCCAGAGCCGCCGCCGCGAAACCCACCAGTCGGAGGATCTTCGCGAGGGCGTCCTCGTCGGTGGTCGACAGCGAGACGGGCACCGGCGGGTCGCCGAGGGCCGGCGAAACGGACACCTCGGCCCCCTCGTCGGAATCCTCGGTGCTGCCGGGCAGCCGCACCCTGAACGTGAAGTCGACGGCATCGGCCGCCGGGCCGATCTCGGCCTCGAGCGCATCGAGATCGATGCCGAGCGGGCGTCCGTCGAGCGCCTCGACCAGCTCGGCGTCGGTGAACAGCGCCAGGCCCCGGCTGAGGTCGACCGTGCCGGCGAGATCGAGGTCGACCTGGGCGAACTCGGTGGAGCGCGACAGCGTGAAGTCCCGGAGTGCGCCCTCGGGCCCGGTGATCTCATCGAGCACCGCCTGGAGCTGCTCGGGACCGTCGAAGGTCTTGCTGGCTCTGACCTCGATGCCGTCGTCAGGCGTCTCGTCGGGGCCGACGATCTGCCAGTCGGCAGCGATCAGGTCGTCGAGACGCAGTTGGCTCTGCAGATCGGGAATGCGCTGGGCCGCCTCCTCGTCGAGAACCACCTGAACCTCGACGACGCCGGAGCCGTTGGTGGCGACATCGACGTCGACAGTGATGTCGACATCGCAGGCCCCGAGCACGAACACGGCGACGAGCGCGCAGGTCAGTAGGCGGAGTCGGGGCGGGAACACCTGCGACAAGGTAGTGCGCCTGGCGGGCAGGACCACGACACGTCTCAGCGCGACAACACGAAGATCTGGAGCACCGCAGCACCCAGGATGACGAGGAGCAGTATCGCCAAGGCGAGAGTCGTGCCTGGTCTCATAGGTGATCTCCGTTCCCGGCCCGGCGCCCGAACTCGACACTGGTGGTCACGCCATCGGGCCGGCCGACCCCCGACACGACCACCTCGGTCCCGGGGCCGAGGCCGAGCGCATCGGCCGCCGACGTCCGGGCGGCGACGATGGCGAGGAGGCCCGACGAGTCGATGATGAGGCCGAAATCGCCAGTACCGATTGCGTCGAAGCTGGCAACCAGCGCCGTCGTCCGTCGGTTCTGACCAACACGAATCCCGACCCGATCTCCGAGGCCGACGGCACCGAGATGCGCGATGTCGTCGATATCGACGTTGAGCTGGGCGTTCCCGAAGCGGTCGACCCACAAGACCTCCGCCACCAGCTCGTCGCCGTCGGCATGCGAAACGGGGAGCGTGCCCGGGAGCAGCGAGGCCGTATCGATTCGGGGGCCGAGGTCGTCGAGGAGGACACCGTTGGCCAAGTGCGCGGCGGCAGGTGCGAACACGTCACGGCCGTCGAAGGTGGTACCCATGGCGTCGAGCCGAAGCCGGGGGTTGGTCAGCTCGACCGCTCGCTCGGCTCCACCGACCATCGCCACGGCCGGTGCGAACAGACCGTTGTCGGGGCCCACGAGAACCGAGGCACCACCTCCGACCTCGATGGCGACGGCACGACGCTCGGTTCCCACACCCGGGTCGACGACGGCCAGCACCACGCCAGGGCTCAGGTACGGGGCGCTGCGCGCCAGGAGCAGCCCGGCACCGCGGACGTCGTAGGGGGCGATCTCGTGGGTCAGGTCGATCACGCGCACATCGGGCGCCAGGGAATGCAGGACCGAGTGGACGACGCCGACGAACTCGTCGGCGTGGCCGTAGTCGGAGAGGAAGGTGATGGTGTCGTGTGTCAACAGAACCGAAGTGTGCCCGGCGCATCGAGCCGAGCGGTCAACCCGCTTCGGTATAGCGAGTCGCGAGGTAACGATCGATGTCGTCCTCGCGGATTCGATACGACTTGCCGACGCGGACCGAGGGCAGTTCACCGGCCTTTATCAAGCGATAGACGGTCATGGTCGAGACGCGCATCAACTGAGCGACCTCGGCCACCGTCATGAACCGCGTCCGTCCGACGGACTGAGTCATGTCACACCCCTACTCCAAGAGACAGCCCTCACGTTACGTCATTGGGGCCCATGGGCACAATGTGGTCGATGGGGCCCGTGGGGACAACCGCCGTCGCGCCTGGGTCAACCGGCGCCCAGCTCACGCGACCGCGCCGCGGCGGCCCGAACGGCCCGCTCGACCACGGCCGCGAGATCGTCGGCCGCGAACGACGCCAGCCCCGCCGCGGTGGTCCCGCCGGGCGAGGTCACATTCGCCCGCAGGCTTGCTGGCTCCTGGTGGCTCTCGTCGAGCAGACGAGCCGCGCCTATCACCGTCTGGTTGGCCAGCCGGATGGCGGCATCGGGCTCGAGGCCCTCGGCCACACCAGCGTCGGCCAACAGCTCGGCAAGCAGGAACACGTAGGCCGGACCGGAGCCCGAGAGGCCCGTGACGGCATCGATCGCCGGTTCATCGACCCGCTCGACGATCCCGACGGCTTCGAGAATCGACGCCGCCCAGTCGAGATCGTCCGCCTCGGCCAGCGTTCCGCCGGCAATCGCCGACGCTCCCTTGCCCACCAACGCCGGGGTGTTGGGCATGCAGCGGACCACGACCGTCCCTGGATCGAGCGCCGCTTCGAGTCGAGCGGTCGTGATCCCGGCCGCGATCGAGAGCACTCGGCCCGGAACGAGTCCGCGCAGTGAAGTCAGTGCCTCGTCGATGTCCTGCGGCTTCACGGCGACCAGAGTGGGGGTGGCGGCGAGGGGTGCGTCGGCCACCCCGAGCCCGGGCACTGAGGTCTTCAGGTAGTCGCGTCGCTCGGGGTAACGCTCGACCACCGCGAGCTGGTCTGGGGCGGCCCATCCGGCCGACAACAACCCACCGACCAATGCTTCTGCCATCTTGCCGCCGCCGAGGAACTGGAGGCGCAAGGCCGCGGTCACGGGAGGAAGAGCATCGGGTCCTGAGCCTCGCCGTTGACCCTGGTCTCGAAATGCAGATGCGAACCGGTACAGCTGCCGCTGCAGCCCGAGAGGCCGACGCCTGCTCCCTGGGCAACCGACTGACCCTCGCTCACCGAGAGCTGCGACAGATGCGCGTACACGGTTGCGAACCCACCGCCGTGGTCGATGATGACGTTCAGGCCGAAGCCGCCGTTGTCGCCGGCGGAGACCACGGTCCCTCCCTTGGCCGCCACGATCGGTGTGCCGGTGGGCGCGTTGATGTCGATGCCGCGATGGAGGCGACCCCACCGCGGACCGAAGGGCGAGGTCACGATGCCGCTGGTGGGCCAGATCAGACCGGACGCGCTGGCCGGGGGGGTCTGGGTGGGAGGAGGGATCACCGGCGTGGGCGACGGATCGGCTCCAGGGGTCGACTGCTGGGGATCGGGCGCCTGGGTCTGCTCCGCGAGCAGACGCTCGAGCTCGATGCGGCGCTGCGCCTCCTCCTCGGCTCGACGGCGCGCATCCTCCTCGGCGATGAGCGAGGTCAGGGTGGCCGTGATGACGGCCTCGTCCTCGTTGAGGCCGTCGATCTCGGCCTGGAAATCTGCGATGCGTTCGGCCAGCGCGGCTCGAAGTTCTTCGAGCTGTTCCCGGGTCCGCTGGAGCTCGGCCAGCTGGTTCTCCTCGTCGACCTTGCGCGCCTCGATCTCGGCCAAGGCGGTGGCGACGTCGTTGCGGGCAACCTCGAGGTCGTCCTCGGCTGCTCTGAGCTGGTCGACCACGTCGGCCTGGCGGGTACTGACACTGCGCAGGAGCGCTCGGCGGCGCTCGGCGGTGGTGAGGTCGTCGGCGCGTAGCACTTGTTCGACGACATCGCCGTTGGGGTGCACATAGGCCTGCACGGCCTGAGCCCGGGCCAGATCACGGAGCGCGACGATCTCGAGTTGCTTGTCGGCGATACGCACATTGGCCTCCGCCAACGACTGCTCGGCCACCGTGATGGCCTGGCGGGTGGCGTCGAGCTTGGCCTCCTGCAGGACACGGAGGGCATCGAGGTCGGCGACGGCTTGTTCGAGCTCGGCATCGCGGGCCAGTAGAGGATCGAGCTCGGCGGCTACGGCCGCCCGCTCGCGGCGGATCTCTTCCCGCTCGGCGCGAGCCTGCTCGATGTCCCCGGTCTGGGCCTGGGCGGCAGGAGCGACGGTCGAGGCAATCACCAAGGCCAGCCCGAGGGCAAGTCCACGATGACGCGACCCGAGTCGCCGATCCCTACTCATCCGGCCGGCAGCGTAACACGACTGCAATGTTCTTCTGCGTGTTCGGTGCCGGGTTGGCTGGCGCGAGGATGAAGCGACAGCGACGATGTCGTGAGGCGGCCGGATCGAGATTCGCACTTCCCCGAACGAACGTCGGCCGTTCGCCCCACGACGTGCTCGACCGTAGTGAATCGAAGTGTGAAAAGCAATCATACTTACCGAAATATCACCCGGTCGCGGCAGTGAACAGCCGGAGGAGGCGAGGAAACGCCCGTTCGGTCGCGGCGAAGAGGGTGCCGAGGAGCCGGTCGAGCTCGTCGTCGTCGACGGCACGGAGGTCGAGCTGGCCGGCCAGGTAGATACCCGCTTCGGGACCGATCTCGAACCCGACCCCGTAGAGGTCGTGATTGGCACGCAGCAGGAAGTCGTAGGTTTCCTCTCGGTGGTGGACGGGCACCGGAATCACATAGGTCTCGGCCCGCATCGTCCGCTGTCCCACCATGAACCGCACGGCGAAGCGCTCCTTGGCCTCGCCGGCGAGTCGGGCGATCCACAGATGTTCGTCGGGTTCGCCCCGCTCGATGCCCACCATGGCGGGGTTCTCGTCGAGCTGGCGCTTCAGCCAGCCGTCGAGGCGACCCTCGACAGCGACGCGAGTCGACGGTGGTGGCGGTGCGGTCAACGGGGTCGGCACTCAGACACAGTCGACCGGAACCCGATCGGCCAGGCGGTGGTAGACCTCGCCGAGCTGGCGAGCGGTCGACGCCCAGGTGTAGCGGCGAGCCCGTTCGGCGGCGTTGAAGGCCATCTGCGCGGCCACGATCGGATTGTCGAGGATCTCCGCGAGGTAGGCCGCGAACAGCGTCGGGTCGCGACGAGCCACCAGGAATCCGGTGCGGCCGTGATCGACGAGCGTGCGGAGACCCCCGACGGCCGCGGCGACCACCGGCAGTCCGCACGCTGCGGCCTCGAGCGCCACGAGGCCGAAGGACTCGCTGCGGCTCGGGACCACACACACGTCGGCCGCCCGGTAGTAGGTACCCAACCGATGGTGCGGCTGGGGTGGGTGGAACTCCACCTGATGGCCGATGTCGAGCCCGTCGATCATGGCCATGACACGGCCGACCTCGGCATCACCCTCGGCTCCCGAAGCACCCCCGACGATCACCAGGCGAGCGTTGCGGTCATCGAGTGCGGCAAACGCCTCGACTGCGACGTCGACGCCCTTCAGGGGCTGGAGTCGACCGACGAACAACACGATCGGACCGGTACCCAGGCCGAGCGCCCGCCGGGCGCCGGCCTGGTTGCCGGGTGAGAACAGCGCGTGTTCCACACCAGGTGTAACCAATTCGATTCGCTCGCTCGGTGCGTCGTACAGCCGCTCGAGCTGATGCTGCTCGGGCACACACGACGCGGTGATCACATCGGAGCAGCGCACCACTTCGCTCTCGGCGTGGGCCCGCCGGGCCGGCTCGTGATCCCCGGTTTCGGCCTTCACCCGAGCCAGGGTGTGAAAGGTCGACACCAGTGGTAGCTCGAGCTCGTGCTTCAGGCGGTGGCCGGCAACCGCCGACAACCAGTAGTTGGCGTGAATGACCTCGGCCGGTCGGTCGACCAGATCGGCGCGTACTCCATCGGCGAAGGTGTCGACCACGTCGTACAGCTCGTCCTTCTGCAGACTGGGGTGGCCGGCATCGACGTGCACGACGCGAACGCCCGGCTCGATCACCACCTCGTCGGGCAGATCCGCAGACCACCGACGCACGTACACCGAGCAGTCGAGGCCGGTGTGGGCCAGACCGGCCACCAGCTCGCGTACGTAGACGTTCATGCCGCCGCTGTCGCCCGAGCCGGGCTGGGCCAACGGCGAGGTGTGGAGCGACAGCATCGCGATGCGGCCGGCGGTCGACATCTTCACTCCTCTCGCTCGGCTTCGGCGACGAACGACTCGTAGATCCGCAACAGACTTCGCTTCTGCTCGTCACTCATGATCGGATCGGCCATCACGGCCTCGATGACCCCGGTGGCCCCCGACTCGCGCTCGTCGAGGATGCCGGCCCGGACATAGAGCGTCTCCGACGAGATATGGAGCGCCTTGGCGATCTGGTTCAAGATGTCGGCCGACGGCTTGCGCAGGCCCCGCTCGATCTGGCTCAGATAGGGGTTCGAGACACCAGCGAGCTCCGACAGCCGTCGCAGTGACAGCTCCGCCGTGCGTCGTTGCTCTCGTATGAAAGAGCCGACATCGGTCCATCGAGGGGCGTCGCTCACCCCACCACGCTAGTTGGCCACTCCGAAACTCACATCTGCGGGCCGAACCGAAACGGCCAGAGGATCACGAGAGCAGCGAGTCGACGCTGGCCTCGCCGGTGCGGTAGCGCCGGGTGATCTCGGCCTGGAGTGTGTCGATGGTCGTGTGCATCGCCCGACGACGATCCGAGACGGTCTGCTCATAGAGCTCGAGGGTCTCGAACCTCCGGGTGATGGCGGCGTCGTCGAGCTCGACGAGATCACCGAGCTGGGTCGCGGTGACCACCGGCCCGAGCTCGTCGAGCAGCTGGTCGGCCACATCGGACACGTCGATGGTCTGCGGGGGACGGGGATTGCCGTCTCGGCGGGGCGGGTCGGCGAGCAGACCCGGGAGCGACTCGACCAGCTCGGTGAGGGTCGACGGATCGCGGCCCTCGTTGCGACGGGCGATCTCGGCACCGAAGATGTCGAGCCGTCCGTGCAGCACCCGACGAACCAGGGAGAGCGCGTTCTCGACGATCTGACACTCGGTACGCATGGCGCGGACGTCCTCGAGAGGGCGCTCGGTGAGGTCTGACAGGTAGCCGGGAGCAGTGAGACGGTCGAAGTCGACGGGCATCTGCACGATCGTACCTGGCGAGAACGTCAACCTCCCGATACCGGTGGGAGCAGGGCCACCTCGTCGGTATCGACCACTGCGTGGGCATCGTCGGCGGGCTCGCCGTTCACCCACACCCTGCACACCGGGACCTGATCGGCGAAGGTCGGCCCGAATCGCTCGATTGCGGCATGGATGACCTCGCCCACCGTGGCACCCGGCACCTCGGCGACAGTAGTTCCCGCCGCCTCACGGATTGCGGCGAACAAGCGGAGGCGAGCCATCGCGTCACCCTAGGGGTCCGACGATACGGTGTGGCACCGTGAGTCGCCTGCTGTTGGTTCGACACGGCCAGTCCGAGTGGAACGCGAGCGGTCGATGGCAGGGTCAGGCCGACCCTCCGCTCAGCGACCTCGGTCGCCGTCAGGCCATGGTCGCCGCCGAGGCGGTCGGCGGCTTCGACATCGTGGCATCTTCGGACCTCGAACGGGCGCGCCGCACCGCCGAGATCATCGCCGACGGCAGTGGCGTCGGTCCGGTGCTGGTCGATCCCGACCTCCGAGAACGCCACGCCGGCGGATGGGAAGGGCTCACCAAGCCCGAGATCGAGCGGGACTATCCCGGGTTCCTCGCCGATGGCCGCCGGCCCGACGGGTACGAGGACGACGAGTCGGTGAGCGCCCGCGCCGTCGGGGCACTCGCTCGGATCGCGGCGATCACCGGCGAGGGCGAGGCGCTCGTGGTGGTCCATGCCGGGGTCATCTACGCCGTCGAGGGCTTGGCCGGCGTCCCCTTCGAACGCATCCCGAACCTCGGTGGTCGCTGGATCGACCTGTCGCCATCGGGCATCGTCGCCGGCGAGCGAGTGTTGCTGATCGATACCGCCAAGGTCGAGGCGACCCAGCCCGACCAACCCTGAGTCGTCGGCGACGTCAGGCCCGTTTGGCCGCCACGCAGCGAGCGAGGGCCGGGCGGTCGGCAAGAGTGCCGTCGGCTTCGGCGGCCTGGCAGGTGGTGCAGATCGCCGTGCCTTCGACGGCGAGGCAGTCGAGGGCGACCTGTGAGTCGGCGACCTGGCGTTCGACCTCACCGAGGGTGCCGTAGTCGTCGGAGACCCCGGGATCGTCGCCAACCGTCGCGGAGTCGAAGGCGTCACCATCCTGCACGACGGTGGACTCTACCGGGGTCGCCGGTGCCGACGAGTCATCGACGGTTGCGGCATGGGCCAGTACGCGTTCGGCGGTGGCGAAGTCGCCGGGCCAGGTCACCTTGAGATTGGTGGCCTGACCCTCGACGACAATGACACGCAGCTTCGGCACGAACCGGCACACCACGTCGACGGTGTCGGTGGCATCAGCGGCCGCCTCACCGCCATCACGAACCGCGGCGATCGCCAGGTCGGCCCGCACCGCCTGGGGGGTCTGGGCCGCGAGCATCGGGCCCACAGCCGGCGTGCGTGGACGACCGTCGATGTCGGTGTGCCACAGATCGTGACGCTCGACCGCGGGATAGGCCGCGCCCTCGCTCGCCGCGTCGAAGACGCTCGCCACCACCTCGGGCGACACCAATGGACGGGCGGCGTCGTGCACCGCGATCACGTCGCCGGGCGTGGCCGCCCCGAGCGCCTCAGCGGCGAGTATCCCTGCCGCTTCGCTCTGTTGGCGGGTAGCGCCGCCGTGTACCAGCACGTGCTCGACCGGGCCGAGCGCCGCGGCGACCGCCGTACGGTCCTGGGGTCGGATCACGACGATCACCGCGTCGGCCCCACCGGCGACCATGGCGTCGACCGAGCGACGCAGCACCGACACCCCTGCCACTTCGACGAGCACCTTGTTGGCGTCGATTCCGGTTCGTTGGCCGGATCCGCCGGCGAGCACCACGGCAACTCTCATCGAACCAGAGGCTACCCGGCCGGTTATCCGGCATAATCGAGCCGCCCCTGTAGCCAAGTTGGTCACGGCAGCGGACTTTTAATCCGAAGATCGTGGGTTCGAATCCCACCAGGGGCACGCACCGCCCGCGTCGACTCCGTTCAGAGTCGACAACGGCATGACCGGGAATCCGACGCACGCTGTGATTCACTGGGCGAGTTCGCCCGAGGAGGTCTCGCACGGTGTTGGTCGCCCAGCTCATCAGGAAGCCGCTGCTCGTCTTGGCCGCTCTCGCGTTCGTCGCGAGCGCCTGTTCGGGAGGTAGCGACGATGGCGCCACCCTCGAAGCGGTCGAAGAGCCGACGCCGACACCGTTGCCGCTCCAGGAAACCCCCGGGGAACCGGCCGAGGCACCGGTCGAGGCCGACCCGACCGCCGACGCCGAAGTCGACATCGAGGCGAACGGTGACCGACCCGGCACCGACGATCCGGCATCGTCGACCACACCCGACCCCGACATCGACCTCAGCAAGCCCGCCTTCACCGAGGCGTCCAAGGTCTCGACGGTCGGTCTCGACGAGGTGTTCTTCGGCATGACCGCCGCCGATGCCGCCGCCGCCGCGGCCACGGCCTGGACGACCGACGGCTCGGTCACGAGCGAGTGTTGGTTCGCCGATCCGGTGAACGGGCCGGTCGGCGTCTCGTTCATGATGTGGAACGGCGGCGTCGAGCGCGTCGACGTGACCACCGAGCTCATCACCACCCGTTCGGGCGCGGGAGTCGGCTCCACCCCCGAAGAGCTCCGGGAGCTGTTCGGAGCGCTGCTCGACGAGTCCGACCCGACCATGCTGGCGTTCGTCCCCACCGACGAAGGCGACGCGAACTTCCGGATCTTCTTCGAGATCACCGACGGCGTCGTCAGCTCGTATCGAGCCGGGCGGCTACCGATGATCGAGTTCCCTGCCTGCCCCTGACCGCCAGATGACCTCGAGGGTGTGGCCCCGGGGGTCATGCGACTCCACGATGGCTCGGTCGTCGTCGACGATCTCGACCCCGCGGTCGATGCGTGACTTCTGATCGGCCAGGGCCAGGAGCCCGACCCGCTCATCCTGACGCTGCAGGAGCGTGGCCGAATGGATCGGGCCGTGGCGACGGGCCACCGACATCAAGAGCCGAGCCGCAGTCGCATCGAGATGATCGGCCACCGCCTTTGGGTCGCCTTCGACCACGACCATCCACGCCGTGGCCGCCTTGCCCGCTCGGCGACGCAGCCCCGCTGCGCGCAGCCGACGCACCAGCTCGCGCGAGTCGACGAGCTCGGCGCCCGCACGCAGAGCGGCGTCGAAGAGGGCCACCGGGAGGTCGTAGTGATCCCCCTGGTACGACAGGTAGCGCATGCGTACGGCACGTGCGAAGTCGTGCAGCTCACCCAGGCTCGCGTCACTCACCAGGTGCGACCACCTCGTGCCGTGCCATTCCCAGCGTGGTTCGTCGAGGAGGATCGTCATGAATGCGTCGGCCGATAGCCGATCTCGGGGCACGGACGTGGCATTCTCTGTGCATGGCAGCGGCGTCCGGATCGGCCGACATCTCCCTTGTGATACCCGGTCGGCCCGAATACGGACGCGTCGCCCGTGTGGGCGCAGCTCATCTCGCCCATCGCCGGGGATTCACCCTCGGCGAGATCGACGACCTGCGCATGGCCATCGACGAAGCCGTGATCATGTTGCTCGGTCCGTCGCCCCGATCGGGCCGTATCGAGATCGGGTACCGCCTGGGGCCTGCGGTGGTCGATGTCGAGATGGTGAGCTGGCTCGACGAGGAACCCCGGCCGCTGCCCG
Source organism: Acidimicrobiales bacterium (assembly GCA_024638845.1). GTDB lineage: Bacteria > Actinomycetota > Acidimicrobiia > Acidimicrobiales > JAHEJN01 > JAHEJN01. The sequence continues at coordinate 17,389 of JAHEJN010000004.1, read as the reverse complement.
ACGATCGCATCACGCGCTTCTCGGAGATCACCGCCGGCCTGGCCGACGAGATCGACGTGAACGCCGACGAGCGATCCGTACGAGTCCTCAAGCGACACGCGAGTCCTCACCGCTGAGCCCGAGTCAACGCCCGGTCGAACCGAAACCGCCTGCGCCTCGCTCGGAGTCGGGGAGCTCCTGTACTGCGACGAAATCAACATGCTCGATCGGTTGGATCACCAGTTGGGCGATGCGCTCGCCGCGCCGCACCTCGAATGCCTCGGCGGGGTCGGTGTTGACCAAGAGAACCTTCAGCTCACCCCGATAGCCCGCGTCGATGAGGCCGGGCGTGTTCAGGCAGGTCACTCCGTGTCGGACGGCCAGGCCACTGCGAGGCTGCACGAACCCGGCGAAGCCGTGAGGGATGGCCAGGGCGATGCCCGTGCCCACCAGCGCTCGGCCCCCACCCGGCGCCAACACCGCATCCTCGGCGGCCACGAGGTCGGCGCCGGCATCCCCGAGCCGAGCGTATTCCGGCAGCGGGAGGTCGGCATGCAGTCGGGTGATCGGAATCGAGAGCATGGTGTCGCAGGCTACCCTCCTGCCGATGCTGGCCTGGATGGATCTCGAGATGACCGGACTCGACCCCACGCGTCACGTGATCGTCGAGATCGCCACACTCATCACCGATGACGACCTCGAGCTGGTGGCCGAAGGCCCCGATCTGGTGATCCACCAGCCGGCCGAGGCGTTGGCCACGATGGATGACTTCGTGCGCACCATGCACACGACCAGCGGCCTCCTGCCCCAGATCACAGCGTCGACCATCAGCCTCGAGGAGGCCGGAGCAGCCACGCTCGAATTTCTGAAAGAGCACATCCCGGAGGCGCAGACCGTTCCCCTCTGTGGGAACTCGATCGGTACCGACCGTCGCTTCCTCGCCGCCTACCTGCCCGAGATCGAGGACTACCTGCACTACCGGTCCGTCGATGTCTCCACCGTCAAGGAGCTCGCCCGGCGCTGGGCACCGAAGGTGCTCGACGTGCGTCCCAACAAGGAGCTCGGCCACCGCGCGCTCGACGACATACGGGAGAGCCTCGAAGAGCTCCGGTACTACCGCGACCGGTTCTTCGTGCTCGACACCGACGGCACGGCCCGCAAGCCGTCGCCATGAACACGTGGGCTCGGCCGCCCCGCCAAGAGCAGCGTCGAGCCGACCACGATGTCACCGAGGTCGCTCCGGGGGTGCTCCGTCTGCAGCTGCCGGTCGACATGCCCGGCCTCGGCCACGTCAACTGCTACGCCATCGAGGACAGCCAGGGGTTTGCGCTGATCGACCCCGGTCTGCCCGGAACCACCTCGTGGCGGAACCTGCTCGACCGGCTCGGTCGGGCCGGGATCCCCTTGGCCCGAGTGCACACGGCCATCATCACCCACTCCCACCCCGATCACTTCGGCGGGGCGATACGGCTCGCAGCCGAAACGGGGGCCCGAGTGGTGACGCACGAGTCGTTTCGCCTGTTCTGGGAGACCGACGAGCTCCACGAACACGAGGACTCCGCGGCGCTCGACCTCAACGAGGTCGAAGCGGCCGAGGAGTTCCTCGATCACTTCCGTGGCCTCACGCCCTGGGGCACAGTTCGTTCCGAGGCCGCGCCCCAGCTGACCCGGCTCATGCTCGAGGAGCGCCGCCCCAATCAACGGTTTCCGACCCTGCGCCCCGATCTCGCGCTTGCCGACGACCAGCCAGTGGCCCTTGCCGATCGCGACTGGTTCGCGCTGCACACCCCAGGTCACACTCATGACCATCTCTGCCTCTACGACCCGACCCACGGCGTGATGCTCTCGGGAGATCACGTGCTGCCGACCATCACGCCCCACATCGGCGGCTGGCAACCCGACACCGACGCGCTCGCCGACTTCATCACCTCCCTGCAACGGGTGGCCGCCGTCGGCGACGTGACCGTCGCCCTGCCCGCTCACGGCGATCCGTTCACCGATCTCGCCGGCCGAGCCGACGCCATCGTCGATCATCACCGACAGCGACTCGACCACATCCGCTCGTCGGTCCGCCGGCTGGGCACCGCCGACGTGGTCGCCCACATGAGGCTGCTGTTTCGCGAGCGTTCATGGGGCGTCATGGCCGAGAGCGAGACCTTCGCCCACCTCGTGCATCTCGCCGCTCTGGGCGAGATCGATCGCGTCGAATCCGACGGCCCGGCCACCTTCGCTCCCCGTCACCACTGACCCCGCCGCGGTAATTCCCTTGACAGCCTCTCCGCCCATGGTCAGGCTTGGAGATCCCCGCGACGCCGAGAGGAGGCGACCGACGATGCTGATCACCACGAACATCTCCGCTGTCGTCACCGCCCCGAGCTCGCGCGTCTCTGCGCCGTGTGGGTGGAACACCGTGTTCTTCGGCACCACCGATCCGATGGCGACGGGAACCCCCAAGCCCCACCACCAGCGGCCGAAGGAGGCTTCACCACCCACCTAGGGTGCAGTCGAAGTCAACCCTCCTCCTGAGGCCGTCGGATTCGATCCGGCGGCCTTTCCGTTTTTCCGACTCCTCCTCGAATCACGAATCCCACGAAAGCAGGATCCGAAATGCTCGGAATCGAGCAACTCATCGTCCCTGACGACGGCTGGCGTGCTCTCAGCCGTTGTGCGACCTCCCCCGAGCCCCTTGCTGACCTGTTCTTCTCCGAGGAGCTCCACGACATCGCGCGGGCCAAGGCGATCTGCGCCGAGTGCCCGGTGATGGCCGAGTGCCTTGCCGGGGCCATCGAGCGGGAAGAGCCCTACGGCGTCTGGGGCGGGCAGTTGTTCCTCAACGGCAAGGTGCTCATGCAGAAACGGCGGCGCGGTCGGCCGCCGAAGGTGCCACGGCCCGAGGATCACCTACCGGATGTCCCGGTCCCCGAGCACCTCCGGCCTCTGCTCCGGACGGCTTGAGCCGGCGGCTTCGGCCGCTCACGATCCGACGGACCGGGGTGACGACCGGCGAGATCCCCCTCCTCGCCTGGCTCGATCCCCGGTCCGTCCTGGGCAACCGGACCGATCGTCACGGAACATTCCGGGTTGCTGCGGCGTTCCCAATGCGTTCGACCCCCAGCTAGCGTCGGAGAACCCATGGAACACGAGATCGACGCCTCTGACGACGACGTCGGCGACGAGCCCGTTCGCCGGTCTCCGGTGCCGTGGCTCGTCGGTGGTTTCCTGGCGCTCCTCAGCGGGTTCCTCGTGCTCAACGCCGTGCTGGCCGATGACTCCGACGTACCCGTCGGCGACCCGCCTCCCGAGGTCTCCTTCGAGCTGCTCGACGGCGGCTCGACCACCTTCGCGGCGTTTCGAGGCCAGCCCACCGTGGTCAACTTCTTTGCGTCATGGTGTGCGCCCTGCATTCGTGAGCTTCCCGACATCCAAGCCGCCTCGGAGATCTTCGCCGGTCAGGTGAACGTGATCGGCCTGAGCGTCAGCGACCGGATCGAGGACACCGAAGCGCTGCTCGTCGAGACCGGGGTCACCTTTCCGGTCGGTCTCGACCCGAACGGGGCCATCCACCGCGAGGTCGCCGATCTGGGGGTCATGCCGAGCACCGCGTTCATCGCCGCCGACGGAACGTTGCTGTCGGTGCAGGCCGGCACCATCAGCGGCGAGGATCTCGACGAGCGCATCCGTACCGAGCTCCTGCCCACGATCGAGGACGCCAGTCCGTGATCGACTGGGATCTCGCCACCTTCGCGCTCGGCGCCGGTCTGGTCGCCGCCGTGAACCCGTGCGGGTTCGCGATGTTGCCTGCGTACCTGTCGTATTTCCTCGGTCTCGAGGGCGACCGCGAGGACGTCGACTCGGGTCGCACCATCGTCCGGGCCATCGTCGTCGGCCTCACCCTCACGGCCGGATTCGTCCTGTTCTTCGGCCTGATCGGCGTCCTCACCCAGACGGTGATCGACGCCGGAACCGTCGAGCGCAGGATCCCGTACGCCACCCTGTCCTTCGGCGTGCTCATGGTGCCGCTCGGCATCGCGATGTTCCTCGGATTCGAACCGAGGATCTCGCTGCCGAAGATGAACCGGGGCACCGGCAGCCGGGAGCTGCCGTCGATCTTCATGTTCGGCGTCTCCTACGCCGTCGTCTCGCTCAGCTGCACTGCGCCCATCTTCTTCGGCACCGTGATCGGCTCGTTCACGAGTGATGGTGCGGTCGACGGCATCTCGGTCTTCATCGCCTACGCGCTCGGCATGAGCCTGGTGATCATGGTGCTCACCCTCGGTATGGCCCTCGGGCGCAACTCGATCGCGACGAACCTCCGGCGGGTTCTTCCCTATGTCAACAAGGTATCCGGCGTGCTGTTGGTGATCGCCGGGGTGTTCCTCACCCTGTACGGCTGGTGGGAGATCCAGGTGCTCGACGACCCCACCAGCTCGAACTGGGTGGTCGACCGGTCCCTCGACCTGCAGAACCGGGTGCAGACCTGGGTGCTCAACAGTGGCGAGACCCGACTGGCCCTCGCTGCCGCCCTCATCGTCGCCGCCGCGGTCCTGTGGGCGACCCGCGAGTCGTTCGGCGCCAATACCCGCTGGGTGGCCTTCGGCACGCTCGCCGCGGTGTACCTGGTGTTCGAGATCAGCGTGTACCAGGGCGACCTGATCGTGCTCCCCGTACTGCGTACGCTGGCCGACCTGCCCGAACGCGTCGGCAACTGGTTCGCCGATCCGGGCCGTTGGCCGGTCGTGTTCGAGGTGTTCCTCGCCCTGGTGATCGCTACGATCGCCGGGGTCAACCTCCAGAGTCGAAGACGACGCCGGGGTGTGATCGGCTCCTAGGGCGCCAAGCGTCGACGGGTCCAACCCTGCGCCGTCAGCTCGTACTGCACCCGGTCGTGCAGGCGGTCGGGCTGACCCTGCCAGAACTCCACGGAGCGCGGCGTCACCCGAAACCCGCCCCAGTGTGGCGGGCGAGTCGGCTCGTCGTCGCCGAACCGATGTTGCACTTCCTCGACGGCTCGCCCGAGCATCGACCGGTCGGCGATGGGACGACTCTGCGGCGAGGCCCAGGCCCCGATCTGACTGCTGCGGGGACGCGACCGATAGTAGATGTCGGCCTCGTCGTCGGCCACACGGACGGCGGTCCCGCGCACCCGCACCTGCCGGTGCAGCGGTTGCCAGTGGAACGTCAGCGCCGCCCGTGCATCGGCGTCGATCTGGGTGCCCTTGACGCTCTCGAAGTTCGTGTAGAACGAGAAGCCGCGTTGGTCGACTCCCTTCAGCAGCACCACTCGGGCATCGGGGCCGTCGGCGTCGACGGTCGACACCGTCATGGCGTTCGGCTCGGGTAGGGCGGCGGCAATGGCGTCGTCGAGCCACGCGACGAACTGGATGATCGGATCGTCGGCCAGGGAGGCGACGTCGATTCCGGCCGTCTCGTACTGGATGCGCAGCTCATTGAGATCCACCAACGGAGTCAACCCGTTCAACCCACCCGGCGCAAACCACTACCGTCACCCGGATGAAGCCCGACCGTCTCGCCTTCTTCGCCGTCGGTGGCGTGGTCGGGGCGACCGCACGCTGGGTGGTCGTCGCCATCACTCCCCACGGCGCGCTCGACTGGGGAGTACTGATCGTGAACACCGTCGGCAGTCTGTTGCTCGGGATCATCGCCGCCCTGGCGCTCCATCCCGAACGACGAACCGAACCGGCTGTGATCGCGGCGGGCGCCGGGTTCTGCGGCAGCCTCACGACATTCTCGACGCTTGCCGTGTCGGTCGCCGGTGAACTGCGCGACGGCAGCACTCCGACCGGGCTGGTTCGGCTCGGCGTGTCGCTCGCCGCCGGGCTCGGAGCAGCCTTCGTCGGTTGGCACCTCACCGAGCGCACCGTTCACCACGACGCAGAGCTTCTCGACGAACCATGATCGTCCTCGGCTTCATCGTGCTGGCTCTCGTCGGAACCCTTGTGCGTGTTCTGATCGGTCACGTGCTCAACCGCCCCGATCTGCCGATCGGCACGCTCGCGGTGAACATCTCCGGGGCCTTCCTGCTCGGCCTGCTCGTCGGGGCCGGCGCGTCCGGCGACACACTCACCGTGGTCGGCACCGGTGCCCTCGGCTCGTTCACCACGTTCTCGGCCCTCAGTCACGAGACGGTATGGATGGCGCGGCGACACCATGTGCGCCGCAGCCTCGTCTATCTCACCACCGCGGTGGGGGTGGGCATCGGTGCCGCCTGGCTCGGCCTGGCGATCGCCGGCTGACACACTGGTCCGATGGATGGCCCCCTTCCCCTCGTCGTCTGGTCGGACTTCCTCTGACCGTGGTGCTACGTCGCGACCGTGCGTCTCGACCAACTGCAGGCCGACATGGGCGACGCGATCGCCGTCGAGTGGAAGAGCTTCATGTTGCGGCCGTCGACCGAGCAGCGCAGACGCGAGAAGTTCGTCGAGTACACCCGCTCGTGGTCACGCCCTGCGGAGATGGAACCCCGGGCGACTTTCACCGTGTGGACATCGCCCAGCGACCCTCCCAGCCATTCTCTGCCGGCGTTGGTGGCCGCCAAGCTGGCCGAACAGTACGGTTCCGAGACCTCCGCGGCCTACCATCACGCCCTGCTGGCCGCCTACTTCACCGACAACCGCACCATCAGCGACGTCGACGTGCAGGTCGCGCTGGCCACCGATGTGGGTCTCGACGCCGACGAGTTCGCGACCCAGCTCGCCGACCAGCACTCGTCGCTGGCCCGGCGGGTGATCGACGATCACAACGACGCGGTTCGAGCCGGGATCACGGCGGTTCCCACCGTGGTCATGGCGGGAGCCCTGGCGATACCCGGCGCCCAGGACGTCGAGACCTACGAGCGGCTCGCCCTCCGCCTGATCGAGCGGGCCGACCAGGCGTGACCGCTCAGACCGGTCCCGGGATGACCGTGGTGCCTCCCATGTACGGGTGCAGCACCTCGGGGATCTCGATCGAGCCGTCGGCTCGGCGGTAGGTCTCGACCAGGGCGGCCCACACCCGCGGCACGGCGAGGCCCGAGCCGTTGAGGGTGTGCACCAGCTCGGTGCCCTTGCCACCGGTCGGTCGGAACCGGATGTTGGCCCGACGGGCCTGGTAGTCGCTGAACCACGACACCGACGACACCTCGAGCCAACGGTCGGCGCCCGGTGCGTAGACCTCGATGTCGAAGGTGCGCGCCGAGGAGATGCCCAGATCGCCGGTGCACAGGTCGAGTATGCGGTACGGAAGTCCGAGGTCGGCGATGGCGCCCTCGGCCCGGCGGAGCAGCTCGGCGTGCATGTCGTGGGCCTGGTCGGGGGTCGCATAGGCCAGGATCTCGACCTTGTCGAACTCGTGCAGCCGCAGCAGGCCACGGGTGTCGCGCCCGGCTGATCCGGCCTCACGCCGGAAACACGAGGTGTGGGCCATGAGCCGCACGGGCAGGTCGGTCTCGGCCAGCACCTCGTCGCGGTACAAGCTGGTGAGAGGCACTTCGGCTGTCGGGATGGCCCACAGGTCGTCGCGTTCGAGGTGGTACGCATCGTCGGCGAACTTCGGGAGCTGCCCCGTGCTCATCAGGGTGTCGGTGCGGACCATGGTGGGGGGCCGCACCTCCTCGAAGGCATCGGCGTTGCGGTCGAGCCCGAATTGCACGAGCGCCCGCTGCAACCGGGCGCCCCGGCCGCGATAGAGCACGAACATGGCACCGGAGATCTTGGCCGCACGCTCGAGGTCGAGGATTCCGAGCTCGACCGCGCTCTCCCAGTGCGGCACCCGATGGTGTTCGCCGTAGCGACCCTCGTCGAATCCCTCGATGCGCACGACGACGTTGGCGTCCTCACCACTGCCGTCGGGCGCGTCGGGCGACGGGAGATTCGGCAGCTCGAGCAGACGGCGGCGCAGCGCGTCACCGATCGTGGTCGCCCGTTCGTCGATCGCCTTCTCGGCGTCGCCGAGGGATCGGCTCTGTGCCTGGAGCTCACCGGCCTCGTCGCCGCGGCCGTCTCGATGGAGCTCGCCGATCTGCTTCGAGAGCGCATTGACCTGGGCGCGCACGTCGTCGCGTTCGCCATCGAGGGTGCGGCCCTGGGCCTCGAGGGCGATCAGCTCGTCGATGGTGCTCGACGACACACCCCGGCTGATCAGGCCGGCGCGCACCAGATCGGGATCGGAACGAAGGAGGCGAGGGTCGATCATGCCAGGCAAGCTAGCGGACCGCCGCCGCACGCGGACCCGACTTCCTCGGGGCCTGACGTCGTCGGTCAGGGCTTGGGTTCGGTCGCGGGCTGCGACTCCTCGAATGCCTTGGCCACCTGTTCGTAGGTGAGTGTCGGCGAACCGGCCTTGCGCATGACCCGGTCATGGTCGGGTTTGTTCGACCACTGGAAGAACCGCAGCGCGATGATCGACCACAGGAAGAGGCCACCGACGAGCTTCATGATCATGCCCGCCGCCTGCTGATCGGCGATGACGGTCGTGTCCCAGAGCCGCGCCGGATGGTCATAGGCGGAGTAGACGGCGTTGTCGGCGAAGGTGAGCCACGCTCCGGGCACGGTTGGCACGATCGACATCAGGAACAGGTACAGGGCCTGGGCCGGAAGGCTGATGCGCAGCTCGGGCAGGGGGCCGACCACAGGCACCCACATGAGGATGGCCGACAGGAACACCACGGTGTGCACCAGGTAATGGAACGGGCCGTTCTCGACCGAGAAGTTCACCACCGCTGGAGCGTGGGTGGCGGCCACGACGAGATTGAAGCTCAGGCCCGCCACCACCGGGTGAGCGAGACGCCGAAGCCACACACCGCTCGATCCGTCGCTGCTGACGAGCAGCCGAGCCAGCCACTCGGGCATGGCCAGGAGCAGCATGGGCGGGATGACGAGGGTGAACAGCATGTGCTGCACCATGTGCACCCAGTACAGGTACTCCTCGCTGACGTCGTGCATCGGCCAGTCGCTGGCCAACCACAACAAGACGACCGCACCGGCGAAGAACCGCTTCTGGCGGCGGGTCACGACGGGGCCATCGGTGACCACGGTCGGCCCGATGACCCGGGTGGCATAGAACCCGAGAGCCACCAGCCCGCCGATCAGCAGCCACACCTCGGGGTGAGGCTGATACCGCCAGAAGTCGGACGAGACCACCGCGAGCATCATTCCTGGAAGATCTCCCACGGATGGAACCCGAAGGCCATGATCATGGCGAGATAGACACCGATGGCGAAGAGGAGACCCGCGACGAACACCCGGGTGAAGACCTGCGAGTCGAACTTCAGATGCATGAAGTAGGCCACCACCACGCCGAACTTGATCACCATCATCACCAACAGGGCCGGGACGAGCGCCTTGCCCCAGTCGACCACCGACTCGAAATAGGTGAACACCTCGAGCGCGGTGATCACGGCCAGCAACAGCGCCACCTTCACATATCCCCAGTCGGAGATGTGCTCGTGCTCCTCGTCGTTTTCGACGGTGTCCTCGACGGTTGCGGAGTCGGATGCGGTGGTCATGGGGTGTCCTCGATCACTGCGGGAAGAGGTAGACGATCGTGAAGATGACGATCCAGACGATGTCGACGAAGTGCCAGTACAGGCCGATGATCTCCACCTTCTCGGCCGAGGCCTTGGTTATCCGACCCGTGAGGTTGCCGATGAACAACGACATCAACATCACGATGCCGATGCTCACGTGCACACCATGGAATCCGGTCAGGGTGAAGAAGGCCGACGACCAGAGATTCGTCGTGAATCCGGCGCCCTCGTTGTAGAAGGCGGTGAACTCGTACACCTGCCCGCCGATGAACACGGCACCCAGCAGCGCGGTGGTCAACAGCCACACCCGGTTGCGTCGCAGATCGCCCCGGGTGATGGAGCTGACCGAGAGCACCATCGTGAGCGAGCTCATCAGCAAGACGAAGGTCGTGACCGATGTGAACGGGATGTCGAACAGCTCACCCGGCGAGATGGCCGTGCCTTCGGGCAGCTTGTTCTTGTAGAGCATGTAGGTCGAGATGAGTCCGCCGAACAGCAGGCATTCCGAGCCGAGGAACGCCCACATGGCCAGCTTCTCGTGGGACAACGGCGTCGAGCGATGATGCTCGTCGCCGTGCTCCATCGGCCGGGGAATCGGGGCAACCGCAGTATCAGCCAACTGGGGCCTCCAGTTCTTCGGCCTCGGATTCGTCGGTGGTCGCACCGTTGCCGTCGCCGTCGCCGTCGTGATGATCGTCGTGGCCGTCGGGGCCGTGAGCGGCGTCGGGATCGTCGGTGGGCTCCATGATCCAGGCGTAGACCCCGCCGAGGACGATGGCGCCACCCACCATGCACAGCCAGTAGTTGAAGATGAGCCCGTAGCCGATGATCGGCAGGCCGATGGCCACCACCAGCGGCCAATACGACGGCGAGGGCAGATGCACGTCCCGGCGTTCGCCGGTCTGCGCGATCTGCTCGGCGGTCGCGAGCCGCACGATGTTCCCGTCTTCGTCTTCACCCCACTTGCGATGCCAGAAGTCGTCGAGGCTCTCTACGACGGGCACGTAGTCGAAGTTGTGCACCGGGGTGGGGGAGGCCGTGGCCCACTCGAGGCTGCGGCCGTCCCACGGGTCGGGACCGACCGGGGGCCGGCGGTTGCGGGTCCGGTAGCTCTGGAGGATATTGCCGACGAAGACGAGGACCGACAGAGCGATCATGAACGACCCGATGGTGGCCACCATGTTCCAGAGGTCGAAGCCCTGGCCCGAGGAGTAGGTCTGGATACGGCGGCTCATCCCCTGGAGTCCCAGCAGGTGCATCGGGCCGAAGGTCACGTTGAAGCCGATCAGCATCAGCCAGAAGTTCCACTTGCCGGCGCGATCGTCGAGGGCGTACCCGAACACCTTCGGCCACCAGAAGTACATGCCGCCGAACAGGCCGAGGATCACCCCGCCGAACACCACGTAGTGGAAGTGGGCGACGATGTAGTAAGTGTCGGTCTGTTGGGTGTCGGCCGGCGCCACCGAATGGGTCACGCCCGACAGACCGCCGATGGTGAACATCGACACCAGGCCGACCGCGAACAGCATGGGTGTGGTGAACCGCAATCGGCCTCCCCACATGGTCGCCATCCAGTTGAGGATCTTCACGCCGGTGGGCACGGCGATGAACATCGTGCTCACCGAGAACGCCGCCACCGAGATGGGGCCGATACCCGAGGCGAACATGTGGTGGGCCCACACACCCCATCCCATGAAGCCGATGGCGATGCCCGAGAAGATCATGAACTTGTAGCCGAAGATGGGCTTGCGGCTGAACACCGGGATGATCTCCGACACGGCTCCGAAGGCGGGCAGGATCAGGATGTACACCTCGGGATGACCGAAGATCCAGAACAGGTGCTCCCACAGCAACGGGTCGGCGCCGGCCTCGACGTTGAAGAAGTTGGCCCCCCAGAGACGGTCGAACATCAGCAGGAACAACGCGAGGGTGATCACCGGGATGGCGAACAGCAAGAGGACCTGGACCACGAGCATCATCCACGTGAACACCGGCATCCGGAACCAGGTCATGCCCGGGGCCCGCAGGTTCACGACCGTGACGATCAGGTTGATCGCCGACAGGAGCGAGGCAATACCGGTGATCTGGAGACCGATGGCGAAGAAGTCCATCCCGTTCGACGGCGAGAAGAGGACGCCGGTGTTGGGCGCGTAGGCGAACCAGCCCCCGTCGGGCGCACCACCGAGGAACCACGACGTGTTGATGAAGATGGCACCGGCGAGGAAGCACCAGAACGAGAAGGCATTCAACCGGGGGAAGGCGACGTCGCGGGTACCGATCTGCAGCGGGATGAGGTAGTTGGCGAAGGCCGCACCGAGGGGCATGGCCACCAGGAAGATCATGGTGACGCCGTGCATGGTGAAGACCTGGTTGTACAGATCGGCGCCGAGCACCGTGGCACCCGGCCGGGCGAGCTGGAGCCGGATCAGGAGCGCCTCGATGCCACCGACGACGAAGAAGAAGATGGCGGCGGCGCCGTACAGGATTCCGATTCGCTTGTGGTCGACGGTGGTGAGCCAGCTCTTCCAGCCCTCGGTCGACGTGGGTCGAGTGAGCACACCGAGGGGCCGTTCGGCGACGGCGGGCTGGCCGGTGGTGAGCTCGCGAGGGGTGTCTTCGACGATGGCCATCAGGCGCTCCGGTGGCAGATGGGACGATGGGCGGAGGTCACTGGAGGGTCTCCAGGTAGTCGACGATCTGTTCGAGCTGGTCGGGGGTCAGGTTGAGGAAGGCCCGCATGCCCTGCAGATTGTCGGGTCGGTTGGGCTTCTCGGCCGGGGCGTTGAGCACCCACGCCTCGAGCTGGGCGCGGTTCACGTTGCCGTCTTCGTCGTACAGGTCGAAGAAGGACCCTGCGTAGGTCTCACGGCTCATGAAGTGGGTGAGGTTGGGGGCTGCGCCCGCGGTGAGCGAGTCGGTGTAGCGCTCGTCGACCCCGGCGGTGCCCACGTAGAGGTCGGTGCTGTCGACCCCGTTGGAGGGGTCGCCGTCGCGGTCGGTGACACCCTCGATGATGTGGCACTCGGCGCACTGGGCGATGAAGAGCTGCTGGCCCTCGTAGCCCACGTCGCCCTCGCTGAGCTGTTCGGCGTCGACCAACTGCTCGGCCACCCATGCCTCGTAGTCGGCCTGGCTGAGGGCCACGGTGAACATGCGCATGTACGCATGCGACAAGCCGCAGAACTCGGTGCACTGACCCATGAACCGGCCGGGTTCGTTGGCTTGGAGTACCCAGGGATGGCTTCGGCCCGGCACGGCGTCACGTTTGCCGTTGAGCCGTGGAATCCAGTACGAGTGGATCACGTCACGCGATTGCACCCGCAAGGGGATGTCGACCCCGACCGGCATCACCAGCTCGTTGGCGGTGACGATGTCGGGTGGCGTGTCGGTGTTGCCGTCGAGGTGGTACTGGAACTCCCACCACCACTGCTGGCCGACGACCTCGACCACGAGCGGGTCGCCACTGGCCTGGACGTCGTCCTGCTCGAAGATGACCACCACCGTGAACACCGCGACGACGGCGAGAATGAGCGCCGGTAGTGCCGTCCAGCCCCATTCGAGCACGTCGTTGCCGTGGATCTGCTCGGGGAACTCGTCGTCGCTGTACCCACCGGGCCGCTCTTGATCCGGATCTTCGGGGGGCTTCACGCGGAAGCGCTTGCTCGAGTAGAGGATCATCCCCTGGACGAGGACGAAGATCACACCGGCGATGGCGAACACCCAGAGGGCGAGATCATTGATCTGCGCGGCTTTCTCACCCGCGGAGTCCATCGTCGTGAGCGGCTTGTCGCCGCACGCCGCGGCGCTCAGCATCACCGTGGCCACCAGGGTGGCGAGACGGCCGCGAGAACCGGCCAGGGACTTCACCGGGCAACCTCTGTCACGAGCGCTTCCTCATCGGTGTGTTCCTCTTCGTGTTCGAAACTGCGAGGGCCGACCGCGGCACTCACGATGCCGAGCACCACGATGGCGAGCACACCCACGGCGAGCACACCCACCACCGCGCCACGCGACGGCTTCTCCATCGCAACAATGGCGACTGCGGCTCCCACGATGATGATCGGAATTCCGATGGCGATCCAAACCGCATTGAGCTCACTCACCGCCAACAGGATCCGGGAGGCGCTCAACACGATGACGGCGACGGCGGCGGCGCCGAGCAGCGGAATCTCGAACGGCGCCATGATGCGGGTGCGCAGCTCGCGGTTGGCCTCGGGGTCACCGGTGGCGCGGTCGGCCCAGGCGCTGATCATCCACTCGAAGGCAACGACGGCCAGCAGGATCAGGCCGGTCACGAACACTGCCGCGTGGGTGACGAGTCCGAGCAGGAGCACCACCGCAGCCGCAGCACCGAAAGCAGGCCACACGTTGTTCGCCGTCGGACCTGCCGCCGGTGGAATCTCGCCCGATCCGCCGAGACGGGCGACGGCCTCGGGGTCGGCGTCGCGAAAGCCGACGAGGGTGAAGGCGAGGTAGGCCGCCGACACGGTGGCGAACACCAGGACCACGTAGCCGCTGTGATCGCCCACGCCGCCTTTCCACCCGAGGCTGAGCACACCGACGAACGAGCTCGGGTCGACGAATCCGAGGTAGTCCTTGCCGCTGAGATCGCCGCTGGCGACGCCGTACACCGCCGCGCCGACGAGCGCCACGACGGCGAATCCGAAGAACAGCTTGAAACCGGTGGTGAGCATGAAGTGTTCGCTTACTTCGAGACGGTGATCAGGAGCCAGATGATGAAATAGAGGAAGACGATGACGTACCAGAACATGGCGGCGGCGGCGACGGCGTCGGAGTACCGGCTGCTGAACTGGCCGGCGAGAGCCCGGAAGGCCGTGAAGAGGAAGAACAGCATGCCCACCAGCGTGAGGACCATGTGCGAGCCGCCGATGAGGAAGATCAAGGTCTCGGCCCGGCTGTTGTCGGCCACGGCGCCGATCGAGTCGAAGTTGTACGCCGCCTGGTTGATGGTCATGGCCCCGAGGAGCAGCACCAAGGCAAAGGCCATGTAGGCGTGCTTGCGGTCGTCACGGCGGATGGCGTACACCGCCCAGGCGGCCAGGGGCATGGAGATGATGTAGGTCCAGAGGATGATCGACGGCGCCGTGAGCTGGATGTCGACGCTGCCGGGAATCCACTCGAGACCGGCAGTACGAACCACCGAACGCTCGGCGAGATAGATGCCGAACAGCCCGCCGAAGTACATGAGCACGGCGGCGATGGCAAAGGCGGTGCCGACCTGGACCGTGCGGCCGCGGGGCAGGGTCGCGGCCGGAAGCAATGCGGTCCGGGCGGCGTCGTCGTCGTCGGCCATCAGACCTCCCCTTCTTCGTCGAGCAGCGGTTCGGCCGAGGTGACGGCGATGGGAGCGGCGAAGTTGTTGTGGGGCGGCGGTGAGGTCGTAGCCCACTCGAGGGTGTGTCCGCCGACCGGGTTGTCGTCGAGGTCGCTGGAGTCGCGCCGGATGGCGAGGGCCAGATCACCGAGCACGGTGAGAACACCGAGCGCAACGACGGCGAGCCCCGCGGTGGCAACCCAGTTGAGGATCTCGACTCCGCTGTCGACCGCGACGTCGGTGGCGATGTCGGGCTCGTCGAGGAAGCCGTTCACCATCTCGGAGAGCGACGCCAACACGGTTCCACCGACGAGGGCGAGGCCCGCCAGGCCACCGAGCGCGGGAGAGAGCCGGCGACCGAACAGCTTCGGAGCCCAGAAGTAGACGCCGGCCACGGCACCGATGAGACCGGCGAGCACCACATAGCGGAACTCGGCGGCGACCGCCGCCGTGTCGACGAGGTCGTCGAAGGGATCCGAGATGTCGTCGACCCAGCTCCAGTCGCCGAGCTCACGCAGTCCACCGACGAGTCGCCCGAATACCCGGAGGGTTGCGACACCCCCGCCCGCGAGCAACATGAGCAGGCCACCTCCGGCCACCCCCACGCTGACCGATGCCTTGGGTTTCCCCGATACGAGGGTGAACGCCCACCCGCCGAGAAGCACCAGCAGAGGCAGCAACAAGAGCAGGTTCTGCACCACGAACACCGGCTGCTGGGCGACTCGTGCGTTGTAGACCGGTTGGGCGTAGGCACCGAAGGACAAGAACGCGAAGGCGGCGATGGCCGCCATCATCACCGAGCGCATGGCCTGCCGCCTGGCCGCGGTGACCGGCACCATCTCGGCGAGGATGCCGAGGAGCGGTACGGCGTACACGAACACCTGCGGGTAGTCGAAGGCCCACGCCAGGTAGCGCAGCGAACCGGGGGCGCCACTGCCGGTCTCGAAGAACACCACGACGTCGCCGCGCAGATCGGCCCAGGAGAGCGCCAGCACCGCCAGGAGCACCGGAAACGAGACCAACCAGACCGCACCGGCCGCCAGCATCGACCAGCTGAACATCGGCACCCGGAGCAGGCTCATGCCTTCGGTGCGCTGGGCGATGACCGTGGTCATCACACACACGGTGGCCAGGAGCAGCGAGGCGATCATCATGCCCATGGCCAGGATGGTGAGCTCGATGGCGTCGCTGTCGCCACCGGCGTTGAAACCGCCGTCGGCCATCGTGGCACCGATGTAGAGGCCGCCACCGAGCAGCCAACCCCAGAACGCCGCCGCGGCGGCGCGGGGAAAGGCGATCGAGGGGGCGCCCACCTGGAGCGGCACGATCGAGGTGGCCAGGCCGAGGAACAGCGGAACCACCACGAGGAAGACCAGGCCGGTACGCCAGAGGAAGAACAGCTGGAGGTAGGCCTCGTTGCCTCCGACGATGTCGACACCACCCATGTCGGTCTGCTCGAGACCCACCAGCACACCGATCACCAGTGTGAACAGGGCGAACCCGAGGGAGCTGAGGATGTACATCCGGCCGAGGATCTTGTGCTCACCGGTGGTGATCACGTTGGCGATGCGAACCAGCGGCGAAGCCGGCAAGACGGGGGTCTCGACGGTCGGGTCGGCAGCGATGGGAGGTGTATCGGTGACGGTCATGCAGGCAGGAGATGCTCGATCGTTGAAACAGCCGGATTCGGGAGCCGAGCAGATGCTAGGCGCGGAGTTGACACACCGGGCGTTCCCGAGGACGCCACAACACTCCTCCGGACTCTACACACCAACCACAGCGCGCCAGAAACCCGGGCGCGAGGTAATCGGTCACCGTCGATCACACGCCGTGACGCACGATCTGATCGATCGCCATCGCCCCGAACAACAAGGTGACATAGGTGATCGAGAAGGTGAACAAGGCCATGGCCCGAGCCACGTCGGGCTGCCGGTGAACGCGCAGCGCCGAGACCAGGAACGCCGCGCCGAGACCGGCCGCAGCGAGGTAGTAGATGACGCCCAGATCGGCGGCCGGCCCCAGCGCCAACGACAAGACGACGACCGACAAGGTGTAGCCGACGATGCGCACGGTCGTGCCCCGGGTCGACATGACCGAGGGCAACATGGGCACGCTCGCCGCGGAGTAGTCGTCTCGGTACTTGATGGCCAACGCCCAGAAGTGGGGCGGAGTCCACAGGAAGATGACACCGAACAGCAGCCACGGAGCCCAGCCGAGCTCGTTGGTCACCGCCGCCCAACCCACGAGCACCGGCACCGCACCGGCGGCGCCGCCGATCACGATGTTCTGACTCGACCGCCGCTTCAGCCACAGGGAGTAGACGAACACGTAGAACAGGGTGGCCGAGACGGCCAGCGCGGCGCTGAGCAGGTTGACGAAGGCCCACAGCCAGACGAAGGAGAGGACCTCGAGGCCGATGGCGAAGACCAGCGCCTCTCCTGCCCCGAGCTCGCCGGTCACGAGCGGACGATTCCGGGTGCGTTCCATGAGGGCGTCGATGTCACGATCGATGACCATGTTGATGGCGTTGGCGCCGGCGGCGGCGAAGGTGC
>JAHEJN010000102.1 GCA_024638845.1 Acidimicrobiales bacterium | reverse complement strand
GCGGCGATGACCGGGACCGCCCCGCCGATCTTCAAAGGAAGGCCATGCCTGTGCAGTTGTACGACGCCATGAGCACGCTGCGAGCTGTTCGCAGACTCCGACCCGATCCGATCCCCGACGAGGTCCTCGAGCGTGTCCTACAAGCTGCCTGCTGGGCACCGACGGGCGGCAACATGCAACCGTGGAAGGTGATCGTCGTCACGGACCCAACCGTGAAGGCTGGCCTCCAAGAGATCTACCGTCCGGAATGGCAGCGCTACGCAGCAGGGCTCCTCGCCCGTTTCGAAGGCCAACCCGACCAAGTCGCCGAACCTCAGCACCGAGTTGCGAGGGCGGGCGACTATCTCGCAGATCACCTCCACGAGGCTCCGGCAATCCTGGTGTTCTGTGCGAACCCTGCGGCCATGGCGATCACCGATGCCAAGCTCGATCGGATCAGCATGGTCGGTGGCGGATCGGTCTACCCGGCGGTGCAGAACACCATGCTCGCGTGTGTCGCCGAAGGCCTCGGCTGCACACTGACCACGCTGCACTGTCTCCGCGAGTCCGAGGTCAAGGCCCTCCTCGACATCCCGGACTCATGGGCCACCGTTGCGCTCGTGCCCATCGGCTACCCCGTCGGACGCGGCCATGGACCCATCACCCGAAAGGGAGCCGATGTCATGGCCGCCCGCAACACGTTTACATCACCATGGCCGGGCCAACCCCACTGATATCCCTCGCGTCACACACAGCTTCGCTTCCACCGCAGGGGAGCGGCTCAGCTCAGTGGCGGTCGCGAGGGTGCTCCGATGCGATCTGCAGAGTTGCGGGGTCATCGACGGTGGTTTCTGTGATCGACCAGGTTGCACCGAGCCCCGCGAACTGCTCGTACTCCTCAGCGCTCGCCGGGCGGACAGCCACGTCGAAGCCGTCGAGTGTCCCCCGCTCGGCAACGATCAAACCGAGCATTGCTTCGAGTTGCGGCGCGCTGACTTGGATCGGGACCAGCCCCTCGTACCGCGCCGCTCGACGAACCGGTGGAGCTGCGTCTCCGCGGGCAGCGAACCACATCGGGATCCGAGGCCGCTGAACCGGGCGCGGGGCAATCGAAATGTGGTGTACCTCGAAGTGCTCCTCGTCGTGGTCGACAGTCTCACCGGACCACAGCGCGGCAAGAATCCGTGCGCTCTCGTCGAGGCGTTGGCCGCGCAGCTTTGGGTCGACGATCTCGCCGAGTCCACTCAGTTCGCGGTTGCTGTCGACCCCCAGCCCGAATC
This sequence comes from Acidimicrobiales bacterium, assembly GCA_024638845.1. Taxonomy (GTDB): domain Bacteria; phylum Actinomycetota; class Acidimicrobiia; order Acidimicrobiales; family JAHEJN01; genus JAHEJN01. The sequence goes on along the minus strand of JAHEJN010000102.1, from coordinate 8,478 downwards.
CCATCGTGAGACGACCGCCACACAGGTGATCGAGCGTCAGCGCCTGGCGCGCCACATTCATCGGCCGCCGGCGCGTCAGCGGTGTCACCATTGGTCCGAGACGTACGTCGCTCGTTGTCATCGACATCGCCGCGAGAGCGATCCACGGGTCGGCGATCGCTTGGGGTCCCACCGGATTCGGGAGAACGTGATCCCAGACGAACACGCCGTCCCAGCCAGCAGTCTCGGCAGCCGCGGCGATCTCAGACAGCAGCACGGGATCGGCGTACCGGCCGATCGGCGGGATCAACAGGCCATGTTTCACAGTCGTCTCCAGTCGAATGAACGCTCGCTTCAACCCCGTCCGCGCCGGGGCAACGACCCGGGCGTTTCCCGGACCCTACGTGAGCTCACCGCCGCGAGTGGCCGTTCTGAAGCGACGGTTGCCGACCCGCAGTGAGCGGCGAACAACGAGCGTCCTGTCACCGAGGACCGGGGCGGCTCGTCCCGGTGGCCGCACGCGGGCTGGTCGGCCTGCGGCTGTGGCCAAGGCGTCGGCGTACTGGCTATCGGCGACGCCTCGGCTACACCGCTCGGGTACATAGATACGTCAAGGACCTAGCGGCGCGGCGCCGACGCGGCGTCGCCATCGCCTCCGCGACAAGCGCCCCGCAATGCCGCGTATGCGACCATCTGATCTGCCCAAGAGCTTTCCACTGGAGACACCAATGAGCCTCGACGACTTCCGCCGCGAACCCCTTCTCTTCGGACCATCACCAATCCACCCGCTCCCCCGCCTCTCCGAAACCCTCGGCGGCCACGTAGAGATCTGGGCCAAGCGCGAAGACTGCAACTCCGGCATCGCATTCGGCGGCAACAAGGTCCGCAAGCTCGAGTACCTCGCAGCCGAAGCACTCGACACCGACTGCGACACCCTCGTCTCCATCGGCGGGATCCAATCGAATCACACCCGCCAGGTCACCGGCGTCGCCTGCAAGCTCGGCCTCAAGGCCGTCACCGTCCAGGAAGGTTGGGTCGACTACAACGACATGGTCTACGACAAGGTCGGCAACATCCAGCTCACCCGCATCATGGGCGGCGACCCCCGCGTCGACCCCGCCGGATTCGACATCGGCTACCGCGACTCCTGGAAACGCGCCCTCGAATCCGTCGAAGCGGCCGGCGGCCAGCCTTACCCGATCCCCGCAGGAGCATCCGACCACCCTCTGGGAGGGCTCGGGTTCGCCAACTGGGCTCTCGAAGTCGCCACCCAGGAGGCCGAACTCGAGACCTTCTTCGACACAATCATCGTGTGTACCGTCACCGGATCCACCCACGCCGGCATGATCGCCGGCTTCGCACTCGAAGACCGCGACGACCGCACGGTCATCGGTATCGACGCCTCCGGCACTCTCGACCAGACCATCGACCAGGTGACCCGGATTGCCACGCAGACCGCCGAGTTGATCGGCTTGAACCGGCCACTCACCGACGACGAGATCACCATCATCCCCGGCTATGAAGGCCCGGCCTACGGCGTCCCCGACGCCAGCACCGTGGAAGCCATACAACTCGTCGCCCGCACCGAAGGCGTCCTCACCGACCCCGTCTACGAAGGCAAATCAATGGCCGGACTCATCGGCCTGATCCGCTCCGGCGAGATCCCCGCCGGCTCACGCGTCCTCTACGCCCACCTCGGCGGCCAACCCGCACTGCCCGCCTACGCAGGATTCCCCGGCCTCGGCTCACCCGAACGGGACCTCTCCCACTGACAATCTGATCGAACATGCGTAAGGGGTGTCTGGGAGAGGACGCTGCTCATGCTTCCTGACGATCTTCACCTTGCCGTCATCGCGCTTCTGGACGATCGCTGCGTCGAAGGTGTCCATCAGCCCCACGTCGCAAACAGCGACTCGACGGTCTCGTAGTCGGCGTGTGCGTCGTCTCGGATCGCCCGTATCGACTGACCGGCCACAGCCCGACCGGCGAGTTCATCGCCCAATGCGGCGACGGCAACGTCGTGTTGCGCGAACCGGTAATCAGCAACGGCGACCTAAGCTACGCCGTCGAAGTGACCGACTCGGTCGGCCGATGACGCCGCATGCGCTGACGAGAAGGGAGGGTCGCAGTTGAGATTCGAACAGGTGATGGAGGACATCGCCCGCGGGTTCGAAGCCGTGGGTGTGGGAGTCATCGTCTTCGGCGGCGTGCTCGCGCTCGTCGCCGGCCTCAAGGACTTCCGGGATTTCGACAGGTTCTTCGCCGACGTCCGGCGTGGTTTCGGCAAGCCGCTCATTCTCGGGCTGGAGATCCTTGTCGCCGCTGACATCGTGCAGACGATCACGGTTGACCCGAGCATCGAAAGCGTCGTCGTGCTCGGCATCCTCGTCGTGGTCCGGATCGCGCTGAGCTTCTCACTAGACGTCGAGGTCGACGGCATGGTGCCGTGGCGCCGGGTCGAGACCAAGGCGAAGCTGAGGGCCGCAGGGATCGACCCCGATGACGACTGAGAGCGGATCATCCCGAGCGCGCCGAGCCGCGTCCGCTGCAGCCCAACGATCAGCGCGATCTTGACGCAGCCGACGAGGAACTTCGCCCACTGAGTCGGAGGGGACTTGAACCCACCTCCCCCACGCGGCATCCAGCGTCATCGGCTCTCACCGACGTCGGGGCCACCCGGCAACACACCTAGCTTGGAGAGCGTGAGAAACGACAGTCCTGCATGGCTGCAGCGTGCGCGAGAGAGCTGGCACCATCGGGGCGAACAACGCCCGACGTTCGCCGAAGATCCGGGCTCGGGCCAGGAATCGGTGTGGGACTACCCGCGACCCCCGGTGGTGGTACCGGACGGCCGCGTCGTGGAAGTTGCCCACGCCCAAGGCCTCCTGGCACGGACTGACCGGTCCGTGCGGGTCCTCGAGACCTCCCACCCACCCGCCTTCTACCTGCCGCCGGAATCGGTGAGCCCGGGGCGATTGGTGCGCGTGCCCGGCTCATCGCACTGCGAGTGGAAGGGTGCAGCCGAGTATGTGGCGGTGGCAGGGACCACCGAACCCGTGGGCTGGCGCTACCCGGATCCGTACACCGAGTTCGCTGAGTACGCCGATTGGATCTCGTTCTATCCGGGCCGGGTCCGGTGCACCGTCGATGGAGAGGTGGCGCGTCCTCAAGCCGGGGGATTCTACGGGGGATGGATCACCAACGACGTTGTGGGCCCGTTCAAGGGTGAGCCCGGCACCTCCGGGTGGTGAGCGTCGCATTGTGTCAGTGACGGCGCCCTGATCGTGACCTCTCCCTCGAACTCCCCTATCCAGGTCACCGGGTCTTGCGCGGACCTCGAGGGAGCAACTCGCCCAACGGAAGACGGACGACCTCACCGTCGGTGGTGGCCGCAACCACCTCCATCGTCGGACCGCCTAGCTCGAGCGCAACCTGCAGGCATGCGCCACAAGGGTGGGTCACTGCACCGTCGGTGCGGGGCGAGACCAAGACGAGCACAGTCGGGCGCTCGCCGGCGGCGACGCAGGCGAACAAGGCAACCCGTTCCGCACACATTGCGAGGCCAAGGGAGACGTTCTCGACCAGGGATCCGGGCATCACCGTGCCTTCGGCAGTGAGGACTGCGGCGCCCATGCGGAATCCGGAGTAGGGGGCATATGCACGATCTCGCGCCTGCTTCGCCGCCTCGATCAGCTCGGATGTGTGAACCATGCGCGTGACTCCCTTGGCCGGCACGGCGATCAGTCTTCCATGGACGACACCAGCAGGTTTGGGTCAACGTGAGCAGTCAGTGCCCAAGCGGGAGGCGAGCAGGCTCTGGCTCGGACAGATCATCATCTACAACCTCAGCGACCGGCTGGTGGGCGAAGCCACAGCGCCCGCCTACTACAACCAACACCGGCCCCACCGCTCCCTCGACCAGCAACCGCCCGCCGACGGCGTTCCACAGCTGCTCGACCACCCGCTCCGGACCATGAAATCAACCCGCTGCAACGGACTCATCAACCAGTACCGAAATGCCGCCTGAACAGCCACGACCGACTTTCGGCACCCACAGGCGGCCAGTTTGCCGCGATCCGAGGCCAGCGCGCAGCCTGGCGGCCCAAGCACGGACTCTCGAAGAAGTCTGGTCGTTCGCCCCTGGTCGCGGCGACGCGGGCGTGGCAGGAAGAAGGTAGAGACCCGACTTCCGCGTGGTCACGTAGCGAAGGAGGTGGTTCCGGTGACGCGTAGAACCAGGGTGATCGGCTTAGGAACCGGGCTGGTGTTGGTGGGGCTGGTCCTCGTTTTCAACTTCGGTCTCACGTCGTTGCTCCACTCTCCCGTTTTTGGCGAGTACAACTTGAGTGATCCGTTGACGATCGAGGTGTCGTCCCGTGCAGTGGTCAACGACGACGTCGAGCTGCTGCGCTGGAACACCATGCCCGACTTCATCTCGCCGCCCGATGACGTCCGAGTTGAGGGTGTTGCGGCGGGCTCCGAGACGCTCTTCATGGGCATCGCTCCCGCCGATGCGGTTGCCGGGTATCTCGACGGCGTCGCCCACGATGAGATCACCGCCTGGGACTCCATGCAGGACGACATCGTCGAGGTGGTGTACACCATGAACGAGGGCACCACCGATCCCACCGCTCCGGGCACCAAGGGTTTCTGGGTGGCGTCGGTGAGTGGCAGTGGTGAACAGACCCTCGACTGGACGATCCAGAGTGGGGAGTGGGCTCTGGTGATCATGAACGCAGACGGCTCGCCCGGGGTTTCGGCCGATGTCCGGTTCGGGGTTGCGACGCTCTCCAGCCTCTTCCCCATCGGCTTGGCCTCGTTGGTCGTTGGGCTCGTGGCGCTGATCGGCGGCGGCCGGCTGGTCACGTCCCTGCCATCTCGGCCGGATGAGACCCCCCGCTGGACGCTGCGGGGCCGCTCGGTCCTGCCGACCACTGTTGAAGGACGCGTCGCAGTGCTGTGCGCGGTGTTGCTCTTTGTGCCGTTCACGAGCGGGGCGATGTTCGGTGCCCCCATCTTCCTGTTCCTCGGCGTACGCAAGGGTGATCGGAGCGTGCTGCTGGTACTGCCCTTGCTCGTGTCGATCATCGTGATCGGGCTGATCGCCATGCTGGTTTGGGGGATTCTTGGTGGGTAGATGCCTACCGGGTGGCAGCGATGAGCTGGGTGAAACGGTTGGCGGCGGCGCCCATGCCAGCCCATCAGGAACTTGGGGCGGGCCGCCATCGCGTGGATGACCGCCGCTCCTTCCTCATCGGTGACGACGCCGATCTCCAATGGCTCCGCGGTCGTCGAAGGCCGATGAAGGTGGTCACCGCCGGACCGTCGGTTTCGAATGCTCGCCAGTGGTGTCGCAGTGCGTGCCCTCGCGCCACTAGCCGGGACTGTCGAGTACGAGGCCGAGCACCTCGCGAATCTGCAAGAGGGCTGCGCTACCCACGTTCCCGCGCCTGCTCTCGATGCGACCCGAAGCAACTGCGCGTATGTGTTGGCACTGAGCTGCGGACGCTCGGTCCAACCCGTTTACAGGATCGGCCTCGAGCTCCACTTCGGCTTCGAACCCTCGAAGCGTGGAGGTCACCGGCACGACCTGCACCACATTCGGCTCAGCGTCGAGCACCCGTTGGGCCGTCACCACGACGGCCAGATGACGAAAGCCTGCTTCCCGCCCAGCAGGCAACCCCAGATCGAGGTCAACAACATCACCCGAGGTCAGCATCGAGCCAGCTGACCTCCTCATCGGTGAGCTCGCCCCGCAGCTGGGCACCGATCTCATCCTGGCGCAGCCGCCGCACCGCCAGCGCCACTGTTTCCCCGACGGTGGCGCCGAGAGAAGCCGCGAGCTTCTTCAGCTCCTGATGTGTCGCAGCGTCGATGCGAGATTGGCTCGAGTCTGACCTGCCCCCCGGTCTCAGGGACTTCACCTGGATCGACGTCACACCTCAGGAGGCAGCCTGGCTCGGCACCAACGGCCTGCCGCTCAGCCCTGAGACCTACCTCGCCGACGCCAGCCAGGAGCGCATCGTCAAGGAGATAGAACGTCACGGTGTGGAGGTCATCACGATTCCCTACGACGGGCCGAGCTTCCTTGGAGGGTCTCTGCGCCGCTTGTCACAACCGTTGGTGAGGCTTGGTTAGTCGCACCCGATCGCTGCATCGGAACCATGCGAGGCGAGCTCACTGACCGCAGCCTCGTCGTCGGCCCCAAAGACAACCGACACCGGCCCTGGGGATCGCCCTACGGTCAGAAGCGGCTGCCTGGGCCGCAGTCGCCGACGAAGGAGCCACCCTGTTCTTCGCCGGTGCTCAAGTCGCGGAAGGTCGCGCCCTCGACGCTGACCCGGGTGCTGTCGATAGTGAGCTCAGTCCCCGTCATCAGCCACTTGACGGCCGGGTCGTCGAAGTTGTCGATGTCGTTGAAGGTGATCTCGTGGTCGGTGTCGGGGCCGGTGAGCGAGTCCGAGCCGGTCTCATCCCAGATGTTGGCCTGGAGCTGGGTGCGTGTCCCGTCGTCGAGTGTCCCGAACGCGTTGGACGAGAACGAGAAGACGTCGCTCTCGGTGTTGCGGTATCCGAACGCGCAGACGAAGCCCTCGAACTCCCAGACGTCACCGCCGATCGTGAGCGTCGCCACGCCCGAGCCGGCATCGCCACCTCCCGCCGCGACCTCGTCGGCGAACCGCTGTTGGATCAGCGCCAGGGTGTCCTCGCCGAGCTCGGACACGGTGGGGTTCCCCTCGGTCGCAGCGAAGTCGACAGTGGACATGTCGATGTTCTCCCAGTCGATGGTGGTGAGGTCGACAGTCGCCCAGTCGATGTCCGAGCCATCGATTGCGCCGTCGACCACTGCGTCTTGATCAGCCGGAGCGTCCTCGGCCTCGTCGCGGACACTCTCGGTCGAGACGTCGTCCGCGCTGCTGTCTTCCTCGGCCGCTCCGCCACAGCCCGCGAGCAGGAAGGCGCCCATCGCGAACGCAGAGACGAGAGCAAGGCCGGAGGCGGCGCGAATGTGCTTCATGACCGAGAGCTTGCCAGATTGCGTCGTGGCATGGCGAGCGATCCGGCGGTGATCGAAGCGTTGCACCTTGCGCTCCCTGGAAGCTGAGCCGGCTGAAGCCGTACGTGAAGCGGCTGAAGCTGGAGGGCGAGTGTAACCGTTGCGGCCCTCGATCTACAAACCGTATACTGCTTCGTATGACAACACCAGTGCCGACTCGGTTCAGTGATGAAGAACTCGCCCTCATCGACGATCTCGTCGCACAGGGCGTCGGAGACAACCGATCGGCGGTGATCCGGCGGGGCATCCACCACCTCGCGGACCTCATCCGTCGAGCGCGAGTCGGCGCCGATATCGCAGATTCGTACCGTGAACACCCCCAGACCCCCGAAGACGATGACCTCGCTATGGCCAACGCCATCGCCATGACCGAGGCCGAGCCTTGGTAACCCAAGCCGAACTCTGGCTGATGGAAACTCCGAACAACAAACGACGCCCCGTACTCGTCGTCTCGCGTGATGAAGTCATCCCGATGCTCAACAACATCATCGTCGCCCCCGTGACCAGCACCATCCGAGCCATCCCCACCTGCATCCCCGTCGGAGTCGACGAAGGCATCGACCACGACAGCGTCGCCACATTCGACAACATCGCGGCAGTGCCGAAATCCGTACTCACGACACGGCTCGGCCAGCTCGGGGTCGGCGGACATCAACAGATCTGCGCAGCCCTCGACGCCATGGCTAACTGCTGAACCCACCACTCCCGGCGCGTCGCTGACCGACGGATGATCTTTCTCGCGCGGGCTAACGAGTGTCGGAGGGGCGACTTGAACTCACCCGTCCACTTCGGCATCTGGCGTCTTCCTGCGGTAACCAGCGGCGTCTAGCGGCACCTGGCGCGGACCATACCGCTCCCTACCGCCCGTTACCGCTCCTGGGTGCTGGATGCATTGGCAACGCGACACCCCTTGACCCGTCGACGACGGCGAGCAACGCCCCCACCAGGGCCAGCGTGGTCACTACGAAACCACCGCAGCCTCCACCCCGCTCCTCATCGCATCACTTCGGGGATGGTCGATTTCTAGGGCTCTGAGTCACCTCTGTGGGCGCGCAGCGACTTCCAGCAGAACCTCATGCCGCGCACAAAGCCTCGTGGGTCGGCCGCCACAGCGGCAGCCGAGCCGCCCAACACACAAGGAGCAACCAAGTGATCACCAACACGCCGACAACGACTACCACCCAAGGAAGCGGTACTGCGCCAGCAAACTCGCAAACCTGCTCTTCACCTATGATCTCGATCGGCGGCTCACCGCGAAGGGCTGCGCACCAGAATCGCATACCGTTCAGCATCCCGATGCGGTATACTGCTCGAATGGCCACCGAACAGATCGCCGTACGACTTCCCGAGCCGCTCCTCTCCGACCTCGACGAACTCGTCAAGAGCGGAGCCTACGAGAGCCGAGCCGCTGCAGTTCGAGCCGGAATCGAAGCCATCACGAA
>JAHEJN010000101.1 GCA_024638845.1 Acidimicrobiales bacterium | reverse complement strand
TGGTGCGCGAGGGGGGACTTGAACCCCCACGTCCTTTCGGACACAGGAACCTGAATCCTGCGCGTCTGCCAATTCCGCCACTCGCGCGTGGCCCCGAAAGGCTACCGGCCACCCGTGGGCGGCGCACCCGCCTAACCTTCGGGAATGGGAATCCGCAACTTCGAGACACGGCTGGAGCGCATGGTCGAAGGCACCTTCGCTCGGGTGTTCCGCAGCGGGATCAAGCCGGTCGAGATCGCCCGCAAGCTGGTGCGGGCCATGGACGACAACCGCAGCGTCGGCGTGTCGGGTGAGGCTCTCACTCCCAATCATTTCGACGTCTTCCTGTCGGCCGAGGACTTCGAACGGTTCCAGGAGGTCGAGGGGTCGCTGCGCCGCGAGCTGGGCGAGGCGGCTCGCGAACACGCCCGTGATCAGGGCTACCACTTCATGGGTCCCGTCGGCGTCGAGTTCCACAAGGCCGACGACTATCCCACCGGCTCGTTCCAGCTCACGGCCGCCTTCCGCGAGGGCATCGGCGGCAACGCCGGCTCGCTGGTGTTGCCCACCGGCGACCGGGTGCCGTTGGCCGATGCCGTCATCCTCATGGGCCGCCTTCCCGACTGCACGATCGTGCTGGCCGATCCCAACGTGAGCCGTCATCATGCCGAGGTCCGGCCGACCGCCACCGGGTATCAGCTCGTCGATCTCGGTTCCACCAACGGTACGAAGGTGAACCGGGCCAAGGTGTCGCAACACCTGCTCACCGACGGAGATCAGATCATGCTCGGGAACACGGTCATCACCTTCGAGGCCAGCTGAGGGTGTCCGAACAACTCCTTGCGCTGTTGAAGCTGTGCCTGCTGGCGCTGCTCTATCTGTTCTTCCTCCGGGTGTTGTGGGCGGTCTGGATCCAGGTGCGGGCGCCGAAGAAGCGAGCGCCGCGTCGTCCCCGGGCCGAGGGGAAGAGACGGGGCTCGGTCGCGGCGCGAGCCAAACGGGCGACGGGCGCCATGGTCGGCCGACTCGTCGTTCTCGAGCCGGCCGAGCTGGCTGGGCGCGAGTTCCCTCTCGGCGACGAGCTCACCGTCGGGCGCGCCGCGGGCTGCCAGGTCACCCTCGACGACACGTATGCGTCGCAGATCCACGCGCGGATATTCCGGCGAGAAGGCAACTTCATGGTGGAGGACCTGGGCTCGACCAACGGCACCTACCTGAATCGCCACCGCGTCAGTGGGCCGATGGTCATGCAGACCGGTGACCGCTTGCAGATCGGTTCGACCGTGCTGGAGCTCACGTGATCACCTTCCGCTGGGCCGGCGCGTCCGACACCGGTCAGGTCCGCCGCGCGAACCAGGACCGCTGGCATGCCACCAACGGGCTCTTCGTCGTGGCCGACGGCATGGGCGGCCATCAGGGCGGCGAAGTCGCTTCCGCGGTGGCGATCGAGACGATGCGCGAGCAGGTGCTCGACGCCGACGGGACGGCGACCACCGAACGACTGCTCGACGGTGTGCAGGCCGCGAATCGGGCGGTCATCGCTCGGTCGCACACTTCGCTCGACCTCCGGGGTATGGGTACCACCCTGTGCGCGGTGGCCGCGATCGAAGGACCCGACACCGACGAGCAATGGCTGGCCGTGGCCAACGTCGGCGACTCGCGCGTCTACCTGTGGGCCGACGACGAGCTGCGGCAGGTCACCCGCGATCACAGCCTGGTAGAAGACATGGTGCGCGACGGCCGCATCACCGAGGAGGAGGCGGCGGTGCATCCACAGCGCAACATCCTCACTCGGGCCCTCGGTGTGACCGGCGAGATCGACGTCGACTACTGGGAGCTGCCGGCCCGTGAGGGCGACCGCCTCCTGTTGTGCAGCGACGGCCTGTTCAACGAGGTGAGTGTCGATCAGATCGCCTCTGTGCTGCGTCGCCTCGACGACCCCGGCGAGGTCGCCGAGGAGCTGGTGCGGCTGGCCAATGCCGGCGGCGGCCGTGACAACATCACCGTCGTGGTGGCCGACGTGGAGGCCGGGCCGACCACCGACGACCAGCGCACCATCGGTGCTCTTCAGGTCCGCCCGGGCCGAACCGACCGGGCCGGCTTCACCTCTGCCCGTGACGGCGATACGGCCGAACATGCCGTGATCGACCGCGCCGGTATCCCCGCCCGGCTGCTCGCTCCCGCGATCGACGACGACGACATCGATCCCGGTCGTTCGCGCACCCCGATCCGAACCCTCGGCTGGCTGCTCTCGATCGTCCTGGTCATCACCGTCGTGGTCGTCGCGGTCGGTCTGTACTCGCGGTCGAGCTACTTCGTCGGTGTGAACGACGACTCGGTTGTCGTCTTCCAGGGCCGACCAGGTGGAGTGCTCTGGTTCGACCCGACGGTCGAGCTGGTGACCGATCTCGACGTCGCCGACCTCACGCCGCTCCTGTTGGAGGAGGTGGAGGGCAACCCCGACTACGCAAGCGTCGAGGGTGCGCTCGACTACGTCGACGGCCTGACCGACCGTCTCGCCGAAGCCTCGACCGAATCCGAACCCGACGAATGACGAACTCGCTTCGCAACACCGAGCTCAGTCTGCTGATCCTCGTGTCGGTCGTCATCGCCGGGGCCTACGCCCTGGCCAGCCTCGCGACCGACGCGGAGCTCCCGCCCAACCTGGTGCCGTTCCTCGGCGTCATCTTCGGGTTGTTGATGCTGGCCCACGTGGCCCTACGCCGTCTGGCCCCGTTGGCCGAGCCACTGCTCCTGCCCCTTGCCGGCCTGCTCAACGGTCTCGGTTACGTGTTCATTGCCCGCCTCGATCGCGACCTCGCCGGCCTGCAGGCCGTGTGGACCATGGTCGGCATCGGCGCCTTCGTGACGACTCTGCTGGTCGTGCGCAGCGCGCGGGTGCTGGAGCGCTACCGCTACACGTTCATGGTCATCGGCATCGGTCTGCTGGTGTTGCCGCTGGCGCCCGGTCTGGGTGAGACCATCAACGGGGCGCGCATCTGGGTGAGCCTCGGACCGATGAACTTCCAGCCCGGTGAGTTCGCCAAGGTCGCCTTGGCCATCTTCTTCGCCGGCTACCTCATCGACAAACGTGAGCTGTTGGCGATGTCGACCCGGCGGCTCGGCCCCCTCCACTTTCCCGAGCCGCAGCATCTCGGACCGGTGCTGGTGGCATGGAGCGCCTCGGTACTGGTGATGGTGGCCGAGAAGGACCTCGGGTCGTCGTTGCTGTTCTTCGCCCTGTTCGTCTCCATGCTGTGGATCGCCACCGAGCGGGCCAGCTATCTCCTGGTGAGCGTCGTGCTCTTCTTCGGTGGCGCCACCTTGGCGTGGACGCAGTTCACCCACGTCCAGGAGCGCGTCGACACGTGGCTCGATCCCTGGGCCGATCCCACCGACACCGGATATCAGGTGATCCAGGCGTCGTTCTCGTTGGCCAATGGCGGTCTCACGGGCACCGGTCCGGGCCTCGGCCGGCCCGATGTGATTCCCCTGGCCGAGACCGACTTCATCTTCGCGGCCATCGGCGAGGAGCTCGGGTTGTTCGGGTCCACCGCCATCCTCATGACGTTCCTGCTGATGATCGGCGCGGGTCTGCGCATCGCGCTCCGGGCCGACCAGCCGTTCGAGAAGCTTCTGGCGGCCGGCATCACCACGCTGCTCGGAGTGCAGGCGTTCATCATCGTCGCCGGAGTGATCCGGGTGCTTCCCCTCACCGGCGTGACCCTTCCCTTCGTGAGCTACGGCGGTTCGTCGCTGGTGGCCAACTACATCCTGTTGGCGTTGCTCCTTCGTGTCTCCCACGACTCGACCGCTCGCCAGCTCGAGAATCATCGAGCCGGCGCTCCGCGCCGGGGCCGAGCCACTGCGGGTGCCGTATCGTGAACGATCAGATCCGCAAGGTCGGGCTGGCGCTGTTGGTGTGCTTCGTCGCGTTGTTCGCGCAGCTCAACTGGCTCCAGCTGTTCGGCGCCGATCGGCTCGAGGCCAACCCCAACAACACGAGGGCGATCATCCGCGACTTCGGTCGAGACCGCGGCATCATCGCCACCGCCGACGGTGTGATCGTCGCTCGGTCGGTCGAGGTCGAGGACAACGAACTGGGCCGCGAACGGCAGTACCCCGAGGGCGACCTGTACGCGCACATCACGGGGGCACAGACCTTCAACTTCGGTGCCACGGGTGTCGAGGCGGTGTACAACGACCTGCTGGCCGGACAGACCGATCAGCAGAAATACGGTGATCTCGGCGCGCTGCTCGGGGGGCAGGATCCCACGGGCAATCTCCAGCTCACCGTACGCGACGACGTCCAGCGTGTCGCACGCGAGGCGCTCGGTGATCGCAACGGGTCGGTGGTCGTGCTCGACCCCCGCGACGGTTCGATGATCGCCATGTGGTCGTTTCCGTCGTATGACCCGAACCTCGTGAGCACGATCGACCTCGATGCGGCCACCGAGGCGTGGGACGAGCTGCGGGCACAGGATCCGACCGCGCCCGACCTGCCCAAGGCCTATCGCCAGACCTTCCCACCCGGTTCGACCTTCAAGGTGGTGACGGGGTCGGCCGGTTTGGCGTCGGGCGTGGCGACGCCGACCGACCCGGTCTTCGCCGCGTCGAGCGGCTACACACCACCGCTCACCACGTCGACGATCGCCAACTTCGGGGGGTCGACCTGTGGCGGCGACCTCGCCCAGGCCCTGCGGGTCTCGTGCAACACGGCTTTCGCCGAGCTGGGCGCAGAGTATCTGGGGCCCGAGCTCATGATCGGCCAGGCCCAGGCCTTCGGGTTCGACGAGCCGCCGCCGATCGACCTCCCGGTACCCGTCGCCTCGCACTTCCCCACCGATTTCGGTGCGGTGCTGTCGCCCAGCACCGAGAACCCCGACGTGTCCATCGTGGAGAACACACCCGGGCTGGCCCAGGCCTCGATCGGCCAGAACGACGTGACCTCGACGCCGCTCCAGATGGCGCTCGTCGCAGCGGCGGTCGCCAACGGCGGGGTGATCATGAAGCCACACGTGATGGACGAGATCCGCAACCGCGACGGCGAACTGGTCGACGAGTACGAGCCCACCGTCTGGAAGGTGGCGCTTCGTCGGGGCGACGCCGACACGATGCAGCGACTGATGATCGACGTGGCCACCTCGGGTACGGCCACCGGGCTGCAGATTCCGGGCTTCACCGTCGGTGGCAAGACCGGCACCGCGCAGACCTTCGCCGACACCGACGACACCCACGCCTGGATCATCGGCTTCGCGGGACCTCCGGGGGAGCCGGCGACCGTCGCAGTGGCCGTGATCGTCGAAGCCGAGCCCGGCCAGGGCCAGATCACCGGCGGCACGGTCGCCGCGCCCATTGCCCAACAGGTGTTGGCGGCTGCGCTCCAGCCGCTCGAGGGCGTGAGCGCCATCGAAGGCGAGGGTGAGGAGCAGGGCGGCTAGCTCGGGAAATGCCCGGTGGCACCAGGCTTCACCCCGTGGGCCGTACAATCCCTTCGATGTCCGATCAGGGTCCCACCGTCTTCGGTGGCCGTTACGAGCTGCACCGTCGCCTGGCGCGCGGCGGGATGTCCGACGTCGTTCTGGCCCGCGATCAGGTCCTCGACCGGCCGGTCGCCGTGAAGGTCATGTTCGCCCAGTTCGCCGCCGACCCGGCCTTCGTCGAGCGCTTCCGCCGAGAGGCACAAGCTGCCGCCAACCTGGGCCACCCCAACATCGTCGGGGTGTACGACTGGGGCCAGGAGGGCAGCACCTACTACATCGTCATGGAGTTCATCGACGGCCGCAGCCTGGCCGAGATCCTCCGGGCCGAGGGGCGACTACATCCCGATCGGGTGGCCGACATCGGCATCGACGCTGCGTCCGCGCTCTCGGTGGCCCACCGCGAGGGCATCGTGCACCGCGATCTCAAGGCGGGCAACCTGTTGATCTCCAACGACGGCCAGGTGAAGGTGGCCGATTTCGGTATCGCCACCGCGGTCGCCGAGGGGGTGCAGGACAACCTCACCCAGGCCGGGACGGTGATGGGTACCGCCAGCTACTTCTCACCCGAGCAGGCGCAGGGCCAGACCGTCGATCCTCGCAGCGACATCTACTCGCTCGGTGTCGTGCTCTACGAGGCCGTCGCCGGGCGCCCGCCCTTCGTCGGTGAGTCACCCGTGGCGATCGCCTACCAGCACGTGCAGGACAAACCGCCGTCGTTCGAGGAGCTCGGGGTGACCGCACCGCCGGCGCTCGAGGCGATCATCATGAAGTGCCTGGCCAAGGACCCGGCGGCCCGGTATCCCACCGCCGAAGACCTCCGGTCCGACCTGCGCCGCTACCGCGAGGGCGCACAGTTGGTGGCCCCCGCAGCTGCGGCCGTCGCGGTTCCGTTGGTCCTGCCGCCCGACCCCACGATGACCCAACCGGCCACCACCATGGCCCAGGCGCCGGTCAATCCGGCATCGGCACCGATGGCCGAACCCGAGTACTACGACGACACCGGGCGGCGGGTCGTCTACGGGATCCTCGGCGGCATCGCGCTGTTGGCGGTCATCGTCGGCGGTGTGCTGCTGGCCATGAACCTGCTCTCCGATGATCCCCAAGAAGAGCTGCCGGTTCTCGAGGCGGTGCCCGACGTGGTGAACATGACCCTCGCCGACGCCACCCGCACCCTGCAACAGCTCGGCTTCGAGGTCGACTTCGTCGAGGAACCGAACGAGGAGGTCGCCGAAGGCATCGTCTTCGCCCAGGATCCACCGGCCGGTGAAGACCTCGAGGTCGGCGAGACCGTGACGCTCACCGTGAGCACCGGGGCCGAACCGCGCCCGGTCGCGAACGTCGTCGGCAAGACCCTCGACCAGGCCCGGTCCGAGCTCGAGCAGCAGGGCTTCGTGGTCGAGGTGCGCGAGATCGAGAACACCGAGGAAGAAGCGGGAACGGTTCTGGCCCAGGATCCCCGAGCCGGCACCGAGGCCCGTCCCGGGGACACCGTGATCCTCGATGTCGCCCTCGGTCCCGACGAGATCCCGATCCCGAACGTCGAGGGCTTCACCCCCGCCGCCGCCACCCAGGCGCTGAACGACGCCGGCTTCCGGGTCACCGAGGCCGAAGAGCCTTCCGAGACGGTCGCCGAGGGCCTGGTCACCCGCACCGACCCGCCCGCAGGCGTGGCGGGCATGGACGGCGACACCGTCACCATCTACATCTCCACCGGAATCCCCGTCGTGCAGGTGCCGAATCTGGCCCAGCTCACGCCCGAGGATGCCAGTGACCAGCTGGCGGCACTCGGGCTCAACGTCACTTCGGGCGACCTCGAGACCACCGATCCGAACCTCATCGGGCGGGTCGTCGATCAGGATCCACCGCCGTTCACCGAGCTCGAGGCGGGCCAGACCGTCACCATCTTCATCGGCGTGGAACCCCCACCGACGCCGACACCGGTCCCCACGCCCACACCGATCCCTCCCACCCCGGTACCGCCGCCGCCGGCCGACAGCTAGGCCGAGGTCGGACGACTCAGTCGACCGCGCGGCGCAGGAAGTTGTCGAGCAGATCGTGACCGGCGACCGTGAGGATCGACTCGGGGTGGAACTGCACGCCTTCGACATCGAGGTCGCGATGACGCACGCCCATGATCGTGCCGTCGGAAGTGCGGGCGGTCACCTCGAGGACGGCAGGCACGGTGTCGGGTTCGATGACCAGTGAGTGATAGCGGGTCGCCTCGAGCGGAGAGGGGAGCCCGGCGAAGACGCCGACCCCGTCGTGGTCGATGAGCGAGGTCTTGCCGTGCATGAGAATCGGGGCGCGACCGATGGACGCGCCGTACACGCGACCGATGCACTGGTGGCCGAGACACACGCCGAGAACCGGTCGGCGTCCGGCGAAGAACTCGATGAGCTCGTTCGACACCCCCGCATCGGCGGGTTCGCCCGGACCGGGACTGATCAACACACCCGCGGGATCGAGGCGGGCGGCGGCGTCGACGTCGATCTGGTCGTTGCGATACACCACCGGCTCGGCGCCCAGCTCGCCCAGGTACTGCACGAGGTTGTAGACGAACGAGTCGTAGTTGTCGACGACGAGAATGCGGGCCGGCACCGTCGTGAGGTTAGCGACACGTCACCATCGGACGCGGAAGGTATCGTGTCAGGCCATGGGAAAGCCACCGAAGAAGCGCGTCGAGGGCGGTCGGGTGACCGCCAAGGGCACTCAGCCCGAGAGCACCCGGTACACGCCACCGGGCGTGTACTCCCACGAGAAGATCAGCGCCCCCTGGGTGCCGGTCGTGATGTTCGGCCTGCTCATCGTCGGCGTGGTCATCATCCTCGCCAATTACGTCGGTTGGGTGCCCGGCGACACGAGCAACTGGTACTTGCTGCTCGGCCTCGGGTTCGTGCTCGGTGGCATCATCACGGCGACTCAGTTCCACTGAACGACCGCCGTCGCCAACTCACACGGTTGTAATTACACACAGTGTTATCCCCGCCCTGTGGATAACTCAGAGCTCGGGAAAATCCGAGACCACGACCCTCGGTCATGGGCAATTTCACCCAAATCTGTGGAAAAGTTCGTCACTCGATGGGAGCGACCAGGTCCATGTCCTCCAGACAGTGCCGGGGCGGGGGCGGGTCCTCGTCGGGCGCGGTACGGATGAACAGCTCGGTGCCGCACACCGAACACCGGTAGTGGATCTTGACCCGCCGCAGCTCACCCGCGGGCGGCGGCTCGGGGATCGGTCGCGACAGACTGCCGAGCATGAACATGCCCAGGCGGATGATGCCGTAGGCGACGACGACGGCGACCGCGATGCGAAAGAGCGTCTCGATCACGAGATGCGCTCGACGATGGTCGCGTTGGCCATGCCGCCGCCTTCGCACATGGTCTGGAGGCCCCAGCGACCGCCGGTCCGTTCGAGCTCGTTGACCAGGGTGGCCATGAGCTTGGTGCCCGATGCGCCGAGCGGATGCCCGAGAGCGATGGCGCCGCCGTTCACGTTCACCTTGGTCATGTCGGGGTCGAGCTCTCGCTGCCAGGCCAGGACGACCGACGCGAACGCTTCGTTGATCTCGACCAGATCGATGTCGTCGATCGACAGCCCGGCATTGGCCAGCACCTTGTGCGTGGCCGGGATGGGCGCGGTGAGCATCAGGCGAGGATCGGCACCGGCCAGCGCAAAGGCATGGAATCGGGCCCGAGGAGCCAAGCCCAGCCGTCGGGCCTCGTCGGCATTCATCACGAGGGCTGCCGATGCACCGTCACAGATCTGCGACGAGTTGCCCGCGGTGACCTTGCCACCCTCGGTGAAGGCCGGGCGGAGCTCGGCCAGACCGGCGACCGTCGTGTCGTCTCGGATTCCCTCATCGGTGGTGGCCGAGCCCGTGCCGTGGACGGAGCGGCCGCTGTCTCGATCACGGACGCGGCGGGCCACCGGCACGATCTCGTTCTCGAAGCGAC
Source organism: Acidimicrobiales bacterium (assembly GCA_024638845.1). Taxonomy (GTDB): domain Bacteria; phylum Actinomycetota; class Acidimicrobiia; order Acidimicrobiales; family JAHEJN01; genus JAHEJN01. The sequence goes on along the minus strand of JAHEJN010000101.1, from coordinate 388 downwards.
CCTCGGCGGTCGCTCGCGCCGCGCGCTCGTGACTGCAGGCCGCGTAGGTGTCGAGATCGGTTCGACTCAGCGCCCACTCGTCGGCGATGAGCTCGGCCGAGATCCCCTGGGGTACGAGCCCACCCTGGTCGCGGTAGCGAGCCTGCACGGTGTCGCCGAAGGGCAAGCCGAAGGTGCCGTCACCGGCCGATGCTCCCATCACGACCTGGCTCATCACCTCGACACCCGACGCGATCACGATGTCGTAGGCGCCGGCCATCACACCCTGAGCGGCGAAGTGCAGCGCCTGCTGCGACGAGCCGCACTGGCGATCGATGGTGGTGCCGGGAACCGATTCGGGCCACCCCGCGGCCAGGACCGCGTTGCGGGCGACATTGAAGGCCTGCCC